>JAWVZH010000006.1:0-41765 GCA_033722295.1 Saprospiraceae bacterium
CGGTAATATATGGGAGAACCATCTTTCCGGGAAGCTTGCCGGCAAGGCGGAACCCGATCGTCACAGCCGGATTGATGTGTGCACCGGAAATTGTGCCGATTGAATAGATCATCGCTGTGACGATCAATCCAAATGTCATGGATATGCCAACGTGACCGATCACTCCATGTGAAATCGAATCAATGACTATCGCTCCAGTTCCACAGAATACGAGGGCGAAGGTACCTATTGCCTCAGCCAAATATTTGTTCACGACTGACCAATTTGAGAGAATAGATAAAACATTTCATTTCCGATCTTGTAGGAAGTGGCGTCGTAGACAGTCGATTCTATCTCAGAGTTATCCGCATATTTTGGATCAGTATATGGAAGAGAGAATCGTTGATCGGCGCCGGGGACAACGGGGCAGTTCTCATCAGCCTCTGTGCAGGTCATGACAGCGGCAAAATCCTGTGCAGGATTTATTTCATGGCTGAAGATCTTCGAAAAACATTCAATTTCAGGTTCTTCCGTTCCATATGATATTTTGAATTTGGCATTCGGTCCATTATTCTTTTCTATCTCGAATCCTGCCCTCTGCAGACTTTCAATCGCTGCCGCATGGAAAGATGTAGCTTCCGTCCCTCCTGAAAAGCACAATACAGGTTGCTTGAAATATCCAGCAGCTATCTGGCCCCAAACCTGTGCGAGTTGACTGCGTCGTGAGTTATGAGTGCAGATGAAACTCAATTGAGCCTGACCATTGTGCCTTATTTTGTTCTCCAAATATCGGCTGATGAGGGAAAGTCTTTCTTTCCGGTGAGATAGAATGATAGAGGGTGTAAAGAGCTGGATGTAATCTTCAAGATTATCGTACATTAAAGAATTGATTTAGGTCAACAGCAATTTGATTCAGGTGAACAGCAGGAAGATTCAATTTCTTTTAAGGAACCTGTCACTCCCGCAAGCGGCAAACCACAATTTTCTTTGGCCAGGCAGTCTGTCGATTTTGATACCAGGTGAAAGACCTTTCCATCAAAACTCAATCCATACTTTCCAATAGTGTCACCCTGGTACTCGACCTCGACCTCTGCATCCGGCAGATCAAGGGCGCTTTCAGCCTTTTGAATTATATTGACAAGTTTGGAGGCTTTTAGCCGATGATGATAATCCACAGAGCTCCAAAATTGAAAACTGACTACATTTTCAGTTCTCAGTGTACCTCCGCAATCAATAAAATCCTTTTTGATGTTACCGATTTCCGTGATGTGGAAGTGACGAGGAACCTCCTTCCCATTAGGTAGAATAAAATGGAGATCCTCAAGGGCCTCCAGATTGTCTTTGACTTCAGAAAGTATCATAAGTTTATATATAATTATTTTGTAATATGTGTTTGATTTAACAACAGTTATCCAGTTTGCATTGATCAATATCGAAGAGGGTCGAAAAGGTCCTTTCATATTTCTTAAAGACCTCTGAGTCAATGCAATAGCACACGCTTGTTCCTTCGATATTCCCTTTTATAAGTCCAACCCTTTTCATTTCCCTGAGATGCTGAGAGATCGTAGGTTGTGAAAGACCAATGATATTGACCAGGTCTCCGCATATGCAAGATCGCTGAGCGAGAAGGTGCTGTAAGATGGCGACCCTGGCAGGGTGACCGATCACTTTGGCCATTTGAGCGATCCTGTTCTGTTCGTCGGTAAAGATTTCTGTCTTTGTAACACCCATGTTAAATGGTTTATTGCAATATTACGATTAATAACGACAATAAGCATGGATTTGTTTGGGAATCTGGAAAAGATTTGATTTTTTCTAGAGGTGATTCCGGCAGGTAGGTTTATTAATCCATCAACGTTATATCCCCACTCAAAACTTTCATCTGGCCTTCGACCTCAATAATCACATAGTAGACGTAGACCCCAGGCTTCACCCGTTCTCCATCAAAAGTACCGTCCCAGCCATATTGGTCGTCATTGGTCGTTCCGTTGGTGACTCTAAAAACGAGTTCACCCCATCTATCAAAGATTGCAAGCACATCCAATTGGGCTTCAGTGTTTGAATAGACGGTGAAGATATCGTTCAACTGATCGCCATTGGGACTGAAAATATTGGGAACATAAACATCCGATCCTTCGACCACTTCAACAGTAATAGAATCTTGATATGTACACCCATCGATATCTGTGACAACGACCTTATAGGTTGTTGTGAAATCGGGAGAAGCCACGGTTGACAGACAATCAGTGCAGGATAATCCGTGACCTGGTAACCACGAGATCTGAGCTATTCGATCAGTTGGAATATTCGTAATGACCGTGATGGTCTCTTTTCCTCCTTTTTGTATGCTGACATTTGGGGGCAGATTAAGTGTATAGGTTTGCTTTTGGTTTATAAAAGCCGAAGTAACAAATTCACAGCCATAGCGGTCCCTGATAACAATTTCATGATGTCCGGTTGATAAATCTTCAAATATTGGCTCCACTTGAAAATCCTGTCCATTCAGACTATATTCATATGGTCCCAGGCTGCCACTCACTTCCTGGATTTCAATAAGTCCGGTGACATTCATACAGCTTATGTCCTCAGTATGAACCAAAGCAGACTGAATAGTATCATAACTTCTGATGATATCTTCAGATACGGTGTCCTTACATCCTGTTTCCGGATGGGTGGTAACCAATGTGTAAATTCCCGGCTCACTGCTCATGATCTCGCTATCGGTGCTTATTCGTTGACCACTATAAAACCAGGCACGACCTGAATTTGAAGGTGTGGTTGTCGAAGATATTGTAGCAGGCATTGATTCACAATAAATGGTATCAGCAAATATCATAGCATCCGGTCTTCTCAGGTCTTCAGTGACCCAAACCGAATCCAGGGTGCTGCAGTCATTCTCATCGCGAACACGCAAAAAATACAAACCAGGAACAGTTACGTTGACAATACTGTCACTTGAATAAAAACCTCCTGGTCCCGTCCATTCAAATGTGACATTTTCAGTATTGGAATTGCCTGTCAACAAAGCCTGAGGATTAATGCATGTTATTGTATCACTTGTGATTTGGACATAGGGCCGGGTATCCTGGGCGATGAGGAATATTGAATCAGTGGAAGAGCATCCATTCTCCGCATAAATTGTGAGGTAGTAACGGCCGATATCTGAAACTCGTGGGTTCTGGTCGGTCGAGTAAAAGTTACCGGGACCGGTCCATTCGAGCCTTACGACATCAGAACTGATCTCTGACAGAAGATTGGTATAAGTAGAATCACACTTTAAACCGGCCGAGGCGATCGATATGATCTCCGGTTTAATCGTATCCGCCACAACCCTGACGACCTCTTGAGATTTACACCCTTCCAGACTGGTCACAGTTAGCGTATAGAGACCGGGATTATCAACCTGGACAATACTCCTATTCCCTATGACATTATTTTGACCGTCAAGCCACATGAAAGAAACATCGGGAGTTGAACTTGTACCCGTCAAGAATGCCGAGTCTTTAACACAGTTCAGAGTATCGCCTCTTGCGGAAATATCCGGCAAGGCTTCAGTCTGTACGATATAGATCGAATCTGTCCTGGAGCACCCATTCGCCTTAGTGAAAGTAAATACATACCATCCGCTATCCTGTACCTCAGGTTCAAAGCTGGTCGATGTGAAACCACCTGGTCCAGACCAGGATACCAAGCCCGCATCCATGGTATTGACCTCCAAAGTGACTGAGTTATTGTTACAATCCAGAGTATCACCTAAAAGGCTAAACTGTGGTTTGACTGTATCAACCCGAACTTCAAAAGATATGGTTGTATCGCAACCATTATGACCAACAACGGTCAAGTTGTACATACCTATTCTATCAGTACTTATCGTACTGGTATCGAACGATATTCCCATAGGGCCCTGCCAGTTCCAGCTTGATATATCGCTGTTGATAACAGAAAGGGTAACCTCGGGATTGCTGCATGTGATCGTGTCATCCAGTGCAATAACATAGGGTGCCTCTCGATCATTCAGGATTGACGTAGTATCTCGTTGCTCGCATCCATTAATGCCTGTAACCTTTATAAAATATTCACCAGGGATGTCGGTTGTTATTGTATTTGTCGTTGAAGAAAGCCCACCAGGCCCCGACCAGATAACCTGATCATCTGAACCGATGCCAACAAGCGCGAGTACAGCACTGTCATTTCTACAGGTGAGGGTGTCACTTCGAACTCTGAAATCAGGAGTCTGCCGATCTATGACAACTTCAAATGACCTGGCTATCATACAGCCATTGGGTCCTGTTACTTCGAGGATGTAAACTCCCGAATCTGAAACACTTATGTTGCCATCTGTACTTTCAAAGCCCCCTGGCCCGTACCAATGAAGCGAGCTTCCCGGAGTGGCAGAAGAGCCTTGCAAAAAAGCAGTGTCCTTCCTGCAATCTATTGTATCGCCAAGTATCGATACCTGCGGTACATCGTCCGTTTTGAAGACTCTGACAGTATCCGTGATGGCACAAAGGCTGTCATATGTGGCTGTCAGGATATAATTGCCGGTATCTGTAACAATAACGCTATCTCCAGAGGCAATGAATCCATTTGGACCTGACCAATCGAAGATCACATTGGAGCTGTCCGAATAAGCCACCAATTTAGCCACCGGATTGGCACATGTAATGGTATCGGCCGTGGCAAATGCATCGAATGCCAGATCATTCTCTGAAACAACAAAGGTGTCTGCGGAAACACAATCATTCGAATCTTTCACCATGAGAATATACCGCCCGGAGTCTCTGGCAATAAATGAACTGTCCGAACCACTATTACCGTAGGGCCCAGTCCATGTATAACTGAGTTTCCATGACGGGCTGATACTACCCAATATTACGCTATCTCTACCGCATGAGATAGTATCGCCGAGAATATCAATTTCAGGAAACGAACGATCATCGAGAACCACGACTGAATCTATACTAAAACATTTATAATTATCCTCTACTCGAACATAGTATGTACCACCTTTTGACACCCTGAACGATGGATCAAAAGAGCGGAATCCGTCTGGTCCGGTCCAGGTAAAGGTCACATCGGGATTAGTGGAAGTAGCAGCTACAAGAGCTGGATCATTGTCACAACTCAGTGTAACATTGAATGTTCGCACATCGGGAGGTGTTACACTTCCCTCAATGGTGATCATAGTCTCTTCTTTACAATCATTCGGGCTTATTACTCTCAACGTATAAGTACCCGGTGCACCAATGGTCGGATTGAGGGTATTGGCACCAGATAATATCAAACCATCATTTGTCGACCATTCGTATCGGTAGCCTGGTCCGGTTGACGAGCCACTGCCATTGAGGATCAAAATAGGATTGTCGCATGTTATCGGTCCCGCAGGATCGATCAATGCCCGTACATCTTCAACATCGACAATTATTTCATCCTCAGCCTCACAGCATTCTTTGAGTGAAATATCATCCAGGCCTCCAAAATTGCGTGCGCCGACGTTGTTGACAATGCACACAGTAGCTGTGTTGTTTCCTCCTGAATTCCATATACCGCTGGCGCTTGACCAACTACAATTCAATGTGGGACTGCCTACGGTGCTTCCCACGGCTGTACCATTGATCTCAATTGTGATTGAAGGTGCGGACGTCAATAGAGGTATTACGACCGACATCAACCACGCTTCTGCCTTGTAATCCGTGTTTGGATTTACATTGACTGTCTGGCACCAGATGTTGCTTCCTGCAGCATTAGTGCCATTATAACCCAATGCATAGGTTCCGCCATGGACACTGCATCCCCAAATATTCTGAAAATTGACCGATGTTCCGATAGTATAAGAGCCTCCTGGTGACAAAGGTAAATTGGGAACAGTAACATAACTAAATGTCGTGGTTGAGGGTGCCAGACTGCCTGATTCGAACCCTCCATTGATGATAATATTATTACCCGTTCCTGTGGCAACCAGTCTGTATATTGTTCTTTGTGAGACGGTCACGGATGTGTTAAGATCGAATGGATTCCCCAATCCCGTTGTTGGCATCCATTGGTAGTCATCGTAATCACCACTGACCATTCCGTTCAAATTTCCAGACTCATCTTTGCAAAGGATCAAGTCTGGACCGGCATCAACATTGAGATTGCAACCGCCCTGAGAATGGCCCACAGCAAGAAAGACCAGATTCAGAAAAATAAGGACCAGAAGTTTGGATCGAGTCATCTATCGCGTTTCTGCTTGTTCGCGGAAGTTAATAAACTCGTTTTGATAAAAATGAGACCTTCAAGTTTAAATCCATAATTGTGTCCTGGTGTAATACTCGTCAATCAATAATAGTGACGTCTCCAGAGAAGGTCAGTTTTTCACCATTGGTTAGTCTGGTTTGTATAAGATAGACATACACTCCAGGATTTAATCTTTCTCCATTAAAAGTACCGTCCCAGCCTGCTTCTGGTTCATTGGGTTTGAAGCCTTCATTGTTAAAGACCAGTTCACCCCATCGTGTGTAAATCTGCATGCTCTCTACAAAGACCTCCTCAGGTAAATTAGTATGAGGAAAGAAAACATCGTTCAAACCATTCCCATCTCCGGGAGTGAATGCGTTCGGTATATAGATCCTGGGCAAGTTTACCCTGACAAGTATTTCCAGAATTTGACTACACCCGTTCGTGTCGATCACCTCTACCAAATATCTTTGGTTGCTACCGGGTGAGACCCTGGGATTCAGACAGTCTGTGCAGGAGATCGCCACGTCAGGGCTCCACTCAACTCGTCGTATTATAGATGGATCCGGACTAACATTGAGCATGAGCTCGACACTATCACCAAGGTCGATGGTGATTTCACTTGTGAGATTACTCTCAGCAAGAATAATCTCATGAATTTGGATGGTGTCTTCTTGCACGCAGCCGAGGGCATCAATGATTGATATAATATGTTGACCTGGATTCAATTCCGAAAAGTTTCGATCGGCTTCCGGCGTACCATGATTTATGGAAATCAAATATGGCGGTATCCCGCCTGAGATCGATGAAACACTAATTTGCCCGAGATCGCTATCACAATCCGGTTGGTCGGTAATAAACTGGGCCATAGGGAGATCCCTCAGGTCATAAATGACCGCCGGTGATGACGTCGTGCAGCCATTACTTTCATCGATTGCTACACAGATATAAGTCCCAGACGTGTTGACACTGGGATCGAATCCGGTAGACAACGTATCGCCCTGTTCTGAAATCCACCAGTATCGATCAGCCTGTCTGACATTCGAATGAAGTGTGGCCTCGTTATCGTGACAAGTAAGGGAGTCGTTGCGGGTCGATACTATTGGGGATAAAGTATCTATTTCAACTTCGACGGTTTTCGTTGTAAGACAACCATTTTTACCAACCAACCGCACATCGTACATGCCTGGCAGACTTACTTGTACAGAATCGGCATTGAATGTGCCTTGTTGAGAGTTCCAAATGGTTGAATCTGCATTGGTTTCAACACCTATCCACACTTTTTCTTTTGCGCAGGTTATTGTATCGGTATAGACAGAAGCCTCAGGTGGCAATGTATCCACTTCCACTTTAAAGGAATCAGAATTCTCACAACCATTCTCTCCTCGAACCAAAGCATTGAATCTACCGCCGTAATTTACCCGGATCGTATCATCTCCCTGAACAGGCCCTTGTGGTCCATACCATTGAGGAGACCCCTTGAAGTTTCCCCTGGCTATAAGTGGAATGGATAAATGAAGGCAATTGATAGTATCACCGTTGATGGATATATCTGGTGGTATGGTATCCACCTGGATCTGTGTATTACGTTCTGTTCGGCAACCATTCTGGCCCATTACGGCAACATTATATGTTCCGGCCTCACCAATTGTTATAGACCGCTGATCTGAGCCAAATCCATTCGGACCCGTCCATCGCACGGACGAATATCGTTGTGGGTCTACACTTAGGTCTATGGTCCTGTTGATACAGGTTATGGTATCTATGCCTGATATTTCAAATACCGGATGTGCCGTATCGATTGGAATGTGTATTGTCCTTTCAATAACACAACTGTCAGGCGAGGTTACGGTGAGGGTATAGGTACCTGAAGATCTACTGAAAAAAGAACTATCGCTGATCGTACCACCTCCCGGATCATCCCAGGCATAAGACAAACCTGGGCGGTCCGCCACGGCATATATTTCTACCTGTGGTTGTCTGCAATTGATGGTATCACCAAAGACCAGAATATCAGGATAATTGGCTGACTGCGGGACGTCAATCAAAATGGTTTCCTCACATCCGTTGACCGATCTCAGTACAACCTCATACCTGCCGGGATTGGTAACCCATGGAGAGGCATTTCGGCTTGAATATCCGCCAGGACCTGACCACGACCAGTTGATTATGGAATCCTGTGTCTGGTGAACGATCTGTACGGAGTCCATTGTGCAAGACAGCGAATCAGAATCCAGATCTGCCTGAGGAGGCTGAAAATCCGCCCATATATTGATCGAATCTGTTATCGGACATTCGTGATCTCGAGAATCTATGGTGAAAATATAGGTGCCACCTGAACCGATGGTCAGGCTATCTGAATCACTGACGGAACCGTCCGGCAGCCTCCAAAAGACAGCTGAGTTGGGGACGCCCGGCCTCAATGTGATCCTTGGTCGAGAACAATTAATAAGCGAATCTCCAAGAATATGTGTTGGTTGATCTTCAAATTTGTCTATGAAAGCGGAGTCTTCGTATACACAACCATTGCTTCCCAATGAACTCAAGTAGATCCATCCTTCATTTTCTACTTCTATGCAACTGATGTCGGAAAAAGAAGTGTCCGGAAATTGCCAGGTATAACTTGCTTCGATATTAGTCAAGGTGTCAAAGCATATATCGGTCGAGGAAGAATCACACAGAATATCAGATCCCTGGATCACAAAATCGGCAACTGCTGTGTCTGCTTTTACCTCAACAAGAGCCGAATCGATACAACCGTTCTTTCCTTCAGCTATTATGGTATAAATACCCGGTATATTCGTGGTTATGCTGGAATCCTCAGAGATGAACCGACCATCAAGTTTCCATGAAAAAAATTGACCATCCGATTCCGGATCGAGTCTCACTTCAGGATTATAGCAAGTCATGGTATCATCCTGGGTAATGATCTGCGGGTTCTCGAAATCACCAATAACCTCAAAGGAATCCTGGTTTTCACAGCCCTCAGCATCATTTACATTGATAAAATACCATCCTGTATCTCTGACAATAACACTGTCGTTAAATGATTGGAATCCATTGGGTCCCGACCAGTTGAAATTAATATTGCTACGATTGCTTTCGGCGACGAGCAGTGCCAGCGAATCCGCACAATTCAGACTATCTCCCTTTATATTGACTTTCAGGATATTGTCATTTTCATAGACTGTGACCATGGCAGTTCCGAAACATCCACAATCATCTGTGACTATAAGAGTATAAACTCCGGGTTGATCTACATAAGGCGCTTGTTCCGTGCTGCGAAATCCTCCCGGTCCCTGCCAGTCATAAGTTACGTTGTTATCTGGAAAGGCGCCCCCGAATATCCTGACTTCAGGATGATCACAGTCAAGTGTATCCCTTACTTCCGCATACACCCGGGGTGGTATCAGGCTCCCTTCAACCTCGACTTTATATTCTTCAGTGCACCCTTCGGGTCCAGTCACTATGAGAGTATATGTTCCAGGTTGATCCACGAGTGGCATAAGAGTGTTTTCACCTGATAAGATATGTCCTCCATTTGACGGTATCCATTTATAGCTGTATCCCGGTCCTACGCTGGATCCAGTGCCATCGAGTTGAACAATAGGGTTATCACAGCATATCTTTTTAGGAGGTTGAACAATAGCATCTACTTCCTCTATATCGACGCAGACAGTATCGTACTGTTCGCAGATCTCATACATCTCAATGTCATCTATAGCAAAATCGTTGCCACCGCGTGCTATATTATTATTGATCACACAGATCCGGGCAATGGCGTTTCCTCCGGAGTTCCATTCTGCATCGAGTTCTTCCCAAAGGCAAGTGGTGCTGCTCAAGCTGAGCAGTCCTAAAGGGGAACCATTGATGGAAAACTCAAGTTGTGCCGGAGAGGCTGGATTAACAGAACAGGCCCAGGCGGAAATACAATAATCTCTTCCAGGCGTCACAGCCACGGTTTGGCACCAAACATTGACAAATCCCGGAGCACCATTACAAACCATCATATTACCATTGCCTGAAGTGTGATCGCCACAAGGGGAAAAACTGGTATGTCCGGTTTGTGGATTATTGAGTACGGCATAAGTCCCCGCACAATCAAGAAAGCCAAGGCCAAAACAACTCATTGTGCCTGGTGTATAATCTGTAGAAAATCCAGTGGCTCCCTGTTCGAAGTTGCCGTTGACGATGAGATTGGTGGTGCCCTTCTTTTTACCAGTAAGCACATAGCACTTGGCCTCGGTTACCGTTACAGTTGGTCTGAGGGAGTTCGGATTACTCAACCCATCAGATGGCATCCAGACATAATCCCTAAGACCAGAACCCGAAACATGTCCTTCGAGAGTAGTGACCGGATTATCATCACATACGTATTTATCGGGCCCTGCGTTCACGATCAAACCACAATTGTCTGCAGCCGACATTGGCGGATGATGGGCATTCAGATATACGCATAGTGCTAACATGACTAAGGTGTACAAGGCTGATCTTACCCACACAACAGGACAGGATTTCATCGTTTTGAACAGTTGTCTGGCCATAAAGTACGGATTAAACCATGAATTGTGCTAATTTATGCCCCGCTCTAAATTGATGATTATGAGACTGTTCACCATTTTAATGATAATCTCTCTATTTACCGGACTAATAAGGGGTCAGGAGGATTCCACGGATATCCTTGAAGGTATAGCAGTCAGAAATATTGGTCCTGCGGGTATGAGTGGGAGGGTAACGGCGATAGATGTTATCACTTCGGACCCGTCCCATATATATATCGGGTCGGCTTCGGGTGGTGTGTGGGAGTCCAGGAATGGAGGCGTAAGTTGGAAGCCTATTTTCGATTCACAGCCATCACTTGCTATTGGAGCACTGAAGGTAGATCAAAATAATCCTGACATTATCTGGGTAGGTACCGGTGAGGGCAACCCGCGAAATTCACATAACAGCGGTAGAGGTGTTTTCAAGTCAATTGATGGTGGCAGGAGTTGGAGCGATATGGGGCTAAAAGATACAAGGCTTATCCACAGGATACTGATCGATCCCAATGATAGCAAAACAGTGTATGTCGGTGCTATGGGCTCTGCATGGGGAGATTCTGAGGAAAGAGGAGTGTTCAAAACGACGGACGGTGGGAATACCTGGGAAAAGATCCTTTATGTCGATCCATCGACAGGAGTCGGTGAAATGGTGATGGATCCTTCCAATCCGGGGAAGTTACTGGTGGCGATGTGGGAATTCAGGAGAACACCATGGGACTTTACCTCTGGCGGGGAAGGTTCAGGATTGTACCTCACATATGATGGTGGTGAGAATTGGAAGCGACTCACAAGTGAGGATGGTTTACCTAAAGGAGATCTGGGTCGAATCGGATTAGCATTTGCTCCTAGCCAGCCCGAAAGAGTTTACGCCCTGATCGAAGCAAAGAAAAACGGACTTTATCGTTCAAATGATGGCGGACACTCCTGGAGTCTGGTCTCCAGTAAGAATATAGGCAACCGTCCATTCTATTATGCGGAGATCTATGTCGATCCACAGAACCACAACCGTATTTTCAATTTGTGGTCCTATGTTTCCATGTCTGAAGACGGTGGAAGGACTTTTGAGACCATTATGGACTATGGAAACAGCATACATCCAGATCATCACGCTTTTTATATACATCCGGAAAACCCTGACTTCATTATTGACGGAAATGATGGGGGACTGAATATTTCATACGACGGAGGAAAGACCTGGACATTCTTGGGAAACCTTCCTATAGGGCAGTTTTATCATATCAATTATGACACTGCTTATCCATACAATATCTATGGCGGTATGCAGGATAATGGTTCCTGGGTAGGTCCTCATAAAGTACTGAGAAGGGGTGGGATCAGGAACGATGACTGGCAAGAGATATATTTTGGCGATGGGTTTGATGTAGTACCGTTGTTGCATGAACCCAGATTTGGATATGCCATGTCGCAAGGTGGTAATGTTGTGAAATATGATCAACTGACGGGACGTTCCAAGTACATCAAACCCCAGGCTCCGGACTCAATAGAATTAAGGTTCAACTGGAATGCAGCGATTGCAAGAGATCCATTTCAAAATTGTGGCGTTTACTTTGGAAGTCAGTTTGTGCACTACTCCGATGATTGTGGTCAAAGCTGGTCTATCATATCTCCTGACCTTACTACAAATGACACGTCCAAACAAAAGCAGTCAGAATCCGGAGGCCTTACCCTTGACGTAACTAAGGCGGAAAACCATACAACTTTGTTGTGCATAGCACCTTCGCCACATGACGAGGGAGTCATATGGACGGGTTCGGACGATGGTCGCCTTCACATCACACGCAATGCGGGGGAGTCCTGGATGGATATCAGCGATAACCTGCCTCAGTATCGCAAAGGAAGCTGGATCCCTCAAATTGAATTGGGGACCCAACCGGGAGAAGCATTTGTGGTTGTTAACGACTACCGAAGGAATGTATGGTCCCCCTGGCTTTATCACACGGAGGATTATGGAAAGACCTTTCGCCGCATCGTTGATGAAAAGGATGTTGACGGCTTTGTTTGTTCCGTTGTCCAGGATGCTGTAGAGCCGAAATTGCTTTTTTTAGGTACCGATGCCGGCCTTTATTATTCTGTCGATAAGGGAACTGAATGGCTGAAATGGTCTCAGAACTTTCCGAATGTCCAGGTTCGAGATTTAAAGATCCACCCTGTTACCAATGACCTGATCATCGGCACTTTTGGCAGATCCATATGGGTCATCGATGATATTTCATTCCTACGGCAAATGGCTGGCGATGATGAGGAATCCGGAAATATGAATTTCAGCTTATTGGCGAGTGCTGATGGATATTTGAGCTACACGGCATCCTATCAGGGTGTCAGGTTTTATGCTCAGGGTCAATTTATCGGTGAAAATGAAAGGCGCGGGGTGGCGACTTTCACATACCGCTTTGATGAAAACGATGCTGAAATGGATGAGATTGAGAACGAAGAAAGTTCTGATACCGGGGACGAAAAGTCTGGCGCAAAATCCGGCAAAGAAAAGGAGAAGGTAGCGGTTGTCATATTCAATGAAGCCGGAGATACGGTCCGGAACTTTTCATTTAAAGCCAAAACAGGGCTCAATCGTTTCTACTGGGGGCTGGAGTCCAATGGTGTATCATATCCTTCACGCAGAGACAGAAAGGAAGATGCGGATCCTCCTCGCGGTGACCGCGTGCTGCCGGGACAATATCTTGTTGTAGTGAAACTGGGAGAGGTGACAGACTCAGCTCGTATAGCAGTCACGCCGGATCCTCGAATAGAGTTTGATTTGAATGATGCCCTGGCGAAAAAAGAATTTTATGGTCAGTTTGAAACCATGGTCAGCCGCGCCGCGGAGTCTATGGACCGGCTTAAGATAGCTGAGAAGGACCTTATAAATATTTCAAATTCCTGGAAGTATCTGCCTGATTCAGTAAAAAAAGATCTGAAGAAAATAAAGATGAGAACCTCTGAAAAGCTGGACTCCTTGATGGAACTTTACGTAGGCCCGGAAGACGCCAAGGGGTACATCGACAGGAGTAAAACTTTGCGAAGTCAACTTGGCACACTCAGAGCGCTTATCAGCGGAATGGAGGGAAGTCCAGGTGATAACGTTCTTACGGCTTATGCTAATGTCAAGACACGTGTGAATGAATTGATAGATTTGACAAATAGATTTTATCGGGAAGATTGGCAAGCTTTCAGGTCTGCAGTGGAGGAGGCCGATCCTTCGATGTTCAAATCGTTTGAACCTATAGAAAACATAGAGTGATGAATCAGAGAAGACGATTTCTAAGGAATGCAGGTGCTTACAGTCTATCGGCTATTGCCGGACGTTTGATATTGCCGGAGGTAGCCAATGATCTTGTACATCATGTCAGGCGCATCGAATCCATGCCCCTTGATACGCAGATCAAAGATGAAGCATTCTGGGAGTCGGTAAAACAGGCCTATACTGTCTCACCCACTATAATGAATCTTAATAATGGTGGTGTGAGCCCACAACCGCGAGTCGTTCAGGAAGCTGTAGAACGTTATAACAAACTGAGTAATGAAGCTCCTTCATATTACATGTGGCGCATATTGGATAAAGGCCGGGAACCATTACGCAGCAGGGTAGCGGATCTTGCCGGTTGCAGTGCTGAGGAAATAGCATTTAACAGGAATACTTCTGAGGCCCTTGAGACGATAATTTTTGGTTTGAGATTGGAGGCAGGTGATGAGGTGGTACTGAGCAAACTGGACTATCCAAACATGATGAATGCATGGAGGCAGCGCGAACACCGGGATGGTATTGTTTTAAAGTGGATCGAACCGGAATTCCCCATGGAATCAGATGAGGAGATCATCAGATTATATACCGATCAATTTACCGACAAGACCAGGATCGTCCACCTTACACATATGGTCAACTGGATGGGTCAGGTCATACCGGTCAAAAAAATTGCTGATGCGGCACATGAGAGGGGGATCGAAGTTGTCGTGGATGGTGCGCATAGTTTTGCGCATCTTGACTTTGAAATTCGGGACCTTAATTGTGATTATTTCGGAACAAGTCTCCATAAATGGCTATGTGCGCCGTTCGGAAGCGGTCTGATCTATGTGAGGAAGGAAAAGATAAAGTCACTATACCCATTGCTTGCCGCTCCCGACCCTGAAGAAGAGGATATTCGGAAATTCGAGCATCTGGGTACGCGTTCTTTTGCCATTGAGCAAGCGATAGGGCAGGCGCTAGATTTTCATTTGATGATCGGGCCGGAGCGAAAAGCAGAACGGTTATGGATGCTCAAAAACTACTGGTGTGAAAGAGTTTCCGAACTGAATAATGTTAGTATTGGTACCTCATTGAACAGGGACTATGGTGGTGCAATTGCATTGTTGAGGATCGAAGGCCAATCCCCTCAGGATGTAGGCAATGCTCTGATGAATGATCATGGCATTCATACGGTCAGTATCGATTACTTTAATGTTCAGGGCGTCCGGATCACCCCAAATGTGTATACCCTGACCTCGGATCTGGATAGACTTGTGGGGGCCATAAAGGAAATTGCTGGTGCTTAGTCTTGAGAAGCTTTTTGAAATAAGGCACATCGTGCGCCTGACGGATCCTCGATAAAGCAATAACTGCCATATTTTTCAGATCCCTTGGGTCCGGCGAGAATCTTCCCGCCATTGTTTTTGACTGACTGCATGCTGTCCTCCAGGTTTTCCACATTGAAGTAGATCATCCATTGTGGCGGAATATCGTTATTAGTACCTCGGGCATGGCAGATACCGACCTTGGTTTGTTCATCGGTAGGGCTGTTCATGCTAAAATCATTATACTCCCCCATATTCACATCCTCGTGAGTAAATCCGATGACTTCTTTATAAAAATCCCTGACCTGTGTGGCGTTGTCCACAGTAAGATCAGCCCATTCGAAACCTCCAACGATCGTTTTTTTATTTTCCATGAAATAAATATAAGTGATTTTAAACCCGGATCGAATTTTACTGTTTTTGCCTAATATGAAGATCTACAGAAAGACCTGGAAGCAAAATATACACGCTGATTTTGATGAAGTGTGGTCGTTTTTTTCACGACCGGAAAACCTGAATGTCATCACGCCTGAGAATATGAAATTCGAGATCCTAAGCGATATGAATGGGGTAAAAATGTATCCAGGCATACTTATAGACTATAAAGTGAGCCCTTTTCCGCTTGTGAGTATGAACTGGCAAACCGAGATAACGGAGATCGAACACCGGAAAAAGTTCGTTGATGAGCAGCGTAAAGGCCCATACAAGCTATGGCGTCATCAACATATTTTCACGGATAAGGGTGATCATATAGAGATGGAAGACATACTGGAGTACGCCTTGCCATTTGGCGTTCTCGGGCAATTAGTGAATTCACTGCTTGTAAGTCGCAGGATCGACCAGATCTTTGAATATCGTTATAAAAAGATCAATGAAATATTTAATAATTCCACGGATACAACACCCTTATTTGTGTAGAAAACCGTGTAATGTTTTCTGTATCAATCTGAAGTTGGCGAAACTATTTGGCCATCCCGCCCTTTATCTCCTGGATCCACAGGTATGCTCTTCTTTTTTGACAATTTCGAAATAAGAAGAAAGCTTGAATAACCGATGAGTACTCCCAATCCCGCACTGACGGCGATATCAATGAGGAAGTGTTGATTGAGGTACAGCCTACTGTACGCGATCAATATGGCGAGAATGGCCAGGATTACTTTGAAGGATGGCCGCACGTAAATACTTAAAATGAATAGAACGGCGAACGCGGTGGCTGTATGTCCACTGGGGAAGCTCTTGTATCCGGCAATTGCCATATTCTGGACCAATTCGAGATTTTCTTCACCGATTACGCTTGCAGGTCTTTTGGCTTTTGGCCAGACCATATGCTTGAGGATCTGGACGACAATACCACTGATGGCATAAGCGGAGACCAGCTTGAGTAGTCTGACTTTTATGCTGATGCCGAGAAAGATAATATAGATGGCTCCGATGAGAAACAGCCATGTTCCATCTCCAACTGTGGTCAAGGCATGAAAGAATACATCTAGCTTATCAGTATGTGGAATGTTCAAGAAATTGAAAATAACAACCTCATCATAGGAGAGATAGGCCCATGCCGTTGCAGTCATGAGCAGAATGACAACAGAAAATAGATATGGATTGTATAATGGATCTTTATTGCCCACAGACATCTGAGGAATATTCTGAATCGTACAAAATTATAGCTTAGAACTTACAAGTTGGTGATTACATTGTTAACCATTCGACTTTTTCCTCTACAGGTTGCCTTACCCCTGGTGCCTCCAGAGCCATTGGCTTTGGTACACCGATATAGAACAATCCGAGACAACGTTCTCCCTCCTTCAAATTGAAGAAATCACGAGCTTCAAGGGCGGCTTTTGGTGTGCTCCAGTAACAGCCGATCTTCATGACAGTACATGACAGCCACATGTTTTGAACGGCACAGGCTACTGATGCGATCTCTTCCCATTCGGGAATGCGCTTTTGTGGGTCACGTTGCATACAGATGGCGATCACGTGACTGCAGTTCGCCGTTTTGTTCAACATCTTTTTGTGTCGGGTATTGGAAAACTTGTCCGGTGGGGTATTCCTTTCATAATACGTCGCCAGGTAGTTGGAAAGGTCTTTCAGTTTCCTGCCTTTCAGTACCTTGAAGCGCCATGGTTCTGTTTTCTTGTGTGTAGGTGCCCAGTTGGCATTTTGAAGCAGGATCTCGATCTGTTCATCCGGAATCTCCTCACCGGTATATACTGGAGGATAGATCGCCCTTCGTGATTCGATTATTGAACTCAGCTCGTCGATATTCATTAATGTGGTTTACTCAATGAAACATACGAGTGTTTTTGGGGTTCAGATTAAGCTTGTCAGCTATCCGATATCTTACATTAGGACGTCCCTTAATTGTGTCTCATTATCTCTTCATCGAGCAATAGAGCTTCCTGAATGGTCGCGGATAATTCCTGCCACGGAATTTCTTCTTCGGGATCAAACAAGACGCTCACCACCTGTTGCCGCCCCCTGAAGTCAAGACTTTTCCAGGTCCTGCTCATTTTATCGCCACGAAGGAATGCGAGTTCTATCTTGTCAAACCGGATATTGATATAGCAGATCCAGGAATATTGATCATAGAAAGGGATCTTATATCGAATACGGGAGGTCAGGCCCAGCTCGCCCGACAAATAATCATGCAGTTTAAAAAGACATGACTGGAATCGCGGGTCCTGTTCTTCAATATATCCTTCTACACCGGGCATGGTTAAGACTCATTAAAAGTCGTTTGAGGATCATTTGCGGATTGCATAGATCAATTCATCATGATATTGTCCATTCTTGTATATGGTATTTTTAAATCGTGCTTCCAGCGTGAAGCCCGCTTTTTCAAGGACGCGCTGAGAAGCCTCATTAGATCCGAATGGTCTGGCAAAAATTCTATCCACATCAAAGCTATTGAATCCATGTGTCACCATAGCCTCGACGGCTTTTGTGATGATCCCACGCCCCCAGAAGGGTTCTGCGAGCCAATAGCCCATTTCCATATTTCGGCTCCAAATGTCCGATTGCGGATGGACCCCGATGGCTCCGATGGCTTCCCTACTATTGGAGATGCACAAAATCCGCGGCGGGTCGAGATCTTTTACAGTTTTGATGAACTCCTCACCGCTCTCCCTGGTGTAGGGAAAGGGAAATTTATCTGTGAGATTGCCGGAGATCTTTTCATTGTTGGCATACTTCAACAAGGCTTCAATGTCGTCCTCCTCCCAACGTTTTAACACATAAAGGTGCTCGTTATCCCTTAATATTTCAATAGGTTGGAATGACATGATCCACTCACGCTGATCTATCACTGTAATTTACGTCTTTTTAGAATAGAATGGAGGGCTTTTGACTATTTGAACCTGGTACTATCAAATCTCCAGCAGGTGCCTAAATGATTGAACATCCTGATGGGGACCTCTCTTGCTATGGTAAATTCATTGATCGCAGCAGCAGGGTCGATGAAATAGAATAGTCCACTGTCTATTACACAAGTATTAAAGACGGTATCCCTGGTAGATCTTTTGTGTCCGTATGCCTCCTTGTTGATCTTGAGCGCATCTTCATCATCGAAACTTGAATTACAATCAAAGATGAACGGGGTAGAACCGAGTTCCGTACCATTGCTATTCCTGAAGGTAATGACGCCATCTACGCATTGGAGAAGCCTCTGTTCTTCTTCAATAACCCGACCTGAATTCATCTGAATACTTACCTCAATGTCCTTGTTACTGATCAGCTTATAGTCGAATGAAGGAATCACAGTCAGCGCATCAACACTATCTCCACATTCTCCGCAAGGTACGCGATCCATCATTTGAGAATAGGAGAACTCATACTGATCCACTTCCATGAAAAGGGAATCTCCATCTTCATTAGAGTAGACAAAGACTACTGTATCCTGACCTGTGATCCACAGCATGTCAGGGATCGGCCAGGTTGTGTCAATTTGTACGGCACCAGTAAAATCGCATTCGACCATGCATTCTTCATCGCAGGCTGTTAATAGCGCCAAAATGCTAACTAAAAAGAAATATTTTTTCATGAAGCGTGCTTCTGAACTGTCAAACGCCAAAAATAATCATATTGTTACCTCCTGCCGGGTTCTTAGACAACAAAAACCCTTTTGATGATTGACCTGTTTAAGCAACGGAGGGAGCTGGTACTTGTCTACTATCATCATCCTCGTTTATTTACTAACTTCGTAGAAGAGTCCAATGCGGGTAGAAAGATGTTAAAAGACCGATACGGAAGATCTTTGAATTACCTCAGGATGGCGGTTACGGACAAATGTAACTTGCGATGCAGGTATTGTATGCCCGAAAAAGGACTTAAGTTTCTGAATAACAAGAATTTGCTCTCATCAGATGAGATCGTCCAAATATGTGAGCTCTTCAGTCGTCATGGTGTAGACAAGATCCGTATTACAGGTGGAGAACCATTCGTGAGACATGATCTTCCTATGATCATCGAGCGTATTGCCCCGCTCTTCAGATCAGTCAATGTTACGACCAATGCAACTCTGATAGAGGATCACATTGATACCTTGCGAATTCCCAATATTGGAAGTCTGAATATAAGTCTTGATTCACAGGACCCTCTGACCTTTTTGGCAATTACTAAAAGAGATAGCTTTGACCGGGTTTGGGGAAACATCATGACCTGCTATAATGCCGGAATCCGTATCAAGATCAATATGGTTGTAATGAAGGATATCAACGATCATGAGATCCCGGCCTTTTTGGAATTAGCAAGGAAGTACAACATGGATGTCAGATTCATTGAAGCGATGCCATTCAACGAATACGACGAAAATGAGGGCCTGCTAATGGATTACATCAGCATATTACAGCGCATCGAATCCTGCTATCCGAAAGTTCGACAGATCAGATCGGTTCCAGAGAAGAGCGCCAGTCTGAAGTATGAAATTCCCGGATTCAAAGGCAATGTGGGTATTATTCCTGCATACAGCCGGACGATATGTGGCAATTGCAATCGGATAAGATTGACAGCAGATGGTCAACTAATGAATTGCCTGTATGCTACAAAAGGTATGAGTGTCAGAGACCTCATAAGAAATGGAGAGTCCAATGAGGTGATCATGACTGAAGTACGTTCTTATCTGCACGACAAACCCAGGGATGGGTTTGAGGCCGAGGATCAGCGCGTGGAGACCGAGGGATTTCAAAGTATGACAAGGATTGGAGGATGATCTCTGTAGAAAAAGCCAGCAAAATAATAGGAAGCCATACCCGAAGTTATGGACAGGAAAATGTGCCGCTTTCACAAGCGCTTGGGCGTATTCTGGCTTCTGACGTGAAGGCTGATCGACCATTTCCACCTTATGACAGAGTCTGCATGGATGGCATTGCTATTGATCACAGTTCGTACCAAAATGGTCAAAGGACATACCGTATCCAGGATGTCCAATCGGCAGGCTCAGCCCGGATGGCTCTTGAATCCTCAAATTTGGCTTTTGAAGTGATGACGGGTGCTATCTTGCCGAAAGGCACGTCTACGGTGATCAGATATGAAGATCTCAAGTGGATCTCCGATGATGAAGTTGAGATAATGATCGATGCCAAAGACAAAGCTAACATCCATTACTGTGGTGAAGACCTTGAGCGGTCAGCTTCTCTGGTCAAAAGAGGATCCGTCCTTCGAAGTCCGGAGATCGCTTTGTGCGCTACTGTGGGAGCCTCATATGTACCTGTACTCAAGCTTCCTCGTGTGGCCCTGATATCGAGCGGAGATGAATTGGTGGATATCGATGAGCACCCGGAGGATCATCAGATCAGGAAGTCCAATATTCATATGTTGGCAGCAGAATTAGGTAAGCTTGGGCTTGAATATGATTCATTTCACCTTCATGACGTCAAGAAGGAGATCACGGAACAATTGACCGGAATTCTGAAGGAGTTTGATATCGTCATGATGAGTGGCGGTGTATCGAAGGGCAAGTTTGATTTCATTCCTGGAGTATTGAATGATCTGGGTGTCCGGAAGCACTTCCATAAGGTCGAACAGAGGCCTGGCAAACCATTTTGGTTTGGCACTTCTGATAAATGTATCGTGTTTGCATTTCCCGGTAATCCGGTTTCCACGTTGGTATGTTACATGAAGTATTTCAGACCCTGGCTCAAAAGATGTCTCGGCACTGATCAGGCCTTACGAAATGTCAGACTGGCAGAGGATTTCGAATTCAGGCCATCGTTGACCTATTTTGCACAAGTGAGGGTGGAGGAGACCGAGACCGGGGGAGTAGCTCACATGTTAAAAGGACATGGCTCGGGTGATATGGTCAATTTGTCAAGAGTAGATGGTTTTTTGGAACTGCCCGAAGGAAGCAACGTATATCACAGTGGAGAATATTTTGCGTTTTTGCCTTTTGATTGATAATTCTAACAATTTTTATTTGAAATGAGCGATCTGTCGCATATTAACAAGGATGACCAGCCTGAGATGGTAGATGTTTCTGCAAAGGATAAAACAGTCAGAAGTGCTACGGCAAGGTCCAGGATAAATGTAGGCAGAGAGATCATGAAGAAACTTAATGATGATGATTTCATCACTGCCAAGGGTTCTCTCATCCATACGACGATCATTGCCGCCCAGATGGCTGCGAAGAAGACATCGGACCTGATCCCGTTGTGTCATCCGATCGCCATGACTGCCTGCACGATCAAAGTTGAAGTGATTGATGATCAGAGAATTGAGGTCTTATGTACGGTGAAAACAAAGGACAGAACAGGTGTGGAAATGGAGGCCCTGACCGGCGCATCAGTGGGCACTTTAACGATATACGACATGGTGAAGGCATTATCCCACGATATTTGTATCGAAGAAACCAGATTATTAAAGAAAACAGGAGGTAAGAGCGATTATGCATATCAAACATCCTAAACTCGAAAGACCGGAGCTGGAAGGCTTGGCAACAAGGGCCATTTCTCTGGTTGGCACACCTTGTTCAAGAATTGAAGAGGTAGTCAGGACCTTGTCCGAGCAGTTGGGACCTCAATATCGTGTAATATGTGTGGATGCGGATCACAATAAAAAAGTACAGGATATCGAAACTCGTCAGGAGGAAAGAATAATGACCTTCCCTCCGGCAACTGGTGAGCAATGGTTTCAGGATAAACTTGTGGGACAATACTTCGATGTGGCATTGGTGAATGGTAATCATTATCCATCTCCCCATCAGATCGTCTTCCTGGATAGCAAGAAAGAGGACTCACTCAAGCGAAGAGAGGATCAATTGACGGATGTTCTGGCTTACGTAAGTGTGGATAGTCAGGGTTTCGACTGGCTGGAGATGAACAGAGATGCGCCCATATATGAGTTAGATCAGGTCGGACAACTTGGCGTTGAGATCGATAAATGGCTTAGGTCCAGTAAGCCTGATTTGAGGGCCTTGATACTGGCAGGCGGAGAAAGCCAGCGCATGGGTAAGGACAAGAGTAAGTTGGAATATCATGGTCAACCTCAGGAAGTATTCCTGGCCAAAATATGTGAGTCGCTAGGTCTCACCGTTTCTATCTCGAAACGTAATGCGAAGGTTGAGGATATTGCGGGGTTTCCGGTCATTGAGGATAGCTTTCTGGGTCTCGGTCCCTATGGAGCTATTTTATCTGCATTCAAGGAATACCGCAGGGATGCCATTCTCGTGTTGGCGTGTGATCTTCCTTTTATTGATAAGAGGACGATCGAAAGATTGATCGCTGAGCGATCAACATCGAAATTTATGACTGCTCTTAAAGCAAAGGGGAAATCATTTGCAGAACCATTGGCTGCTATTTTTGAACCGAGGATGTATCCCAGAATGCTTCATGCACTGGGTGTCGGCTATAACTGCCCGACCAAATTGCTCAGGAATACAGATATCAAGTCTGTGGAGGTAGAAGATAAACTAGTGAGTAATGTGAATACACAAGAAGAATACAGGGAGGCGAAGGAAGAGTTGAGCTGACCGTCACGGGTGAGCGTTCACCCAAAAACTACCGTCCTGGAGGATCTCCTTTTTCCAGATCGGTACGGATTCCTTGAGTTGATCTATCGCCATTTCAGTTGCCTTAAATGCTGACTTTCGATGAGCGGTTGAAATGGCTATTACCACAACTATCTCACCGGGCACTGCCTTTCCGGTTTTATGTATCATATAGCATCGGCCAGGACCAAATTGCTTCAGTGTTCTTTCAGCAATTTTTTTCATTTCCTTTATTGCCATGGGTTCAAAGCTCTCAAAATCCAGTGCTACTGTTTTTCTATCCCCAGTGGTATGCCGGACGGTGCCGATAAAAAGGCAATTGCCACCATAATGACCATCGTTGATGAAATCAAAGGCTTCATCTATCGAAGGTGGGTCGGTGGTGAGATGTATGCTGATATTCTCCATTTATCCTCCACTTACCGGGGGTAATATACTGATCTGTTCCTGGTCGATAATCTGATCATCATCTTTCGCGTATTCATCGCCTACGGCAATGTGAAAGCTTTGAATGGTCTCGAATCTTGGATAATTTTCAATGATCATTTTTTTAAGCTCCCGTACGCTACATTGGCCGGGGATCTCCAGTTCGAAATTTTTACCTCCAACGATATCCGCGGCAATACCGAAGGCCCGGACCTTAACATTTACAATGTTCGTTGATGCCATCTTTGCCCAAGTTAATGGAGATTATCGAATTATCTGAATGCCATGGATCAGAGTCTAAACACAACCCTTCTGAGAGCTATAACTTTCTGTCTGGTGATTTGGTTCTAGACCCCAGGATCTCGATTAAATCTCCAGGACGGATCTGGCCGGATTTAATGACCCTGGCATTGATACCTCTGAAATTGTTTTTCCGGCCATTTGCCGAATTAACGAAACGCATGGCATCGACACCAAATCTCGTGGCGAACTTTTTACATCCTCGGTGGGGTGGTTGAGTTACTTTGAGAATGGCATCGCCAATACTCAACTTTGTTCCTATCGGTAGATTATCTGTGCTCAGGTCGAGA
The DNA here is from genome assembly GCA_033722295.1 of Saprospiraceae bacterium. Classification (GTDB taxonomy): domain Bacteria; phylum Bacteroidota; class Bacteroidia; order Chitinophagales; family Saprospiraceae; genus JAWVZH01. The sequence goes on from JAWVZH010000006.1 coordinate 24,297, forward strand.
TCGACAAAGAGTTGATCTCCTGCCTTCGCCCACTTCTTATGATCCTTGCCTGCTATGAGCTCTATTACACGAGCATTCATAAGAGTGATTTGCCTGTCAGTGTCCGGGGCCTCATTTGATCGGCCAGGCCGATGTCTGAGTGCCCAAGAATCTCCGATAAGCCCCTGGTTTATGTCGAGCTCACCAGTTTCGAGTATGCGCCGTTCATTCTCATTGGGCCTTATGACGATCAATTCAAGTCTTCCCATGCGTTTTGGTGAACTGAGTATGACCTGGGAATTATTGGTAAGCTCTGCCAGGGATTTGTGAATCATAAGGTAAAAGTAGCGGTTCAGTTTATATTAAAGATTATAGTAATATGTTAAAGTGACCCCCGGGGTTGCTTTAACATATGTAAAACTATTTAATATGTATAAATTTAAGAAAACTCCATAACTAACAGGAGTTCAATGGTTTATATAATGTCCTTGTCTTGATCAACTCCAGAAATGAAGGATTTTCTAAGTATGAATAAACCCTATATGGTCTAAATAACCCCCGGGGTCACCATTTCTGACGACTTGATCCGACTCGATCGCACACTCACTCAAGCTCTCATCTGTTCATCACAAAACCGAGATTCACCCATTTGTTCTTCTGGCTATATCTTTATCCTCATAATTTTTGAACGTGAAGAAAATAGAGCTAACTGACCCACACAGGATCAAGCATTTTCAGTTCTTTAATAAAATGAGTTATCCGCATTTCCAGATCTCTGCACAGATCCCGGTTTATAATATTGTTAAGTATATCAAGAAGGAGGATTGGCACTTTACCAGTGCGGTGGTCTATTGGTTGAGTGTTGCAGCCCATGAGGTCCCGACACTGAAGTGGAGGATAAGAGACAATGAGATCATTGAACATGAAGTATTGGATCCTTCATTCGCAGTGCTGCCTGAGGTTTCCGATGTTTTCAGCTTTTGCACAGTAGAATTTGACAAGAATTGGCACATTTTTCAATTGAGATGCCAAGCGGAGATTGATAAAATGAAGTCTCAGCCATCCTTTGAGGATGAAGAAGGAAAGGACAATTTTCTCTTCATGTCCGGATTGCCGTGGGTCTCATTTACAGGAATCCAGCATCCTATCTCGATGCCTGCAGATTCTATACCTCGTGTAACATGGGGCAAGACTCATACGCAAGGGAGTGATCTGATGATGCCCATTGCAATCCAGGCTCATCACGGTCTTGTTGATGGAAAAGATCTCGGAAGGTTTTTCATGGTCTGTGAAGCCCTGGCACGGGATCCGGTCAGGTTATTCACGAGAGAAAAACTTTAGCCCAAAAAGGGTTTAACCATATTTCTCATTCATAAACCTATAACTCTCACTGATCAGTTCTTCCAAAACATCCATATCTACGTCTGACAATCGATTTATGTACAAGCAGGATTTTCCCGTTTTGTACTTTCCCAATTGTGACAACAGGTTTTCATACCTGTCAAAGCCCGGCAGGATATAGACAGATAAGTTTTGTTTCCTGGGCGAAAGTCCAACTTTGAAAAAGTCTCCCTCACGTCCGCTTTCATACTTATAATGATAAGTATCAAACCCGATAATACCGGGCCCCCACATAGTTGGTTTATGACCGGTTATTCGCTCCATTATAGCCATGACCGTCTCAGCATCTTTTCTTCTATTCTCATTATCGACCTCTCCTAGAAACTGGCGAACATCAGCATCAGTCGGTCGGGTCTTATTCGAGCGAGACATAACCTGTTTTACGGTTGATGGTGTAAAACAAAAGATTGAACGGTTTTACCACTCCTTATCCAGTAAATCCCGGAATCCGAGAATTTTAAGGGGACAACGCTAGATAGCGTTCCATGATCAAGCCGCTGTCCTTTTGAGTTGTAGATCTCAAATTTTCGACCGACATAATCTCCATTGATGAATAGTTCGGAGCTTACAAGATTATTCCGGAGAATATCCCCATCCTGATCGTTCTGATCATTGAGACTTGTTGTATAGCAACCGGGTAGGGTTTCACCACAAGACCACACGGATTTTACCAGCGAAGTGTCCTGACCCAACTCTTCAACATCGCAATAACCTCCGGCAAAACCACCGATGGTACAAAAACCGAGGCGTTCCCCCTCACAGGTAAAGAATATTTCCTGACCTATTGGACCCATCTGTGCAAAGTATCCACGGGAAACTTTAATGAGATCCCAACCCCTCCAGTCGATGTGTTCTATTCTGAAGTATCCCGAATCGGTTTGACAATACCGTTCTAGACTGTTCATCACTGTATCCATTACCCATTCGTGGCACAGGATATCTGCCGTATCAGCCTCGCATTGAGGATAAAAATCTTCACTTATAATGATCTGCCCTGGAAAGGCTTTTACCGCAAGAGTGTCTCCATTGACATTTTCTATCTCTGTGTTCAGTATCTCCCTGTTGTAAATGATATCTGCCGTATCAGGAGCACTTCCTACAAGTTCGAAACAAACTTCAAACAATGTGGTGCCATTTGGAAGGGTCTCACCGTCAACATCAAAATCGATCCAGATAACGCGCAAGTCTCCCGGATCTCTCAAGCCAAAGTTGGCGGCAGTGAAATGATTGAGGATAGTCAGATTTCTAACGGTATCGTAACGGAGCTTCAGGGTGTCCCATCCGAGAGCCACCTGAAAAGTATTGACATTTTTGAATCCTCTGAGACTGTATGGAATACATTGAATAGTACCTGGTTTTCCGACTAGTGAATCTGCTCTCACAAAGACATTTCTGACTTCCATAGTTCCGCTATCCAGTACCATCTCATGATCCACTGTGTCACAAATATGATTTTCACTGACAGTGTCAAGGACGATAAGGTCATAAGTGCCACTGTCCAGATCAGAGACTATATAGTGAGCAGTATCACAATGAACACGCTGAGTACAGGGTAGTGTATCATTGCAGAATTGATCGAAATATACCGTGATCAACCGGTTGTCATGATCGACAACAACATCGCCCTTGCTTGCAAGTCCTCCGCAGTCAGAAGGGTATTCCATAGCTACAATAATGCGGACATCTTCATCCGTCCCGGGGACATTTGGTGACCAGCTCAATCTGGGAAGATCGGGATCCATACATTGTGAAATACTGACGGAGGTACCTAGTATTAGGCCAATTAGGGTGAAAAACAACTTAATGTTCAGGGTGGGATTCATAAAAAATAATTTTAACTGTCTGAATCGGCAAAGGTAAACACTAGAGAACAAATTCCTTTGCATGACAGACATATTATACGCACATTTGTCAGCAACGACCTTTACTAGTTCATCACTCTATATTCGATTAAAATGACAGGTGAGCACTTTTCGCTGCGAAGAATACCAATTCTTTTGATCTTTTGCGCTCTGTTGGTTTCAGGATGTGGCATATTCAAAGGGGACAGGGATCGCCCGCTTAAAAGATCAGTGAAGACTGAGAACTTCGACAGGTTTTATGACAGGTTTCATGAGGATGTTGACTTTCAAATGTCGCGAATCGCATTTCCCATTGATGGAAAGATGATCGATGGTGAAAGGGAATCTGCATGGGATGAGGATAACTGGTTACCTCTGAAGGTGAAGATCTACGATATCGACAATATGCTCTATGAAACCGAATACGAGAAAACCCCTACCAGCTTTTATCAAAAATTCTGGGCTGAAGATGCAGAATTCTTTGCTGAATACCGATTTGAACTGATCGATGGGAAATGGTATCTGGTGTATGCCAGGGATGTAAATTTATAATCAGGTGGAATATTATCCTATCTTCCTTCCATTCACAACGGGGCGTTCGGTAGTTAATAAAACAACTTTACCGTCAGGTGCTACAGCGCCAAGAACCAGGCATTCACTCATGATGGTCGCGATCTGTTTTGGTGGAAAGTTCACGATCGCGATGACCTGCTTGTTCAACAGCTCTTCACGTTCGTAATGGTCGGTGATCTGGGCGGAGGACTTTTTTATACCTAGCTCCCCAAAGTCGATGTGAAGAATATAGGCTGGATTACGGGCCTCTGGAAAGGCTTCTGCCTTAATGATGGTGCCTGTTCTCATGTCGACTTTAGCGAAATCGTTCCAACTGATCATATTATTTCCTTTATATTACCCGGGTAATTAATTCGATCAAATTATCAAATCGTATTGTTTTATAGTCAATAGACCAATATTATCTAGCTAAATGTCGGAAGAATATCCATTGATCATCAACCAGTCCGTTGCCATCCTGGTAGATGGGAATAATATAGAAATGGCATTGAAGGATATGGTAGGTGACCGGAATGCACTTGTCGATTTCGATTCCCTTGTTCCCAAGTTGCTTGATGGCAGAGGACTGAACCGTCTGATCTATTTTCGCGAAGGCGTTTCCATTTCTGCCAAGTTGGCCGAGAGGCTCCTCAACTTCTATCATGGCTCCGTAGTGCCTTGTTATAAATCGGCTGACATACCGTTGACCATCAAGGCGACACAAATAGCACGAAAAGTTGATACGATCATCATTCTTTCAGGAGATTCGGATTATGTGGAATTAGTCAGACATCTAAAGGGTGAAGGTGTGAGGGTAGAGATCGCAGCGGTGGAGAAAAGTACCGCTCAGATTCTCATCGATGAAGTAGAGCGATTTATTCCTATCACGGAAGAGGACTGTTACATCTTGCGATCTTATAAGAAACCAAAGAACACCAGGAAGAAAGGCAAAAAGAAATAGTTAGAACACTCACTATTCTTATTTTTATCAAAATTCAATAATTGGAGATCTGGCGTTATCTGAGGACGTCCTTTTCGGGATTATCCACTGAGGTATGGTGGTTGGCAGTCATCACATTTGTGAATCGCGCCGGCACCATGGTCATCCCTTTTCTCTCGCTGTATCTGACCAGGTCACTCGACTTTTCCTTGTCCGATGTAGGATGGGTCATGTCATCTTTTGGACTGGGCTCTGTTGTAGGAACGTGGCTGGGTGGAAACCTGAGTGATAGATTCGGCAACTATCCGGTCATGAAATATTCCCTGATCGGAACCGGGATACTTTTCATCCTTCTTCAATTCATCCAAACTTTTTGGATGTGGTGTCTGAGCATTTTTATGATAATGATAATAGCCGATGCGCTGCGGCCTGCCATCTTCGTTGCTCTTAATGCCTATTGTCGGCCGGAGAACAGGACTCGTTCAGTAACACTGATACGTTTGGCGATCAATCTGGGATTTGTCGCCGGCCCGGCTGTTGGTGGATGGATCATTATGGTCGTGGGATATTCAGGCCTCTTCTGGGTGGATGGTATCACCTGTCTTTTGGCGGTAGTGGTACTAGTGAAGGTTTTGAATCCAAAGAGAGCCAGACAGAGTGAAGTGGAAGTGCCTGAAAACCCGGTTTCTGCCTACCGCGATGGCCTGTATTGGCTATTCTTTATCGGTCTGTTCCTTTTTACACTTGCCTTCCTCCAGTATTTCTCAACATTGCCGCTTTATTATAAGGAAGTCCATACTCTTAATGAGAGTCAGATCGGTATGCTCCTTGGGCTCAGTGGTCTTATAATTTTTCTATTTGAAATGCCCATGATGAAATGGTTGGAGGGCCAAACACGGCATATGCTTCATTATGTGATCATCGGGGCAGTGTTTCTTTCGATGAGTTTTTTCGTTTTGAACTGGTTTTCGTGGAGCGGAGTGCTTATCCTCGGTATCATATTGATGACAGTAGGCGAAATGCTGGTTTTTCCCTTTTCCCACACCTTTGCCATGAAAAGGGGCGAACGAGGCCTTCAGGGAGAATACCTTGCCATGTATTCCCTGGCTTTTTCAACAGCGAACATTTTTGGACATAACCTGGGCATGCAGAGCCTGGATCGATACGGATATAACGCGACCTGGTATATAACCGCAGGCATCGTTCTGGCCTCAGGATTGCTATTCTATCAGGTGTTGAGAATACTACGCAAATCACGAACCTAAGGTATGGCCAGGAAAGGCAATTATAAAATTGATTTATGTCAACTTTACTTCACCAATCAGGTTGACATAGGGGAAAACCCTGAATTTTGAATTTGGGGGTTTTCACTTTGATATGGGTCTTCCAGGCGAGTTAAATTTGTTATGATCGCGTGATCCAGTGAACATTCCGTTTTTAAGTATTGCCTTAATTTTTTCCAATTCAAAATTATTATGAGAAGAATTGTAACACTATTCTTTGGTGTGTTATTCTCATTTTCACTGGTGACAGCACAAAGTGAGAATGTACAGATCGCACCAGATGCCCTGGAAACATTAACCCTGGAGAAACCCTCCCATCGATCACAGAAAGCAACGAAACCCTTCGAAGAGCTGTATCAGGAGGTGAAGTTATTTAAAAAGGTGTCAGAGACAAAAAGCCCCAATAGTGCCCTTAGGGCATGGGTCCGAATGGAGGTCGACGAGAAGGCGGTTCAACAACTTTATAAAGATAGAAAGGAATATCTGAGTCTTGAGATTCCTGCCCTCGACAACGAAGATATGGTCGTGGAGTTGGCTCGTCAGGAATTGTTTACCGAAGATTTCAAGGTTGTTACTTCGGAGTCAAGAGGCAGACCCATAGAGGTCGATCTTGGCCACCATTACAGTGGTGTCGTCAAAGGTGACCCACAGAGTACTGTTTCTTTCAGCATATTTAAAAATGAGATCATCGGGATGATCTCACGCAACGGACACAATCTGGTAGTAAAACCGGAGGATGATCGCGAAGGCTATATGCTCTATGATGATAAGGATGTGGCCCTTGATATGCCATTCAGTTGTGAGGCATTGTCACATCCGGAAATGTCAGCCTCACCACCGCTCAGTGGGAATATGGAGGTCAGCAACTGTGTGAAAGTCTACCTGGAGTGTGACCATGCCTTATATAATAATAAAGGCGGTATAACAGCAACTACGAATTGGATAACTTCGGTTTATAATAATGTTAAAACACTGTACAGCAATGAGAGCATCAGTACAGTGATATCGGAGATATTCATATGGACCTCTCCTGATGGTTATAGCCGAACGAGCTCCTACACAGCATTGACCCAATTTAGAAATAATAACCCCTCATATAATGGGGATTTGGCTCATTTGTGTGCCTTGGGTGGTCACAACATCGGAGGTATTGCCTGGCTCGACGTACTATGTTCTTCATATGGATATGCCTACAGCAACATTCATTCTACTTATAACAATGTCCCTACCTATTCGTGGACCGTGGAGGTGATGACCCATGAGATGGGTCACAATCTCGGTTCTAACCATACCCATTGGTGTGGATGGACAGGAGGCGCTATTGATGATTGTTACACTCCAGAAGGTGGTTGCAGCCGGGGTCCCTCACCTACAAATGGGGGTACAGTCATGAGTTATTGTCACCTGACACATCACGGCATCAATTTCAACAATGGTTTTGCAACTCAGCCCGGAGATAAAATAAGGAATGAGGTAGCGGGGGCAGGATGCCTTAGTGCAAGCTGTGGTGGGAGCTGCTCGACGCCTACGGGATTATCAGTTTCAGGAATCACACAAACTAGTGCTACTGTATCCTGGAACTCGGTGAGCGGCGCGAACACTTATGACCTTGAGTATAAAGTAAATACCGGGACGTCATGGACAAGGGTCTCTACTTCATCGACTTCCTATAACCTGACCGGACTTTCTCCCGGTACGACATACGATGTCAGGGTTCGGGCCGTATGTTCGGGAAGTACGAGCAACTGGTCTGGAATCGTAACATTCACAACAGATGCGGGCAGTTGTAATATTCCGTCCGGATTGAGTATTTCGAATATATCTTCCTCATCGGCCGATGCCTCGTGGAACTCGGTAAGTGGTGCGAATTCATACGACCTTCAGCACCGTGTAAGCCCGAACGGTTCGTGGGTAACCAATAATACCACCTCTACTTCATACAGCCTGAGCGGATTGAGTTCATCGACCACCTATGACGTACGCGTACGATCAGTGTGCTCGGGAAGTACAAGCAACTGGTCGTCCATAGTATCATTCACGACAGATGCACCAAGTTCGTATTGTTCATCAAGTGGTAGCAGCTGTTCACGAGAATGGATAAGAAGAGTAAGACAGGGATCTATAGACCGAAGCTCAGGATGTGATAACGGTTATTATGATGGCACACATCTGAGTACGGATATTACCAAAGGCGCATATAATCTGATCTATATTGCAGCGGGTCGAACCGGGGGTTCCAGAAGGTTCTATTGGAGGGTCTGGATCGATCTTAATCATAACGGTTCTTTCAATGATGCGGGTGAATTGAGGGTCAGTGGATACAGCAGCAGTACTGGCTTGCTATATGCGTGGATGTACGTTCCGTCTTCGGCCACCAATGGTGAAACGAGAATGCGCGTTTCGATGAGATACGGTGGATATCCGGGAAGTTGTGGCACTTTCTCCAGGGGAGAGGTAGAGGATTATACAGTAAATATAATTGGTACCGGAACCTTGAAAGAAGATAATGGTCAGGAAGACCTGACTCTTAAAGGAATAAAAGATGCTACTTTGGCCCCTAATCCGACCCATCAAAATTCGGTTCTGGAATTTTATTCTGCAATAGGTGGTCAATTGAATCTTTCTCTGCTTGATATTACTGGTCAGCCTGTAAGACAGTGGAGTGAGGCCATAGTAGAAGGTCATAACTTTCTCGAAGTCGAGACTTCTCAACTCACACAAGGCAGTTATTTGTTGAGAGTTGATGACGGCGTGGAGAGTAAAGTATTAAAGCTTCTCAAGTTGTAGTCTTTATTTTTATTAAGTCATTAGTCTACTTAGGGGGAGAATCTGGGAGGGTTCTCCCTTTTTTATTATAGAATTTCACTTCTCTTTCCAGCACTCTGTGAAACTTCCTCGGAATATCGATTTCCACATTTACATCGGTCTCGATTATGGGGTGTTTAAACTTCAGGGATACCGAACAGAGGAGCATGCCCTTTCCCTGTAGCATATAGGATGAGTCATTGTATTGTTTGTCCCCGGCAATGGGATGACCGATGGCCTTCATGTGTTTGCGCAGTTGATGCGTCCTGCCTGTGATAGGACTCAGGTGTACCATGGTCAAGGCGCCAAAATTTACTGAAGGGACTGTTTTCAGCACTCTGTATTGTGTTTTACAGTATAATCCATCAAGTGGTTTTTCAATGACACCCTCGCCATTCAATGTCCCGTGAACTACCGCAACATACTGCTTTTGCACTTCCTTGTTCTGGAGACCACGACCTATTTCGACCTGAAATGACTTGGTCCTTGCCAATATCAAGAGTCCGGAGGTTGGCACATCCAATCTGTGTACAGGCCGGGCAAACGGTAAGGCATCCTTCTTTGGTGAGACAGGGATCTTATGCTGAAGCACGTTCTCTACGGTCTTGTGCCGATTTCCGTTCACAGCTATGCCACCTGGTTTATTAACGATTATACAATGATCATCTTGATAGATCACGGGAATGTCTTGTACTGGTATGGCAGGACGTGGAGAACGGCGCTGGGGGCGGGTGATGAAAATTTTATCGCCAGGACCTACCCTGTCGAAGTATCCGCATTTTCTTCCGTTCAACTTCACCAGATCTTTAGATAAAGCTTTCTTGACGCTGGCCTTTGAAGGCAAGAAAGGGATAGCACGCCTAAGGTATTCACCAAGAGGCATAGATTCGACTTTGGTAACTGTGTGTCGGTAGATGGACATGGATCAACAAAGGTAGGGATTCACAAGCGAATCAAAGATAATATATCGTAAAATAATATATGTGTAAAAACATTAATTTATAGATATATACATATATTTAAAAAATACAATATAAACTCTAAACTCTAAACTCTAAACTCTAAACTCTAAACTCTAAACTCTAAACTCTAAACTCTACACGCTTCCGAGAACCAACAAGCGATCCCACCACGATTATCAGAATTGTGAGAACCATCGCTGGCAAAACCGGAAGGGCGGTCTGCATCCATCCTGTTCCGATCCAATCAAAAGTCAAGCCGGCCAGAAATACTTCGCCGACCAACAATGCGAGAGTACACGCTGCGGGAGATACTCGCTTCCAGTAAAAAAGCGCAACGGTTACGGGAAATAATAAGGCACTTCCACTGAAAGTCATCGTCACGATCTTGAAAATGCTCGCAGGCCGCAAAAGGGCCAAGACAAGGCTAACAATTGCTACTACCAGTATGAAAAGGCGACCGACCTGAACCTGACTCTTATGGGTGGCCTCTGGCTTTAGGTATTTGAGATATATGTCTCTAGTCCCGATGGTCGAAATGGCCAGTAAGAGACTGTCCACAGTGCTTATAAAAGCCGCCAGGGCACCCGTAAGGATCAATGCTGCCAACCATTCCGGTGCGTGAAGTGAAAGCATCATAGGTAAAATACGGTCTGATGTCTTGCCTGCAAGATCCGGGAAATTGATATGACCCAGAACTCCAATTGCTACGGGAATAAGAAAAAGAAAAGGTGGGATCAGCGTATACAGGAAAGTCGATATCTTGAAGGTCCGCAGATCACGGGATATCAAGAATCTCGTGAAAATTTGAGGAAACATGGGTAAGCACGTCATCCATAGGATCATGAAGCTTATCCAGCGGAGGGGAGTGTAGAAACCTCCTGTGCCTTCCGGTGTGAAGAGGTCCTGTTTTGTTTCGAAAATTTCAATATTGGCGGATGACATTCCACCAATTCCACTTGCGATCACCACCAAAGCAAGCACCATGAAGGTCAGCATGATCACACCGTTTTTCATATCCATGGCAACCACACCCCTCATACCTCCTATATATACATAGATAATTATGAATATCGTCATAAGAATAACTCCCCATGTGTAGGGGATCTGTCCGCCTGTTATGGTCTCAAGGATCAGGCCTGCACCGATCGGTTGAACAGAAAGAAAGGGTATCATAAATCCGACCATTACAACCATATACAGATTGGTCAGCCAACTGTTACCTGAAATGCCACGGACTATTTCCACAGGCGTGATATAACCGTGTTTTTTCCCCAGTTTCCAGGCTTTATTGCCGATAACATAAAAGGAGATAGCGGCAAAACTGGTTCCCAGAGCCATAATGGGATAATAAGCATAACCGACCCTGTATCCTTCACCCGCAAATCCTAGGAAGAAGAAAGCACTGAAATTGGTTGCGATAAGAGTAAAGAAGACAGCTATTGTCTTGAGATTTCTATTTGAAAGGAAATAGCTTTCTGGGTTGGTCTCCGGTTTTTTTGTAAAAATTAGACCGATGATGAAGGTAATGACAAGATAACTGATCAGAATAACATATACCATTAGCTTGCCTTTTCATCATGGTCCCAAAATCGAGTTACGAATACCCACATAGCAGCGCAATAGATCAATTGTAAGACAATGAATCCATAGACCCAGGAGGGAATGCCCAGCCATCCCGGCTCAACATTTTCTCTGGAGAAAAGATATATCACGGAGGCGATAACTATTAGTGTGAATACTATTATCCAAAAAGCCGGTTTTTTGATCATCATATTACGATTCCAATACCAAATAATGAGACGAATATAAGACTCGTCATGGCCATTTGCCGGACAAGAGGATCCAGAGCACCCACCTCGGTCCTTTTATACGTGTTCCATCCATTGAACGCGACAAGGGGGAGCGCTAATAAGAACAGCCATTGGCCTCCGGAGATCCAGGTATATAGTGCCGCGCTGAGAATGCCAGCACACAATAATATCAGGTGATATTTGCGGGCACCATCATGTCCCAGTCTAGCTGCAAAAGTGAACTTTCCGGCTTGCCTGTCCGATTCGATATCTCTGATGTTGTTGACATTGAGCACAGCTACAGCGAAAAAGCTACATGCACTGGCAGGCAATAACAATATTGGATCGAAACTATGTGTCTGCAGATAATACGTGCCCACCACGCCGACCCATCCAAAGAAGATGAACACGGAAAGGTCTCCCAGACCGTAGTAGCCGTAGGGTCTTTTGCCCATAGTATATCCAATGGCAGCCAGGATGGCCACGATGCCCAGCCCAAGGAAAACCATGCCGTCGCGCCAGGATTCAACGCTCACAAGAATAAGAAGGATCCCACTTGCAAAACTCAAGATGGAGATCAGGATCACTGCTGTTTTCATGGATCTCCGGGATATCAGCCCACTTTGCACGGTCCTGGTAGGCCCCCGCCGGTGAATGTGGTCCGCCCCATGCACGGAATCTCCAAGATCATTCGCCAGATTGGACAATAACTGAAGCAATATTGTGGTGATCACGGCAAGGCTCAGGACTGTCCAGTCTATCTCATTTCGCTCGGCAGCAAGAAATCCACCCAGAGCTACACAGCTCAAGGCCAGTGGAAATGCCCGCAGGCGGGCGGCTTTAATCCAAACAGAGAATTTACTATGGCTCATATCTGACGCCAAGATAATAGACACTTCCTATTTGTGGCGCTCCATATATGGTAATATACTCCTGCCTGAGGACGTTTGTGCCTCCCAGTTTGATAGTCGTCTTCCATTCCGGGATCGAATATGAGATCGAAGCATCCGTCGTGTTGAATGAAGGAATTTCCAATTCACCAAAATTGCTGAAGTAGTTGAAGGCACTGCTATAATTCCAGGACAATGAAAAGCCCCATCTGTCCTTGGGCCCGATTTGCTTACCATTGAAGTTGACACCCGCACTGTGTTCCGGTATGTTGAACTGTAAACTTCGTAGGAAGGCTTCTTTTTCCACATCATCATCGACACCTTCATCGGAAGGCTCAAAATCAGGACTGTCAAAATCGCTCCAGTCGTAGGTCACTCCAGCGCTGAGTTGACCATTTATGACATAATCCAGACCGATCCCAGCACCCATCCCATTGACGGTTTGTTCACGATTCTGGCGGATGGCAAAGATCTGGAAGTCCTCTGGATGATCTTCTGGCCGGAAGAAGATATTGGGCCGATTGATAAAGTTTTCATACTGCGTGAAAAAGGCGCTGGCATCGATCATCAATCTTTCATTCAGGATCGTGCGGTACCCAAGTTCAAAACTCGTATTACGTTCAGGCTGAACCGGGTCGAATCCCCGACCATCGGCCTCCAGGATCTCCTCCATGGAGTATTGCGTGCCACTTGGACCTTCGTAGATGAAATTTTCCAACGATCTTTCAGCAGCTCCTATCAGGGTGAATACCGAGGTGAGCTGAAGCCGGAAAAATCCCTCTTGAATGCTGGGATTGCGATATCCGGTCAGGTAAGAAGCGCGAAAGATGTGCTCATTTTGATCACCCACTTTGAGTACGGCTGTAGCCCGGGGCGATAGATTCAGATCATAGTCCGTTTGTTTATCCGCTCGAAGAGCAACCGATAGTTTAAGCTTTTCTTCCCATAATGATCTGGATGCCTGAGCATAAGCGGCATATTGATTGACTACGATAGGCTCTCCAAAACCAAGGGGGCCGTCGTTATAGAAAGCACCCCCACTTTCAATATTATAACGGCGATAGTTGGCACCGATCTGCAGTCTGAAGGGCAGAATACTGGCAAAGTCATAGTCGATATCGACATTCGTATAATTTGAGAAATCCACAGCCTGTGATCCGGCGATGAGGACAGAATTACGACCTGAATAGTCAGTATTCTGTGATGTTGCAGCCAGCGCTGCTTCGAAATCCTCTTTGTTGAACTCGGAGCCTCCCGGTGCAAACCGATCGGCATATTGTCTCGCTATCTTCAGGGAACCTGTTTCCGCGTATCTATTGACAAAGTCCTCCGTCCAAAGATCATTGGGCCTCAAAGCTCTCTGAATGGCATCAGCCGCATTGGTCGCCGACCATGATCCCCGGAAATTATCGAGTTTGTGATTGTATACCCTGAAGTTGAAACCATCCTTGGTCAAACGAAAAAGATGGAATCTCTGCAGATAGTCAAATTGCGGAAAAGTAGCGCTGCTTCGGATCAACCAGTCGCTGAATGAGTGTTTATAGGTATATTCCATTTCCCATCCTTTGGCCGGCCGATAAAAGAATGAGAAGTTCGCTCTGAAACTTTCCATTTTATTATTAGAAAAATCGGCTGTTGTAAAGAGATCTTCTTCGGATATACCTGATCTTGTCAACACCGCACCGTTAAAGAACAGTGTGTCACCTCCCGGTCCGACCAATTTGTCTATTCCCCTAATGGTGCCGATACCATTGCTGTATTCATCACCCAGCCTGTGGACCGCATCGTATGCGATGTGACCGTTCGGGTCGTCATACTCCAGTTTTTCATATCGTTCTCTTTGATCCCACTGTCCTGCAGGGATCCTGTGACTGAAATCGTCGCCTATCCAGTCATACGCTCTTTTGTAATTGAGGTCAAATTTAAACGCCAGCTTGTCATTGAAAAGGTGGGCGACCCTTAAATCCTGTTCGAAATAGGGATTGATTCCAGCCGCATCCTGCACAGTCACTCCGGCTTTGGTTTGCATACTGACGCCCGGAAAATCAAATGGACTTTTTGAGTAGAAGCGCAATACACCGTTAAAAGCATCTGATCCATATAGGGCAGAAGAAGCACCATGAACCAGTTCTGCACTCGCTATATCCAGGTCTGATACCCCAATGGTGTTACCAATGGCCAACCCGATGGGATTGGTCATATCATAACCGTCCATCTGCTGCTTAAAGCGGAAATTGCCGGGATCAGAAAATCCACGCACATTGTAAGATGGCAGGAACAAACTGGAGGTCTGAGCCTGCACACCACGCATATTACTTACCGCTTCGTAGTAATCGGTGCCACCTGCAGACTTCAGCTGAGTAGAAGTTAATTTGAAAATGGAGACCGGAGCTTCCAGGATCCTTTCTTCATATCTGGATGCGCCGACAACTACATTACTCAGAAACTGGCTGGAAGCGTCTAATTCTATATTCAGGACGTCCTCAGGCCAGGCATCAAGTGCTATTTTCTTATTTGCATATCCCACAAAAGAAAGCCCTATTGTGATCGGGAGATCGGCAGCCACATCGAGCTGGAATGAGCCATCAGTAGCGGTGTACGTACCGTTATTCTCTCCCACAATATAGACATGGCAGCCCACTAGTGGTTCTTCACCATCGGTCACCACCCCTTCAATAATCTGACTCTGACAAACAGCTCCATGACCGATCAAGAAAACCCACAGAGCTATGAGAATTGTACGCATTCTAATTGGATTAGATTTTAAAAGTTTCAAAAGTAATTGAAACATATGAAACAACACAGATAAGACCGGGATGTTTTCGATAGAGCCTTACATTTACATTTAGCTCTCTATCTTGATAATTTTTCATTTGCTATATTCATCATACATAGAATTCTGTATGAGAGAATACCTTACGGCCTTAATAATCCTCATTTCATTAAATGTTCATGGCCAGGGTATCCTCGTTTCTTCCGACCATCCAGACATGATCTCATTATGCCGTGAGAGCTATTTTACTTACCAGATTGAAAACCTTGATGCAGTCATTTTTGAAGATGTTCAGCTTACGCTCGATATGCCTGCCGGAATGAAATACGTTCCCGGATCTTCTCAAATGATGATCGAGATTGATATTTCAAATACAAATGAACCGATATTCGAATTGAATGATCTGATGGTAGGATCGACCATGAAGGTATCATTTAAGGTTACTACCAATTGCGAATTATACAGTGACATCCAGATGGGCATGGAGTTTCAAAATGACCTGAGATTCGTTCATCGTAATTTTGATTTTACTTACATGAGTGACAGTTATGCGATCAATCCGGCACTACTTGTCATAACCGAACTTGAAGATCAGGATGCCACTACCAATACAACTTTTACTAGGGAAATCGAGATAAGTAATGGACGGCTCGGGAGATTGTCAGAGTTTATTTTCGTGGACAGTCATGAATCGGTACGGCTGACATCTGCGGCGGGTGAAATACTGAATGAAACAGATCAGTTACTACGTTTGCGTCTGGGTGGTGATGACTTTGAAAATATTGGTAATGGCGACAGGTTTTTTGATCTGGACGAATCTATTGTTATCGAGGAGATCATTATGCACGACCAATGCGAGGCTGAATCTTTAAATTCAGAGATCATGGCTTATTGGGGATGTGATGGGCAAATTTGTCAGGCGGATACAGGATATGCCGAGATAGATCTCAGTCCTACGACGGGTAGGGCCCGATTAAGGACAGAGGGTGTTGGAGACTTTCCCGACTGTCCATGTCTCCCAGGAGGGTACAGGCAATGCATGGTATTTGAAAATATAGGAGATGCCTCCACCGACAATCTGATGATCAATCTATTCGTTTCGAGTATTTCCAATATTACATATGGCGGACTGGAAGGCTCGATCGCTGTTGATTCGGGGAATGCCATGGTCTTGGATGTGCTATATGATAGCTTGCGTCCTATTGCCTGCTCCAATGGGAATAATATCTTTTCAAGAGCTGAGATCTTTCTTACTGATGTTGCTCCCGGAGAAAAGGTGAAGGTCTGTTTTGACTTACAACCTTGTTTTGAAAGATATCCGGCTATGGGTGGTACTGTACAATTTCAGTGGTCATATGGTTATGAACACGAAACGGCATGCAAGCCTTTCAGTAGGGTCAGGAGACCAAATATACCGGTCGACCTCTTGGACACCACGCTTCTGATCGAATATGAATTTCTAGGTTCTGACAAGAATCTCAATCTCTTTGAAGATTCTACTTACTTATTCAAATGGAATGTGAGCGGGCAATCACTGAGGGAGGAAGGCAGGTTGTTGCTGGAGGTATGTCTACCCTGCGGTTATTATGCTTTGGATGATATAGAGCTTTCAACTGAAATGGATTTGATCGAACACGTCACAAAGGTGGATGATACATCTACTCTGATCCAGTATTGGTATCGACTTCCCATCGATACCCACCAGATCTCTGCCCATTTGCCGTTATCGATCAATTGCTCTGAGCCTTGTGTTCTTGATCTTGGTGTTCCGCAGTCAACGGATTATTACACCTCATGCGATGATCCCGAATCTGTTGAACGTGAGTTTGGCGGATTGATATGTGGATCAGGTTTGATCACCAAATGTCCAACCCCGTTGGATTGTGGATTTGAACATGAATATTTTGTCAGTGGTAAACTGAAATGCCCTGAATCGACTGAAATTGATACAGTGAAGGCCTATGTAGAGTTTGAAGGGGAAACATCCAGGGTAAATTTTGGAAAGAATGATGATGATGATGACCGCCATGCGGATCTGGGTCAACCAAGTCAGTTCTTGACAGATGAAAGGAAGGTCGTTATCAATGATACCATCCTTAGTCAATTTAGAGGAAGTGCTATTGTAGATGATCCTTCCTTAAATTGGGACTCCCTGGTCTTTAGAGTAGGGCTGACCCTACCGATCGAATTTTTATTGGCTGATTTTAAATTTAAGGATGTTGAATCTGGACAAGAATTCACCTGTCGCATCGA
>JAWVZH010000007.1:0-40870 GCA_033722295.1 Saprospiraceae bacterium
ATGCAATATATTTTCAACTCAGGATCATGCGGCCGCTGCCATGGCAGCAGAAGGAATACCGGTTTATGCCTGGAAAGGAATGACAGATGAGGAATTCTGGTGGTGTATTGAACAAACGCTTTTTGCCTTTGAGGGAAATGAGCCGCTCAACATGATCCTCGATGACGGTGGAGATCTGACCAACGTGGTCCTGGACAAGTATCCGGAATTGGTTAATAATATCCGGGGGCTTAGTGAGGAAACCACTACGGGCGTGCACCGTTTGTACGAACGTGAGAAGAAGGGAACACTGCCCATGCCTGCTATCAACGTGAACGATAGCGTGACCAAGTCCAAATTTGACAATAAGTATGGTTGCAAGGAATCATGTGTTGATGCGATCAGGCGGGCTACCGATATAATGATGGCCGGTAAAGTGGCTGTGGTTGCTGGGTATGGTGATGTTGGAAAAGGAAGTGCGGCTTCACTGCGAGGAGCGGGTTGCAGAGTTATCATTTGCGAGATAGATCCGATCTGCGCTCTTCAGGCCGCTATGGATGGTTTTGCGGTCAAAAAGATGATGAATGCAATAGAGGAGGCTGATATTGTCGTGACGGCTACAGGAAACTTCAATATCATTTCTGCCGAGCACTTCAAGAAACTCAAGGATAAAGCAATAGTATGTAATATTGGCCATTTTGATAATGAGATCAACATGGCTTGGTTGAACGAGAATTATGGTGATACCAAGGTGGAGATCAAACCTCAGGTCGACAAGTACACCATCGATGGTTCTGATGTGATCATTCTTGCAGAAGGCCGGTTGGTCAACCTCGGGTGCGCAACGGGTCACCCTAGTTTTGTCATGTCAAATTCGTTTACCAATCAGACGCTGGCCCAGTTGGAACTGTGGAACAATTCGGACCAGTACGAGAATAAGGTATATACACTGCCCAAGCATTTGGATGAAAAGGTAGCAAGACTCCACTTATCCAAGATTGGTGCTGAACTTGAAGAATTGACTGATGAGCAGGCTAAATATATCAATGTAGATAAAGAAGGCCCATACAAACCTGATTATTATAGGTATTGATCTGTGGATCATACTGGAAATTATAAGGGCAGGAATGATCTTCCTGCCTTTTTTAGTTTAAAATAGCCAGCCTGACCATCGGTCTTGCCAGCTGCTTATCATACAAGCTAACTGTCTCTTTATCGGGTGTACTTATGCCCTTGCAACGTGAAGCTGGATGTCCCATCGACGGCATTTGCGGTTTATTTTCAATGATTTAATTGGTGTAACTGGATTTTTAGGTATAAGATTTGTATTGATTAGTGCAAATGAAAGCTATCATCCCTGTTGCCGGAGCCGGAACAAAACTTCGGCCCCTTACATATACGCAACCTAAACCGCTTATCCCGGTGGCAGGGAAACCTATACTTGCATTTATAATTGATCAGCTCATAGATCAGGGCATTAATGAGTATATTTTTGTGCTCGGTTACCTCGGAGACAAGATCAGAACATTTGTGGAGGACAAGTACCCTGATATATCCAGTGAATTTGTCTATCAGAATGAAAGAATGGGTCTGGGGCATGCGGTTTGGATGTGTAGAGACCTTATTGAGAGTAAAGATGATCTGATCATATTTCTCGGTGACACCATCGTCCTGGCCGATATAAAGAAATTCATCCATTATCCTCACAGTTGTCTTGCTGTCAAAAAGGTCGATGATCCCAGACAGTTTGGAGTCGTAGAGATCAAAGACGAAGGTCTGGTGACCAAGGTGATCGAGAAACCTGCTATACCTAAATCTAATAATGCCATCGTTGGACTCTATAAAATATTGGAGACGAAGGCTCTTATGGCAGCATTGGATCATAATATCGAGAACAATATCACATCACACGGCGAATTTCATCTCACTGATGGAATTATGAGGATGATAGAGCAAGGCATTATCTTTCACACCATGGAGGTTACGAATTGGTTTGATTGCGGAAAGCGAGAGATTCTTCTTGAGACCAATGCCACTTTGCTTGATCGCGGTGGATTTCCGACGGCTCATCTGGATAACGACTCCAATATCATTATTCCTCCGGTAAGCCTTGGAGAAGACTGTCAGATCGAGAATTCCATTATCGGGCCCCATGTGACTGTAGGCAGCAATACTTCCATTTCTTCCTCTATAATCAAGGAATCCATCATCGGCAATTTTGCGAGTCTTCAGGAAGTTACACTGCGCACGAGTGTCATAGGAAATGACGTGGTAATGAAGGGAATGAGCCAGAGCCTGAATATTGGAGACAATACTGAGATCGATCTCAGTTGATCACGAGATCAGACCTATATTTTCTTCAGAGACGTGTACAGCTTTTTTCTTTTTCGTTTTCTCGAACACATCCACACTGCCGTTCTCTAATTTTAAAACCCCCCTCGGACATACCGCAGCGCATATGCCACATCCTACACAGGATGCCCTGACAATGTTCTGCCCTTTCTGGGCATAGGCTCTCACGTCGATACCCATTTCGCAATAAGTTGAACAATTCCCGCATGAGATGCACTGACCGCCATTGGTTGTTATCCTGAAACGCGAAAACCAGTTCTGTTGTATTCCCAGAATAGCGGCCATTGGACAACCGAATCTGCACCATACGCGCGATCCGAAAATTGGATAAAACCCTACACCAATAACTCCTGAGAAAGTAGCTCCTATGAGGAAACCATATGTCTTGCGTAGTTCTTCTGCATCGATAAAAAAGAGTGATCTGCCACTAAAACCATTGACCAGGACCAGAATCAGGACCACCCCGGCAACACCTGAGATGATGTAGCGCTCCTTTTGGTTTAGATTACTCGTTATTTTTTTTGCAAAAAGAGTAAGTGCGATAAAACCTCCAAGTACAATGGTAATGATACCGATGAGGACATTGGACTGAAGCCAATATTGCTCAGGATTGCTATTCAGATAAGAAAAAATGACAGCTGCGGTCATCACCACAGAGAAGGCCAGGACACCATGCACAAGCCATCTTTCCAAACGCCAGGCCTTGAGACTTTTGTCAGAAAGGTGTCGAAATGGATCGCCTGCCGTTTCAGCTAAGCCTCCGCAGCCACACACCCATGAGCAATACCATCTCTTTCCATAGAAGTAGGTAAGTAATGGTGAGATCACGAAAATCAGAGCAACTCCAAAGACCAACATAAACATACCGAGGGTGCCACTACTTATCATACTGTCCACATTCCATTTGTCAAAGAAGTAATAATTGAGTGGCCACATATTTTTGAAATCGTTGTACGGATAGTTGAGCCTCAGCAAGATCTCAGGGATGAGAAAGGCGAACCCCAACTGAAAGAACATCACAGATATAGTCCTTATGATCTGGTACATATTATGTCGGTACTTCCAGATGAACTTGATGCCAAATGCCAGAATGGCCATAGTGTAAAGTGCCCCATAGACGAACCATTGACTGGCCGGTTCGCCTTTAAGAAATTGACTTAGCGGATCGAAAAATGCTACCAGCCCGGTATTGCTTTGGTCGCCTTCGGTGAACCCGAGATAGGAAGGGTACCAGTATAGGATGATGTAAAAACCGGTCAATACAATTCCGAGCATATAACCCCAAACGCCACGGCTGGTCAGGCTGAAATGCCAGTTATGATCATTTTTGATACCGGCCGATTCAGGCTGATAGCGACCGATAGTATAAATAGCTACACCAATGCCTATGAATAACAGTGACAGGGTCAGAGTGATCCCTGGTTTAGGTAGATCGACCTGGAGGAGAGCAAGTACCAGTATCAAAAGACCGATAATACCCATGACCTTTCCACTGATCTTCAGAATTCTATAAATCGTTGTGTCTTGATCGGTCGTCATATCAGGAATTTAAAAAGCTGAGTATTTGATTCAGATTTCGTTTCCTCGGGTTGATGTCTTTATTGAATCGTTCGGAATATTTTCTGGCAATGCCATCATAATCCGTATTATAAAATTCCGGGTCGAAGTATGCCATTTTGAGATTTTCAATGACGGTTTCCAGGGAAGCCTTATCCTCGATCCATTTTTCACAGACCTCATGTCTGAATCTTATGCCCATAAGATTAAAGCCCTGTATCGTGAGATCATTCTTATCGAATACCAGTCGGACAGATCTCATGCCCTCCTCATCTTCCCAGTGTATAGAATCGAGTGGATCTTCGATTTCAGGCGGCACCTGGCCATAGACCTGATATTCAATATCAAAGAATTTTGCTGAGTTGAACCAAACGCCCGGATCATATTTCACAGGCTGACCTACGACATTATAGGCCACAACCTCTCCCATTATTCTGCCTGCATACCATATGGCTTCTATGGGCTTCCTCCCTTTTCGTGGCTCGATGATCTCAGCACAGTCTCCGGTTGCATAGATGCCTTCGATGTTCGTTTCGAGATAATCATTGACCAGAATCCCCTGGTCTATTTTCAATTCAGTATTTTTTAAAAATTCAACATTAGGACTGACTCCGGCGGTTATTCCCACATATCCACAATCTATTCTTTCTCCATCTTTCGTGATAACATGATCTACTTTACCGGAACCGTTGTCCACGATACGTTCCAGTTCGGTAGAGAGCCTGAGATCAACCCCATGAGACCTGGCCTGCCTGTTGACCATGGCTGACTCCTCAGGTGTCAGCACATTGTTCCAGTAGCTCGATTCCCTGACCAGCATAGTGACAGGAATGTTCCTCGTAAGGAACATCTCTGCCATCTCTATCCCTATCAATCCGCCACCCACGATGACAGCACGTTCCAGCCCTTCAGAATATGCTTCCATGTATTCAAGGTCCTGAAGTGAGTACAGTCCCTCGGCCCCGTCAAGGTCCTGGCCGGGCCATCCATATTTATTGGTCTTCGAGCCGACAGCCAGGATGAGTTTATCGTAATTAATTCGGCTGCCGTCATTACAAATTAGACTCCGGGTCGATACCTCCAGTTTGTCTACATGAGCCTTTTTCAGTCGTATATTGTTTTTCTCCCAAAACCAGTTTTCATAGGGTTGGGTATCTTCTAACCGCATGTGTCCCATGTAGATGTACATTATGGCTGTCCTGGAGAAAAAGTATTCTGTCTCGGACGAGACAACTGTGATATCATGATCACTCAACTTCCTGATATGCCTGGCAGCAGTGATGCCGCTTATACCGTTACCTAAGATGACAATATTCATTCCCGTAGTTTAATGCAATTTATGTTGGTAGATCTGAAGAACAGGGATATTTTGACCAGAAGTTAAATTATGTCGTCAAGACACCACACTAAAAAGTTTGGTATATGTATAATGTGTCCTTATTTTCGAGCTTCCATTTCAACTTTTAGCAAATTTAAATCAGACCAATGAAAGAAATTTTTTACACACTCTCTATTCTGCTATTGTCGATCCCTTTACTGGATGCCCAGGTATCTAGAAAGGTATTCGTGGAAGAGGCCACTCAGGCATCTTGCCCACCATGCTTTGTGCAGAACCCACCCTTTGATGCATTGATGAAGGACAACGCCGATAAGGTCGTTGTGGTCAAATATCAGGTTTGGTGGCCTGGATATGATCCCATGTATGAGCATAATCCGACCGATGTGAATGCCCGGATCGGTGACAAATACTTGCAGAAGGGATTAATTACAGGCGCCCCTAATGTTGTTATCAACGGAACCCAGGGCATAGGAACTCCTCCAAACCTTACTCAGAGCTTAATAGACCAAAGAAGTATTCAGACTTCTCCGTTTTCCGTAACTGTAGATCATGTTCTCAATGACGCAACATCAACGGTTGACATTGAGATCAAAGTAAAAAATGAAACGACCATAGATCTTCCAGGTAATACTTATTCTCTTTACGTGGCTACCACAGAGGATGAGATCTTGTTCGACGAACCACCTGGCACGAACGGTGAGAAGGAATTCTTATGGGTTTTCAGACAATTCGTGACAGGTACTACCGGAGAGGATTTCGGAGCCGTTGCAGGTGGTGATTCCCTGACATTCTCTTATTCGGCACCAATTCCATATTACACCTATGATCTGGAAAAAGTGGCAGTAGTTGCCTGGGTCGAGAGGAATCAGACTGGCCAGGTCATACAGGCCGGGCATAGTGAACATAAACCATTGAATGGCTACTATCCAGAACTATCTTCAAGCTACAGTTTCGTTGGTTATGATGGCTATTGTGATTCGGAGATCGATATAGAGTTCATGATCCAGAACAATGGTTCTGAAGAAGTCACGTCTTTTGACATTAGTGCAATATTGGAAGATGGCAGTTTGCAGCCGATATACAATTGGACCGGCAGCATTGCACCCGGTGCTGAGGAAACCGTCACACTGAGTGGGGTTGGCCTAAGTCCCGGAGGTAATGGTCTTAGAGCTATCATCAATAACATTGATGGCAAATTGGATCGCTTTCGTCATAATAACGAGATCAATAATTCAGTCTATTATGTGCTGAGCGAGAACCCCTTTGCCACAGAGATCAATGAAGGATTTGTGATTAATGACATCAGGGACCTTCCTCCCAATATGATCATAGACAATCCAGATGAGGTAAGACTCTATACAGTAAATCAAGATGTCTTTCAGGCGGTGACCTGGCCCTTGGGCGGACACGGTCTATCTGATGGTTGCATGAGGTATGATTTTGTGGCCTGGTCTCCAGGACAATCTGCCAGCCTTGTTTTTGACAAAGTTGATCTGACCGCATCTAAAAATACATCCTTGAAGTTCACTCATGCTTACGCGGCGCGTGGTGGAGCTAACAATGACCGGATCATAATTGAAGCATCGACTGATTGTGCAGAAACATGGGAGACGGTATACGATGAATTTGGCAGAAATATAATCACCGGTGCTGATCCAGGAACAAACACTCGTTTCTATCCGCGACCCAATGAATGGGCAGATGTCGAACTGGACATCAGTCAATTTGATGGAGAAGGTGAGGTTATCTTCAGGTTCCGCGGAATTAGTGCGGGTGCACAGGCTTACTACCTGGATGACATCGTGGTTCAGTCCAATCCTGATACAAGAACAGTCGATCATGCATTGGCAGCCTCATTGAGGACCTTCCCTAATCCAGCAAGTGATAAGGTCAATATCCATTTTGACCTGGAGGAAGGAACTAACACGATGATCGAGGTATTCGATCTGACTGGAAGTCTCGTTGAAGTGATCGAATCAGGAGAGAAGCTTACACCGGGGTCGCACACATATGAATGGTACCCTTCGAATGATGGTGTTTTTGCCATATCCATCAGTACGGATAAAGGTCAGGCTACTCAACGGATCACCGTCGTCAAATAGCGGAATCTGTGAGCCTGGAACTATAATTTTTTATAAAAAGGAAGCGATCTGAAGTCGCTTCCTTTTTTGTCATTTAACGTTAACAAAGGCTTAATCCCTGATAAGTTATTGAATAAGTGTTCGTCATGTTGTATTTTTAAGTCAAATCAGCGTATGAAGCAAGTTTTACTAAGTATAATAATGTTTCTTCCATTGACCTTTTTTGCACAAACCGGGTTTGAAGCAAAGGAAAATGTGGTTGACACAACTTTTGATGATATGACCTTTGATCCGGTGGGTAAGGGTTACGTTTGCAATACGGGCAACGATACTATTTCCTTACTCTGGAGGATTGAAGAGAACAGCGTACCGATTGGCTGGACGCCTTATTTTTGTGATAAGAACCTCTGCTATGCTCCCGGGACAACACAATGTCCAGATGATGTGCCCGTCGTTTTGGCCCCAGGAGAATGTGGCAATATGGATCTGCATCTGCTACCCGGAGCTTCTGCTCAATGTGGAAAATATGATGTGATCGTATGGGAGGAAGGTGATACCAGTAATAATCTGACCATGCTGTACACATTTAATTGTGCAACGTCATCGATCAACGATGAAGAATTGGCATCGCTCAATGTTTTTCCCAACCCGGCGACCAATTATTTCCAACTGAACGGGTGGTCTGACGGAATAACGAGGATAAGCGTGCACAGCCTACTGGGCAAGATGGTAAGAGAATATCAGGTAGGTGAAGGTGAGTTGTATTCAGTCGCAGGATTCAACGATGGAATGTATCTCGTCAACCTGTTCGACCAGAACAACAAAGTTGTAAAAACATTAAGATTAACGAAGAAGTAGTTTTCTACAAAAATCGATCAAATGTTACTTAGGGAAGTCGATCTGACTTCCCTTTTTTATGCGGGATACTCTACGAAATTGCGAGGAGTTTCATAAAGCTTGATAGCAACATCGTACTCGTCACCAAGTCGCTTGGAGATCAATTGGTGGATTACGTAGCATAAATTTTCTGCGGATGGCATGAGGTCTTCAAATTCCGGACAGTCTACATTGAGGTTTTTATGATCAAATCGATCCTCCACCTCTTCCTTTATGATCTGCTTGAGAGTCCTGAGGTCAATGACCATTCCTGTCACAGGATCGACCTCGCCAGTCACCTTTAGTTCTATTTCGTAATTATGGCCGTGAAAGTTAGGGTTGGCACAAGGGCCGAAAACTTCCCTGTTCTTCTCTTCGCTCCATGAATCTACCCTTAACATATGAGCGGAATTGAAGTGTCCGCGTCTTATTATCGAAATTCGCATCGATCTGTCTTTGATGATATAATGCTGAAAAAGTTAAAAAAGTTGTCAAACTTAAGAATTCCTCATTGTCCTGGGGACATCTTTCTGTACTTTTAGAATTCTTATGGATATCAACAGGATTCCAGGACAGAAGAAGTTGAAGGAGAGCATCCTGAAGCAAATAACTGATGATCACTGGCCGCATACTGCGATGATTCAGGGTGGAGCAGATGCCACAGGCCTGGCTTTGGCAATGGCCTTATCTGAACAGATCATGCTGGCCCCCCTTGAAGAAAAAAAGAGTGAGGCAGCTAGAAATAAGATCCGCCAACTCATCCATCCGGATATCAACTATTCCTTTCCGGTGCAGGGAGCGAAGAATACATCCGATGAATTCTTGGCAGAATGGCGGGACCTGATTCTTGCTAATCCCTTTCGTACAATTCATGACTGGGCTGAACACCATGCGACCGATCGCGGACAGATCAACATCAATGTGGCCGAGTGTCAGAATATATTCAGAAAACTTTCATTGAAGGCCTTCGAGGGTGGTAGAAAGATCCTGATCATATGGGGTGCAGAATATTTGCGCAAGGAAGGGAACAGGTTGTTGAAATTGCTTGAAGAACCCCCAGATCATACATTTATTATTCTCGTTACAGAAAGAATGGACCTGGTCCTGCCTACCATACTTTCCCGTTGTCAGTTGTACAGAATGTTGCCGTTGTCAAAAGAAGATGCTGTGGCTTTTTTGATCCGTGAGTTTGAACTTGCTGAGTCGAAAGCGCAAGAGATATACGTTAATACAGATGGATCGATCGGTCAGATGATGAGGCTGGTATATCCGGGGGAGGAACTCCCAATGGAGATAGAACCCTGGATTGATACAATAACCAATGGCGATTTCGAAGGTATGATGGCATATGCCCGGGAATTTAACAGACTGCACAAAGAACAGCAAAAGATACTATTCGTGGGCGGTTTGGCGAAGTTGAGACGTGCACTCGCACACAATGAGCACGACGGTGTTATATTTGCAGGGATCTTGGGAGATCCAATTGATATTCAGATTGTTAGTGAAATAAGCAATTGCTTTACGGCGATTATAGAGGGCCTGGAGCGTAATGCTCATGTACAGGCATTGATCATGAGTTGGAGCATAAAGTTGTGGAAGGTGTTTAAAAGCCGTAAAGTGGTTTCAACATAAATAGATATTATGGGTTGTGCAGGATGTTCATCGGGGGCGAAAGGTCAGCCACAGGGGTGTAGAAGCAATGGAGATTGTAATTCTGGAGGGTGCAACCGCCTGAATACCTTTGACTGGTTGTCGAAAAAGAACTTTTTTGACCCCTCAGCATATAAAATAGTTGAAGTCAGTTTTAAAAATGGAGCCAGGAAGAGCTTCTTCTGGAAGGATCCAACCATTCATGCCGATACGGGTGATTTTGTGGTCGTCGACACGGGTAGTGGCAAGGATGTAGGTCAGATCTCCCTGTCGGGTGATCTTGTAAGAATACAAATGAAGAAGAAGCGGACGAGAGAGGACAGGGTCGTTAACAAGGTGTTGAGGTATGCTTCAGAGAGAGATATGGAGCGCATGCTTGAGGCGCGAGAACTGGAAAAGCCAGCGATGGTGAAAGCGCGTGTGATAGCGCGCAACCTGGGACTGGAAATGAAGGTCGGTGATGTGGAATACCAGGCCGATCAGAGAAAGGCAACTTTTTATTATACAGCGGACGGAAGGGTGGATTTCAGAGAGCTGGTCCGACAATATGCCCGTGAGTTCAGAACCAAGATCGAAATGCGCCAGATCGGTTCCCGGCAGGAATCCGGTCGGATTGGTGGCATAGGAAGCTGCGGCAGGGAATTATGTTGCAGTACCTGGTTGACGGATTTTAAATCGGTCAATACCTCTGCAGCCAGATACCAAAACCTTGCAATTAATCAAGCTAAACTCTCCGGTCAATGCGGAAGGTTGAAATGCTGCCTTAACTATGAGCTCGATACCTATATAGATGCATTGGCCGATTTCCCCAAGAAGGCCGATGTGCTCAGAACGAAAAAAGGAAAAGCCGTGCTTATCAAGACCGATATTTTCAAGGGTCTGATGTATTATGCCTATGAGGAGAATGGACGCAGAGGTACGGTCATGCCTGTAGACAAGGATATTGTCAAGAAAGTATTGGCCATGAACGCCAATGAAGAATTGCCCGATGACCTCACTATCGCTGAATCCGAGATCAAAAAAGTGGACGTCGAACTATTGGATTTTGCGGATGTCACCGGAGATTTCGAATTACCCGAGGAAAAAAAGAAGAAACGTCGGAAGAAAGGGCGGTCTGGACGTCGTAGAAAGAAAGGGAAGCAAGGAGGGTCATCCGGTGGGAGGGCCGGCAGTTCTGATTCTTCCGGGGGAAAGAAAGGCAGATCAAAAAGCTCCGGCTCGAAACACCACAAGAAGGACAAAACCGGTAAAAAGACATCCGGTGAGAATCAATCACGAAACACTGATAAGAATAAGAAATAATGGATTTTGAAATCGCTATCATCGGCTCTGGTCCTGGTGGCTATGTCGCTGCGATCAGGGCTGCTCAATTAGGATTTAAAACTGCTCTGATAGAGAGGTATTCAACACTCGGTGGCACTTGTCTCAATGTAGGTTGCATACCTTCCAAGGCGTTGCTGGATTCGAGCGAGCACTATCATAATGCAAGCAAGAACTTCGAGGATCATGGTATTAAGCTATCCGATCTCGGCGTAGATATGAAGCAGATGATCAAGAGAAAGGACGATGTCGTAGCTCAGACGATAAAAGGCGTCGACTTTTTGATGAAAAAAAACAAAGTAGAGGTTATCCAGGGGCATGGCACTTTTAAGGACGCCAATACCATAGAGATCAAAGGAGATGAGGAGCGAACCATTACCGCTGAGAAAGTCATCATCGCGACTGGTTCCAAACCTGTCACTCCTGATTCCTTCAATTATGATAAAAAAAGGGTCATCACCTCTACCGAGGCTCTCAATATCGATAAGGTGCCGAAGAAGATGGTGGTCATTGGAGCTGGTGTGATAGGATTGGAAATGGGATCTGTCTTTGCGCGCCTTGGAACATCGGTAGACGTCGTCGAATTCCAGGACACCATTCTGCCTGGTATGGATCAGGATTGCAGTAAGGAACTCAGAAGATCTCTGAAAAAACTGGGTATCACCTTTCATTTGGGACACGAGGTCAAGAGCGTCAAAGCCTCCAGCAGATCTGTCAAGGTAGGTGTACAAAAACGAAAGGCCGAAGAAGAATTTGAATTGTCGGCGGATTATTGTCTTATAGCGATAGGCCGAAGACCATATACCGATAAGCTTGGTCTGGAAAACATCAAAGTAGAGACGGACGACAAGGGACGGATCGTTGTTGATGAAAACCTGAAGACTGGTGAAGACAACATCTTTGCTATCGGTGATGTGATCAGAGGTGCCATGCTTGCGCACAAGGCGGAAGAGGAAGGCATTCTCGTTGCGGAATATTTAGCCGGTCAAAAGCCGCACATCGATTATAATCTCATTCCAGGGGTTGTATATACCTGGCCTGAACTGGCTGCTGTGGGTAAAACCGAAGAAGAGCTCAAAGAAGATGGAACGCCTTTCAAGGTCGGCAAGTTTCCATTCAAAGCCCTGGGTAGATCAAGAGCCAGTATGGATACGGAAGGATTGGTAAAGATCATTGCCCATGAGGAAACCGACGAGATCCTGGGGGTCCATATGGTAGGCCCCAGGACGGCAGATCTGATCGTTGAGGCAGCCGCCCTTATGGAATTCAAAGGCTCTGCAGAAGATTTAAGCAGGATCTGTCATCCTCATCCGACGTACAGCGAAGCGGTCAAGGAGGCCGCTCTGGCCGCAACAGAAGATAGGGCCCTACATATCTGACGTCTTTATAATGATCTATTCGAAACCCTTGAAATCTTCAGGGGCAATAGTGACGACGAACTCCCCCTTGGTGGTAAATGCCCCTTGCTCCATAGTTTCATGGATCGTCTCGACTGGAGCGGTAGTGATGGTTTGATGCAATTTGGTCAGTTCTCGCGAGATGCTGACCCATCTTTGAGGCATAATGTCACTGAGTTGGGTAATGAGTTTCTTTATCCTGTGGGAAGATTCATAAAGCACGGTAGTGTATCGGTAAGACGAAGCTTCTTTCAGGGCCGTTTGCCGTCCTTTTTTGGTCGGAAGAAATCCGATGAATTGAAATTTGTTGCACGGAAATCCAGAATGCAAAAGCCCCAGGATGAATGCGGATGGGCCTGGTAATATATCTACCTCTATGTTAAACCGTATAGCTTCCCTTATCAGCAAGTAACCCGGGTCTGAAATACCTGGCATGCCCGCGTCGGTAATAAGAGCGATTGACGTTCCTTGCTGCAATTGCTTCATTACTCCCTCAAGTCTTGCATGCTCATTGTGAGCATGAAAAGAGGACATGGCTGTATCTATATTGTAGGTCTTGAGTAGTTTTCCAGAATTGCGCGTATCTTCAGCAAGAATGAGATCGACCTTTTTCAGGACCTCAACAGACCGGTAGGATAGATCCTTCAAATTACCTATAGGAGTGGGAACGATATAAAGCATAACGTTATCCCAGGCTTTCAAGATCGTATCGGTAGGATTCCATGATCGGATTGGCCAGAAGGGAACTACAGGCCTTTTCTACCTTTTCTCTAGCTTCTTTTTCACTTGTGGCCTCAAGCGTCACTTCTATGGATTTTCCTATCCTCACATCTTCGACTCCGTGCACATCTACATTCGACATGTTCTTGGCTACGGTCTTACCCTGAGGGTCCAGCAGCTCCTTTAAGGGCATGATAACTATATGGGCTTTAAATTTCATGATTTGTCAACTTAACTGCGAAATTAAATTTAACGGACGTTTATTTCTAATTGAGTCAAAGAAAGATTTCCCAAGGTAGAGAATTGTACCATTCCGGGACATGTAAATCGATTGTTGACAACATACTGGCGGTGAAATGAGTTTTATTGTCGCCATGATAAGCAGCACATGTGCTGATCATGTCGTCTCATTATTACTACCTTTAAGTGAGGAAGTACTGCAATATGAATTATAAGATATTCACACTATTGTTATTGATCGTCGCATTACCCTTATTGGTCACTGCACAACCGATCAATGATGAATGTAATACGGCTATAGATATACCATCTCAGGAAAAGTATTGCTCGGATAAGGGTGAATTTACCCTGGAAGGAGCGACACCTTCCGGATTTGCCGCTCCGGCGTGCTGGAGGAATGGTGAGCGATCCCACGACATCTGGTTTCGTTTTCAGGCGATAAGGACATCAGTAAGGATTACGGTCATAGGTCGAAACTCCATTAATGCTGCATCGGGCACCCTGAACGAGCCGGAAGCTGCCCTGTATGGCGGAAATTGTGCGACCACGATCAATCGTCTGGATTGTGCCTCTGACCTTGCGGGTAATAATATCATTGAGATGTATGAGAGCCAGCTAGTTGTCGGCAACTTCTATTATATAAGGGTGGATGCCCGATCAACGAATACAGGCACTTTTCAGCTGTGTGTTGAACAAACGGATCCCCCAGTGATCGCTGGATCTGATTGCAGTACTGCGGCGCTTCTCTGCGACAAGAGCCGCGTTCTGGTGGAAAAGACCCTTGGCGAAGGTCTTGACCCCACAGAAATGAATTATTCCTGCTTCAGCAATGGCAGCGGCCAGAATGCCG
The DNA here is from genome assembly GCA_033722295.1 of Saprospiraceae bacterium. Lineage (GTDB taxonomy): Bacteria > Bacteroidota > Bacteroidia > Chitinophagales > Saprospiraceae > JAWVZH01. The sequence continues at coordinate 14,362 of JAWVZH010000007.1, forward strand.
AGAGAGATTCGAAATGGTTTAAATTCAAGTGTGGTCAGTCGGGTGATTTCACCTTCGTATTGACACCCAACAATCCCACAGATGATCTCGACTTTGTCCTGCTGGAGATCCCGGATATAGATATGTGTGAGCCTCGCATCCTACTAAGATGCATGGCTTCGGGAGAAGATCCGGCTCTGTTCCCGACCAGGTGCCACGGACCAACCGGATTACGGGAAGGTGAGACCGATATATCAGAACCTGCTGGATGTAATGATCCCTCCCAGAACAACTTTTTGGCTCCGGTTGATTTGGAAGTGGGAAAGACCTACGTCCTGGGTGTATCCAATTTTTCAAATACTGGAGCAGGCTTTACGCTTGAATTTGGTGGAAGTGCCGAATTTCAGGGCCCCACGGCAAATTTCATCGTAGACCCCCTTTCAGGACTAAAATGTGATGAGATCTTTACTGTGACCGATCAGTCTTCCTTTGGCAATATCGGAAATATAACCGGCTGGATATGGAATTTTGGTTCTGGTGCCATCCCTCAGTCCGACAGCACGCAGGGTCCTCACAACGTGGCTTATAATTCATTTGGTGAGAAAACCATAAGTCTTACCATAGAAACGGACCTGGGTTGCCAGATAACTACGCTGAGAAAGATCAATGTAGAACCTTGTTGCGAAGATCTGGCAGATCTGGTGATCCAACGAGACAGTATCATAGATCTGCTATGCGGAGGAGACAGCACTGGAGTTGTCTTTGTTTCAGCAACAGGAGGCAGTCCGGACTACAAATTTGGTCTGCTTGGTGATGACCTATCCAGGTTTGGCCGGATTGATGGTCTCTCTGCAGGAACATATGATATAGTAGCTCAGGATATAAAAGGTTGTATGGATACCATACAGGTGACCCTGGTTGAACCACCTCCGCTCAATGTGAACGCCGGATCTGACAGGACGATAAAGCTTGGTGAGTGTCTTGACCTGACAGGTACTGTGACTCCTCCGGGCAGAAATGTAGTGTACAAATGGTCAGGTGGAGGAGATGATGATATAGAATGTGATACCTGTGAACGTACCAAGGTGCTCCCTACCATGGGTACGTCGACATATGTGATCGAAGTGAGGGATTCCCTGGGGTGTGAAGATGAGGACAGCGTGACGATCATTGTAGAGATCGTACGCCCGTTCTTTGCGCCGAATGTAATATCCAGCAATGGTGATGGGCTGAATGACGTATTTACTATTTTCGGTGGATCTGGACTGGAAGCTGTTATTACGCTTGAGGTCTATGACCGATGGGGCGAGATGGTCTATCGCGGTGAAAACTTTCCTCCTGGTCAGGATGGCATCGATATGGGGTTCGGGTGGAATGGATATTTTCACGGTGAGCCGATGATGCCAGCTGTCTTCGCCTATAAGGCGGTATTGAAGTACATCGACGGAGTAGAGATCACGGTACATGGCGACTTCACCATCGTGCGATAGGTTTATATGAGAAAGCTTATCTACATTATATTTATGCAAGGTGTAATTGCCTCTTGCATTGTGGACAATGCTCCTGATTTCGATCCCGAGATAAAGAGGGATAAATCCCTTGAGATCGCTAAAGATGTGGAAATTCGATACAGTGATTCAGCCAGGTTGAAAGCCAAGATCCTGGGGGAAGTAATGCGCAGATCTGTAGACAGGACCAACCCCTTTGACGAGTTCGATGAAGGTGTGGTGGTTCATTTTTACGATGAAAGAGGACAGGCTGAAAGTCATCTTTATTCAGAATATGCTATACGGTATGAAAAGAAAGGCGTTGTTATCGCACGCGATCCTGAGGGAGTGATACTGACCAATAATTCCGGAGATTCTCTGATCAGTACGGAACTGATCTGGCTCAATGAGCATGACAAAATAACGACCGATAAATTCGTATATATCCGCACTGCCGACCGCAAGATTTGGGGCCAGGGGTTTGAGTCGAACATGGATTTTACCAGGGGTAAGATCAAAGCGGTGGAAGGCGAACTTCAGGTTGAAGATTTCACACCTTCGCAGGATTGAATTAATTTTGTCTGCTAATGACAACACTCATTGCTTTAATCGTTCTGTTTCTGATCCTGTCCGCATTGTTCTCAGGATCGGAAATTGCCTTTATCTCAGTGAATAAACTGAGTATTGAAGTGAGACGCAAAAGCGGAGGACGAAGGGGTAAGGTGCTGGCGTCTTTTTATGATGACCCAAAGGCGTTCATCAGTTCTATGCTGGTGGGCAATAACATTACACTTGTCATCTTCACCACGCTGATGACGTCCCTGTTATCACCGCTTTTCGAAACTCTTATCGGTGAAGGTCCGACACTCCTGTTGGTCAATACCATGGTCATTACCATTGTCATTCTCATTTTTGGTGAATTTTTGCCAAAAACGGTCTTCAGACTGTATTCTGGTGAGTTGCTTTACATACTGACTTACCCTCTCGCTTTTTTCCGATGGTTATTGGTCATCCCTACCTGGTTGATGTCGGGATTGTCAGAATGGCTGATCAAACGCGTGATGAGGGTTAATGTGGATGCTCAGGACTATCGTTTGTCAAGACTGGACCTGGAGCAATTCGTCGTGGATAAAGTAGATGATGAGGATCAGAGACTCGAAAAGGAATTGTTCATCAACGCCCTCAATCTCAAACAGATCAAGGTGAGGGAGTGTATGGTGCCGCGCACGGAGATTGTCGCTGTGGACGTTAATGATACTCTGGATACACTTATTTCAATAATTACAGATACCAGGCATTCCAGGATCTTGGTCCAGGATGGTGATGTAGACCAGATCCTGGGATATATCCATCATCAGGACCTTATAGACAAGCCGGGCAACATAAAGAAAATCCTTAGGGAGATCCTTTTCATTCCTGAAACAATGAGTGTTCAGGATCTGCTTTCCAGATTTATAAAGAATGGGTCTTCGATCGCCTGCGTGGTGGATGAGTATGGTGGTTTGGCGGGTCTGATCACAATGGAGGATATCCTTGAAGAGATCTTTGGGGAAATAGAGGATGAACATGATGACGAAGACCTCCTGGAAACCCAGATATCACCTAATGAATACCGTTTTTCAGCAAGGTTGGAGCTGGATTATCTAGACGAAAAATATGAGGACATATCATTTCCCGAGGGGGACTATCATACGCTGTCGGGTTACATCACGATGACCACAGGGAACATACCTGAACAGGGAGATGTCATCGATATACCTCCTTACAGGTTTCATCTCGAAATGGTAAGCGAAACAAAGATTGAGACCGTCAGGCTCGAGATCCTGCCTCCTGAAGAAGAACCTCAGGTCAGCTGATGTAAAGTTGTATCATCCTTTTGATGACTAATACTGTCACTACCACTTTCTACATATTCCTCCTGTACTGCCCACCAACATCATAGAGGGCGTTGGTGATCTGACCAAGTGAACAATATTTCACAGCTTCCATCAGACCTTCGAATATATTCTCATTCCTTATGGACCTCATTTGAAGTTCCCTCAGAGCCTCGGGTCTTTTATCTACATTTGTTTTAGTGAGGTTTTCGAGGGTTTTGATCTGATTCTCCTTTTCTTCTTTAGTAGCACGAATAACCTCATTGGGCCGGATGGTCGGAGAACCTTCCTTGGATAAAAAAGTATTGACGCCGATAATGGGATGCTGGCCGTTATGCTTGAGAGTTTCATAATGAAGGCTTTCCTCCTGGATCTTCCCTCTTTGGTACATCGTTTCCATCGCGCCTAAAACACCACCTCGTTCCGTGATCCTGTCAAATTCGGCATAGACCGCTTCTTCCACAAGATCTGTCAATTCTTCGATGATGAAAGAGCCCTGAAGCGGGTTCTCATTCTTCGCCAGTCCCAGTTCGTGATTGATGATCAACTGTATGGCCATGGCACGCCGGACACTTTCTTCCGTAGGCGTGGTAATGGCTTCATCATAAGCATTGGTATGCAACGAATTGCAGTTGTCGTATATGGCGTAAAGCGCCTGCAATGTGGTTCTGATATCATTGAATGATATCTCCTGGGCGTGAAGTGATCTTCCCGAGGTCTGAATGTGGTATTTCAACTTCTGAGACCGTTCATTGCCTCCATACATATATTTCATGGCCTTGGACCAGATCTTTCTGGCAACACGTCCGATAACTGCATATTCAGGATCCAGGCCATTAGAGAAGAAAAATGAGAGGTTAGGCGCGAAATCATCGATATCCATACCCCTTGAAAGATAGTACTCCACAAAAGTGAAGCCATTGGCCAATGTGAAGGCCAACTGCGAGATGGGGTTGGCACCTGCTTCTGCTATATGATAGCCCGATATAGAAACCGAATAGAAGTTTCGAACCTTATGATCGATGAAATAGGCCTGAACATCTCCCATCAACTTGAGAGAAAACTCAGTTGAGAATATACAGGTGTTTTGTGCCTGATCTTCTTTGAGAATGTCAGCCTGTACGGTTCCTCTGACGGAATTAAGGGCTTTGGCTTTTAATTCTTTGTAGATGTTCTCCTCCAGGACTTCGTCTCCTGTAAGACCCAGGAGCATAAGGCCGAGACCGTCATTTCCCTCAGGTAGTTCACCATAATATTCGGGACGGGGAAGACCTCGATCATCATATTTGGCTTTAAGCCTCTTTTCGACATTATTCTCCAGACCATGTTCTTTGATATACATTTCGCATTGTTGATCTATGGCCGCATTCATAAAGAAGGCGCATATCGTAGCTGCAGGTCCATTGATCGTCATCGAAACGGAGGTCTTGGGATCACAGAGGTCAAATCCACTGTAGAGCTTCTTGGCATCGTCAAGACAGCATATGCTGACGCCTGAATTTCCCACTTTGCCGTATATGTCTGGTCTGTGATCTGGATCCTCGCCATACAAAGTCACCGAATCAAAAGCTGTTGACAACCTCTTCGCCGGCATATCTTGCGACAGGTAGTGAAAACGCTTGTTGGTCCTTTCCGGACCACCTTCGCCCGCAAACATCCTCGTGGGATCCTCGCCCTTTCTTTTAAATTCAAAGACCCCTGCAGTATAGGGAAACCGTCCGGGCAGATTTTCCTGACCTAACCAGTTGAGAATATCTCCTCTGTCCCTGAACTTTGGCAGCACAATTTTTGGGATCTTCGAATGAGACAAACTGGTTGTATACGTTGGTACTCTGATCTCTTTTCCGCGTACCAGATAAACGAACTCATCCTTCTGGTACAATTTGACCGTGTCGTCCCAGTTTTCCACTGCTTCCAGCCATTCGCCATCTATCTTTTTGGTCAGGCTCTCGATTTCTTGCTCAATAGCAGAACTCGCTTCATCATCTTTGACGACTTCCAGGGAGGTCTTAAGAGCATACAGGTGGGACACCAGATCGCTCTGCTCCTTTACACGTTCATCGTAACGTCTGTTGTTCTCTACGATCTCTGACAGATATCGGGTGCGCTTGGGAGGAATGATGTAGATCTTTTCACTTTCTTCGTGCGTTTCAGGTAATTCCGAAGCGAATTTCACACCTGTGCGCTCATTGACGACTTCCAGGATCTTTCGGTATAGTTTATTCGTTCCCGGATCGTTGAACTGAGAGGCTATGGTCCCAAAAACCGGCAATTCATCCATGTCTGTATCCCAGAGGCCATGATTTCGCTTGTATTGTTTTTTTACGTCTCTCAGGGCATCCAGAGCACCTCTCTTGTCAAATTTGTTGATAGCTATGATATCCGCAAAGTCGAGCATATCGATCTTTTCAAGTTGACTTGCGGCGCCATAGTCCGGAGTCATGATGTACATCGATACGTCGGAATGATCGACGATCTCGGTATCCGATTGACCTATTCCACTCGTTTCCAGTATTATCAGATCAAAACCGGCCTTTTTCAAAATATCCACAGCTCCCTGGACATGTTTGGATAAGGCCAGATTGCTTTGTCGTGTTGCCAGAGATCGCATATATACTCTATCGCTGTTGATCGAATTCATCCGGATCCGGTCTCCCAACAGAGCTCCACCTGTCTTTCTCTTTGAAGGATCAACGGAGATGATACCGACAGACTTCTCAGGAAAATCAATGAGGAATCGCCTGACCAGCTCATCGACCATACTGGATTTCCCTGCCCCACCAGTTCCTGTGATGCCGAGAACAGGCGCCTGACTCTTCTCAGCTTCGGCACTTATCTTATCTATTACTGACCTGTGCTCATCTGAAGCATTTTCGAACGCAGAGATCATTCTGGCGATCGATTTCGTGTCTTGCTTGTCCAACTCAGAGAGCTCTCCATTGAGTTGTTCGCCCAAAGGATAATCACATTGTTCCAGTACATCATTGATCATGCCCTGCAGGCCCATTTTTCGACCATCATCAGGGCTGTATATCCTGTCGATACCGTATTCATGAAGGTCGGCGATCTCCTCAGGGAGGATAGTGCCTCCACCACCACCAAAGACCTTGATGTGTCCACTTCCTTTTTCTTCCAACAGATCATGGATATACTTGAAGAACTCGGTATGACCACCCTGGTACGAGGTAATGGCGATCCCCTGAGCGTCTTCCTCGATCGCTGTTTCGACGATCTCGGCCGCACTTCTGTTATGACCCAGATGAATGATCTCAGCACCTGAGCGTTGCATGATGCGGCGCATGATATTGATGGCGGCATCATGTCCGTCAAAAAGGGAAGCGGCTGTAACTATTCTGACTTTATTCTTTGGTTGATATACTGAGTTGTTCATCTCTGATCGGATTAAAGATTCTAAGAGTTTACAAATTTAGGATTGCTTTCCAATATGTGGCCCAGCTCAGCAAGGATCATTGCTGTTGCCCCCCAAACAATCCTTTCGTCTAAAGGATAATAAGGCACATCCTTTAATACCACACCACTTTTCAGATCAATATTTGTGGTAAAGATGTTTTGATCCATAAGAGCCTCAATATCGAGTTGCACAATATCCCTGACCTCGCTTACTTCCGGTTCTAGAGATAAAGGCTGATCCGAATGAGCGACAAATGGATGTACCAGGAAGTTGCTCACCGGTATGTAAAGTGGACTCAGCGATCCCAATATATGGATCTCCTGCGTGTCTAGACGGATCTCCTCTCTTGCTTCACGCAAGGCTGTTTCCAGTAATGAAGTATCCTGGTTTTCAACTTTGCCTCCTGGAAAACTCAATTGACCACTATGGTGGTCTTCTTTATGGTGCTGCCTTTCTATCAGAATGACGCCAGGTCGTTCGAAGGTATGGATCAGGGCAAGAACGGAGGCATAGCGAGCCCCAGGAGGGACATTGGTCCTTAAATGTTCGTCCTGTCTGACCGACATTCGCCTTTGTGCCTCCCATCCCGGTAAATCCTTACCAGATAGATATTCTTTAAGAGATTCTATGGCTTTGATCATGCTATTACATGAACAATGAAAAGTGGACTTAGGTTGGGGTATTTGACTCTTTGAGGTAGTTTTCCAGGGCCATCGTCATCGATGGTGCCTCTTTCGTAGGTGCCTTGATATTGACTTCGAGAGCCCGGTCGAGTACGGCTTTGGTAGTACTTTTTCCAAATACCGCCAATCGCGTCTCATTCTGTTTGAAGTCCGGGAAATTATCAAACAGTGAATCGATACCGAGAGGACTGAAAAAAACAAGGGCATCGTACGTGATATCAGCCAGGTCCGACAGATCGGAACTGACCGTTCTGTACATCATGGCTTCAGAATAATCCACGTCATTCTCGTCAAGCCAAGCCGTGACCTGCTTACTTCCCAAGTTGGAGCAGGGAAGCAGGAATTTTTCGTTGGCCTTATGTTTATTGAAGGCACTTGCCAGATCTTCTATTTTACGGTGTCCTACGAATACCTTACGCTTTCTGTAGACAATAAACTTCTGTAGATAGTTGGCAATGGCCTCTGTCAGGCAGAAATACTTGGTATCCTGTGGCATCTTTATACGCATCTCTTCACACATCCTGAAGAAGTGCTCGATAGCGTAGTTGCTAGTCAGTATGATAGCCGAATATTCATCAGGTCGGATCCTGGTTTTTCGGAATTCCTTTTCCGACACTCCCTCGACATGGATAAAAGGACGCCAATCGATTTGTACCCCATATTTTTGCTCCAGTTCGTAATACGGAGATCTCTCCGGTTTCGGCTGAGAGATGAGGATGGTTCGGATAGGTTTTAAGGCGGTTTTGTTGGATGCTGACTCCATAGATCTTTACACAATTCTTTACTTATCCAATAACTATCCCATGCGTGATATTGTGACGATGCACACTATCCAGGGTACAATTTCGCAGGTGCAAAGGTAAAGAAAAAAGTGCATTCTGTGAGATACAATGTATTTACCGCCCAGGAGGAGACCGCGTATGTTTCGGTAGATAAATTGAAGGCCCAGAAGAATTATAGTGATATAGATCAACGTGGTGCCGACAACCTCGGGGGCGAAGACGACAATATAGTTGGCGAATAGCAAGAGTATGCCGTTCAGGATATTGAATAAATGTATGGTAAAACTGTACTGACGGCTCTCTTTTTTAAAAGAAAAAGTGTTTGCCAGCCACATCAGACTTACATGTCGCACAACATAAACAGTCGCCACACCGCCTATATAAAGCAGAAGTCTGTTGAGGGTGAGCTCATAGTTGAAAAATCTGTCCAGGATCAATCCTATGAACAAGCCCGCATTGCTATAGAAAAGTATAGCCAGTAAAGTATAGAGGAGCTGGTCCGGCTCCTTCTTTTCTCTTAAAAGGAGATTGCTGAAGTTCAGATTTCCCCAGGCTTTTAGAAGGTTGTTGACTATGGTCCGGTTGAGATTGATGATCACAGCGAAAAGCAAGGTCAGAAAGATTAAAAACCAGAATAGCGCATTGGGACCCAACCCGATTCCCCGATCTACATCGATGACGGGTACCTCAGGGATAGGTTTGGTAGGCTCAGGCTCGGATATTTTATTTCGGCTTCTTATCTCAAAGGGATTGGACGTGTCCACTTGTTTGGCAACCTCATTCCCTGGCGGATCGATGGATGAAACTGCATTCTCAGAGCTCTCAAGCCTGTGATTCATTTCAAAGGGATTCTGGGTCGTCTGAGCCAGGAACTCCAGTTGTCCAATCAGGATCAGGCATGATATCAGGATAGGCTGCTTCATATGACCGCACTAAAATAGAGAGTACTATCTGAGATTTGAAGATGATCTGATAAAAAGGGCGATCAAAACTGAAATATCAGTAAATATCCCTGTCGCAATAGAAATAATCTGGAGGATTTTAACAATATCATCAAAGAATGCGTTTTTTGTACATTAAACTATTGATCAATATGATTCCGTTAGCCGCAGTAGATATTTTTAGTCCCTACATGCTGATCATAGAAGCTTCACTCATACTGGTCTACAGCTTCTTTTGCAGTATCATTGCCAGGAAAACTAATCTACCTTCGGTTCTTTTACTCATCCTGGGTGGAATAGTGGTTCAGCAATTGCTGACCTATTACCAGATGGGTGACATCGATCTAATGCCATATCTGGAAGTTTTAGGCATTGTCGGTCTGATCATGATAGTTCTGGAGGCGGCTTTGGACCTTGAACTATCCAAAGAAAAATTACCCCTGATCGGTAATTCTCTGCTCATCGCCCTCTTATGTCTTATAGGCTCTATACTTGTGATCGCTCTGATCATTCAACAGATGATGAACATTGAATATGGCGTGGCAGCGCTCTATGCGACACCCTTGTCGATCATGTCGAGCGCCATAATCATACCTAGCGTAGAGAATCTCAGGGGTAAGAAGAAGGAGTTCATGATCTATGAGGGGGCTTTTAGCGATATTATCGGCATTATGCTCTTCTACTTCCTGATAAGCTTGTTGGAGCAGGGGAGTCGCGCCGCCGGTATACAGTTCTTATCCAGTTTGATCATCACTATCATAGTCTCTATAGTGGCGAGTTATGCCATTGTCTGGGTGTTTAAGGACATGAAAGGACATACCAGGTTGTTCCTGTTGATCGCTATATTACTTATACTCTATGCTGCGGGCAAGTTGCTCCATCTCTCACCTCTCATCATCATCCTGGTATTCGGGTTGGCATTGGCCAATCACCAGTTATTTTTTAAGATATTCAGAAATGAAACCTCGGATGAAGAGGATGGTGTCGCAAGGATAGAGAAAGAGTTCCACCTGATCACCCTGGAAACGGCTTTTGTAGTGAGAACATTCTTTTTCTTCATTTTCGGTATGACAATTAACTTGTCTTCCCTCATTGACGTGAATGTTCTTCTGGAGAGTCTGGGCGTGGTAGCGGCGCTCTATGTGATCCGGTTTATCATTCTCAAGCTCTTCCTGAAAGATCGAATAGTCCCTGAGTTTTTCATCGCCCCACGTGGTCTGATCACCATTCTTCTGTTCTTTGCCATTCCCGTAGCTTATGAAGTCGAAGCTTTCGATCCTGGAATAATTCTTTATACTATCATTATCACCAGTCTTGTCATGTCCTACGGGTTGATTTACCATGGTAAGGAGGATGAGCCCGAGGCTGTGTCTTCAGACGAGGCCGAAATTCTCGAACCGGAAGAGCGAAATGAATTGGCGTCTTCTCTTGAGAGTGATATAAATCCACAAGAAGAAAGCGAGCCAGGAAAGGGTGACAAAAAGTAAACAACGTGGATCTGATGATTTTTAGAGAAGTGAGTATCTTTGAGCCATACACCCTGCAACACACAACAATCGAATGATCGATATTGGTAAAATTGAGAAAGGCATCTATGCCTTACTTGAGGGGCATTTACATTCTGACCTGACCTATCATACCAAAGCGCATACCCAGGATGTGGTTGATATTGCCATGAAATTGTCAAATATTTATCGCCTTCCTGAGAAGGAGAGGCTTCTTCTAAGGATTGCAGCACTTTATCATGATACGGGCTTCCTGAAGACCTATAAAGGTCATGAAAAGGAGAGCATTGGAATATTTCATGATCATTTTGGGTCCAATACTTTGGCGCGGGATGAGAAGGCAAGGATCGAGGGAATGATCATGGCGACGAGAATACCGCAGAGTCCACAGAATTTTCTGGAAAAAATCATATGCGACGCCGATCTGGACTACCTGGGTCGACCGGATTTTTATACGACAGGAGATTTGCTCTATAAAGAGTTTTTGGATTTTGGCTTTGTGGAAGACCGCAATGACTGGAATCAGGTTCAGATCGACTTCTTGAGTCAACATGAGTACCACACGGGATATGCAAAGCTTGTCCGAGGGCCAAGGAAGGCGGAACATCTTGAGGAATTAAAAAACGCGCCGGATTCGGACTGACAGCCAATTTGTAGGTCATTTACAATTAGCTCTTATTTTAGAGTTCATAAAGAGAGGTTATTGACACTCAGCTAAAACTCAATTGAAAATTGGAACATAAAACTGCCGTTCAATTACATCGAATTCTGACATTAAGGGCTCTGGTCTTTCTCATACTTGGTGTTTTGTGCGCAGGTGTCGCTCTGAAAGGATTCATGATCCCCAATCATTTCCTTGATGGTGGCATTACCGGGATATCAATTCTATTGCATGAGGTCACACACTTCAATATAAGTTTGATACTGCTCGGGCTTAATCTGCCTTTCGTTGTCATCGGCTTCAGGAAGATAGGTCGGACATTCGGCATCATATCGCTCTGTGCCATAGTACTCCTTGCGGTTTTTATGCACTTCATTCACATTCCAGCCATTACCGATGACAAGATCCTGATAGCGGTTTTTGGTGGTTTTTTGATAGGCCTCGGAATTGGTTTTGTGATTCGTGGAGGCGGTGTGATAGACGGTATGGAAGTAATAGCCGACTATACCAATCGCAAGGTGGCATTTTCATCTGGTGAGATCATCATGCTGATTAATACTATCCTATTCTTGTGTGCCGCTATCTTTTTTGGTATTGAAACAGCGCTGTACTCCATTCTCACATATTTTACGGCGATGAAGACGTCTGATTATGTTATCGACGGATTTGACGAGTATACGGCCATTACGGTTGTATCTACCAAGCCCGAGGAGATCAAACGCGTTATTGTGGAGGAGTTTGACAAGGCCATTTTTGTCTATAAAGGCGAGCGTGGTTATCTGCCGGGCAGCTTCAATGTCAAACACGATTGCGATATCGTGGTCTCTATCGTTACCAGGCTCGAAACTCACCGCCTGACTGAATATATCGCTCAAGTGGACCCGAAGGCCTTTATGTTCCTGAACGGTATCAAGGAGGTTCGAGGTGGTGTGATCCGTAAAAAAACCGCGCATTAATCTCGGCTGAGTTCAGCAGAGCTTCTAAAATTTAATTGTCCCAGTCGAAGGTTATCGCTATTTTGAGGGAAAATCCCCAATTGTGCCATGGCATTCACTTCAGATTATTTAAGGTCATTCCGTACCCTTACGGATCCGGTCGCCGATCAGGTGATCAGCAGCCTCAATGAAGAAGGCGTACTCAAGATCAACGAACTATTCGAAAAACTGACAAGAAATAGAGGCATAGAGAATGTGGAGTTCAGTCCGCTTGTCGATAAATATTTCAGGGAGCAGAGCGAAATACCGGACTGGGTAGATCATGACAAACTGAAGATAGGTCAGGACGTCTATGCCGATTACGCCGGCGAGGTCAGTATGCTGTTGTTCTTTCTTTCCCTGCCTGCAGCCTACACGGGCTGGCGCGGTGCAACTGTTCTGGCTTGCACGGGAAGATTGGTTCAGGATCCGGATGCCATTGAAGAGAAGGAATCAGATCAAAGCTCGTTTGATCGTCTCAAGCGCCGTCTGATGGAAACAGCTCAATTTGTCGTTGATGTCATGGGGCCTGATGCCTACGGTGACAGAGGGGACGCTGTGGTCGCCTGCCTAAAGGTAAGATTGATGCATGCCTCCATTCGCCACATGATCAAGAAGTATCTGGACTGGGACGTTAAAGAGCTTGGAGAACCGATCAATCAGGAAGATATGGCCGGCACACTCCAATCCTTCTCATCCCTCATTATACAGGGTCTTGAGAACATGGGGATAGAACTGAGTGAAAAGGAAAGGGATGGATTTTACTATAGTTGGCATGTGACGGGACATTTTATGGGAGTTACACCATTACTGAATCCCGACGACTATGAAACAGGATTAGCGCTGGGGCATGCGATCATCAATGATCAAAGAGGAGAGCATGACAAACACGAGTCTACGAACGTCCTGACAAAGGCTCTCGTAGAGTATGTCAATGAGATGATACCGGGGAAGATATTCGACAACTATCTTCCGGTCTTTGTGATCAAATACTATCTTAAAACAAATACTCACTCTTCTATCAATTTTCATCACAAACCCAACCTGAAGTATTACGACTATGAAGTTATTCTCAAGCTGGTATCCTTTTGGGCGATGTTGCAAAAAGGCCTGCACAGGATATTCCTAGGTAATAAGTTTGACCAGATCAAACATCACACCCTTCTCGCGATGCTGAAGCATGAGAATAACCATAAGAACATAGAGTTCTATATTCCGCCAAGTCTTAAAGAGAACTGGATCACAACTGTGAAGGGTAATATAAAAGGGGTCACCCTGGATGACTGATCATGGTAACTCCTAATATAGCTGACCGAAATGTTTCTGTCATGCCGTCTCCTGATCGTGAGACGGGCACTTTCTTTATATTCAAATTAATAGGCTTATGAGCACTGATTATTGTCAAAAGTATCCTGACCTGATGGACTATGTCAATCTTTGTGATTATACAGTGTCGGATATAGGCCTGGTTCTGTTCGGAACCCTTTTCTGGGTACTCTGCTACGTGGCCGTCATTAGGTCCGCTTGGAAACATCGATTCATGGAAATGCCGATGTTCGTGGCGGCAGGGAACATTGCGTGGGAATTCGTCTGGAGCTTTTTCTTTTTTACCAACATGGGCCTCGTCTTTCTATGGGGTTACAGGGTATGGTTCATTCTTGACCTCTTCATTTTCTATTTCGTATACAAATACGGCTATAAACAGATTAGGGATCCCTGGTTGAAGAAGAACTGGAAGTACATTTTTATCCTGGTGACGGTCTTCTTTATTTTCTTCTTCTACTTCTTTGCGAAGGGGGGCTATGATACTGTGATCGGGGCCACTTCTGCATATATGCTTTCTGTTGGTATTTCCACGCTTTACATAAGTGTATTCTTAAGAAATAAGGATGAATATAGATTTTCATGGACAGCAGCCTGGAGTCGGGCATGTGGAGATATTATTATGAGTGTCTTCGTCCTCAGTTATTTCAATATTGGCATCATATGGGTGATGGCGGCCTATGTGGCATTGCTGGACCTATATTATGTCTATCTGGTTTATCAGCACAAAAAGAGAAACCCCCAATTGGTAAGCAGTTAAAATATTAATTATGTGGTATGACCTGATTCATTCGGACACCTATCCGCTGTCGGCTATGATCTTTTACTATCTGGGAGCTGTGGCCTGGTTGGTTACTTACATCCTTATTGTACGACGCATCTTCAAGGACAAATTTGTGGAGTTCCCTGTTATCGTGGTGGCGGGAAATGTCTCATGGGAGATCATTGGCGGTTTCATTATCTATCCACCGTTGCCATTTGGAGGGGATCTCCTCCTCTATGGCTGGCGATTTGGAGTCGTCCTGGATGCCATTATACTATACGGCATTTTCAAGTATGGCGCCAAGCAGTGGAATCACCCCTTATTGAAAAAATATCACCCGTGGATCACAACTCTTGCATTCTTCGGGTTGGGAGCGTTGACTTATACCTACTATACCGCCGGTTATGACCTGCCCATGATGTTCAATTCCGGGATGTTGCTCAATGTTGTTATGTCGGTATTATGTATCAACCTGTTCCTTATGAAACCAGACTTCAGGTTCTCACCCTATATCGCCTGGGGTAAATTCCTTGCTTCGAGTGTGTTCTTCATGATCTATTTGTTTATCGTAGCGCCGGATGCTTACTTTTCGATGGTGATGGGAGCGATTTGTTTTATCTTGGATGTTACTTACATTCGAATGGTAACGAAACGCTGGAGAGCTATGGCGGGATCCGGTGTGTAAATTGATTACAGTTTGTCAGCAGATCACGATAAGGGTGAATTGTTAAAAAGCTATCCTGCTTATGACCTTCGACTTGTTACTGCTGAAAATGGACCGGTCGTCAAAAAGGTGTTCGATGAGAAACTTTCATCGGCATCTGTTAAAAAACTCATTCAGAAAGAAGCCGATTTTCTGCAGAAACTCGATCATCCGGGCGTTCCGGCCTTTGTCGGCGTTGATACAGAGTCAGAAAAACCGTCGATCGATGTATCCGCGTTCCCAGGCAAGAGTCTGGACGAAAGGTTCGACGGTGCATTGAACTTGAGAGAGTTCTTTGATTTCGCATTCAGATTACTGGATATTGTAAGATATGCGCACGAGAACCTTATATATCACTTTGCCGTATCTCCGGAAAACATTTTTATATCCGAGGACTGGAAGAAGGTCTGGCTCGTCAATTATACTTATGCTCAGGATCGTCCTGTAAGTGGCCAAAAGTTTATAAAAAAGTTTGGAAAGCAACTCAATCCGTTATACATATCGCCAGAGCAGACCGGTCGTACTCTTATAAGATCTGACAGCCGTTCAGATATATATTCCCTGGGGCTCGTATTCTATTTCGTGCTGACAGATCAGTCGGCGTATCCTGAAGGTCAACTGTCCAAGGTGATCCATAACCACCTTGCAAAAACGCCTGACAGCCCTAACAGGATCAATGATGCCATTCCTGATGTTCTCTCTGACATCATCATGAAGATGATAGCCAAGGATGTCAAGTCGCGCTATCAGTCTATAACCGGATTGCTGGCAGACATTGAACGCGTTCAGAAAGCATGGAAGGAGGGCATGGAAATGGATTCGTTCGAATTGGGGGACCAGGACGTCATCTATGAATTTAAGATGCCATACGAGCTGCACGGGCGAAAGACAGAAATTGAATCTCTTCACCCTTCCTCTCCACATGAGATACACGAGGGAAAACTCACTTTCATCGAGGGAGCGGAGGGAGTCGGCAAGTCTCATTTTATCAGGACCTATTCGCGTCGGTACTGTGAGTTTGATCATGAATATTTTGAAATCAGATGCGACGATACTGACAGTACCTCTTTTTCTCCTTTTCTGAAGATCATCAATAATATTTACAAGCATGCCGCAAAGAAGTCGAAGAAGGAACGCATGCGTATAGGTAATGCGCTGAAAGAAACTCTGGGGAAAGGAGATGACTGGGTTATCGACCTTATTCCCGCAGTTACGCCATTCCTTGAAGATTTCTTTGATAGAAAAATAACACAACGAGAAGAGAACAGGACTGAAGTACAACTTCTGATCAACTGGCTTTTTTCCGCAGTAGCCTTACCCGATAAACCGCTGATACTTTTTCTGGATGAATTTCAGAGTAGTGACCCTGAATCCCGACAATTTGTTCAGGAAATGGCATTGATCGAGAGAGTGCCTAATTCCTATTTTGTTTTCTCTGTCAACAAAGAGGAGTTTCCTGGCTATCCGGACTATATCGATGGTTTGACGTCGAGGGGAGTCCAAGGTGTATCTGAGGTGATCCTCGATCCTTTGGACACCACGAGTTTTGAGAAAATAATTTTTGACATCATTCACAGATCCGACGATGATGTCAATGAACTCTCGAATTACCTTTTCAAGGTAACTAACGGCAACCTTCGGTACCTCAAGGATTTCTTTCTTACTGCTATTGATAAGAACACTTTTATTTTTAATCCGGAAAGAAATCACTGGGTATTTGATCTCGAAAGGGTCAAGTCTATCGAGATACCCGAGGACAGCCTTGATTTTGTCATGGATAAAGTAGATCGACTGGAGGAAGATACAAGTGAACTGCTCAGTTTTATTGCTATTTATGGAGAGCAGTTCAATCAGGGTACGCTGGAAAAATATTTCAAGGAATTTGAAGGACACGCCAATCATCTGAAGCAAATCGAGGACGCTGGACTGATTCAACCGGTAGGTGTGAAATCGATTCAGGCGGAGGTCACAAATGGAAATCGCAGCAGAAGTGATATGTATGACTTTGTTCATGTCAAACTGCAACAACGCCTTTATCAGACCATACCTCAGTCCAAAAAAAGTGAACTGCACAGACAGATCGGCCTTTCTATGCTCAGATCTGTTGGGCCAGGGCCTCTTGGAACAGCGGCTATTGAGATAGCCAACCATTTCCTGCACGTTGAGCCGGAGGCATGGCGATCGAATGAAAAGAAGGAGGTCCAAAAGGTCATGTTGCAAGCAGCTTCACAAGCCAAGATCTCAACTTCGTTCGATCTTGCCCTGGAATATCTTCAATTAGGCCTCAATGTGGGAATAGACCACATGTCAAGAGAGGTTCAGTTTAGATATCTCGAGATGGCTGGGGAATGTGCATACCTGTCCGGCCACTACCAGCTGGCGGAAAAATATCTGGATCAGGCATTGGTACTCGGTAACAGCAGTATTGAAAAGGCCAGGGTGTATCAAAGTCAGTTGATCATGTGCAACCTGAAGGGTGAACTCGACAGAGTCATGAGACTGGGGATCAAAGCTCTCAATCTACTGGGAGTAAATGTCAAATACAAATCAACCAGTCTGACCATTATCGGTCAACTGATCAGGATTACATGGCGACACCGGGGTATGGAGCGAAAGGATTTTTTGGAACTGCCGAAAATGACGGATCCCAAAGCCCTTCTTGCCCATGAGATCTTGCTTCAGGTCCTATCATGGAGTTTTAGCCAGAGTCCCGAACTACTTGGTGTCATGGTTTTGAAGATCCATGAACTCACATTAAGGTATGGGAATTCGAAGATTTCATATGCTGGATATGGTGGTTATGGTGCAGTACTGAGTGAGGGCTTCGGTAAGGATGTCAAGGGGGTTGACTATATAATGCTGGGGCAGGAGGTCAGCCATCAATTCAATGATAGCCAGTATAAATTTCGTGGTATAGCCAGTGGTGGAGGAACCGTAGTTCACCGGGCGCTACCATGGAAGAATACAATTCAGGACCTGATGACTGGACTGGAGAAGGCCAGGGAATTAGGTGATATTACCAACTATGGATCCCTCAGCTTTCTTCTGTCAGATCAATTGATCTTCCATGGACAGAAACTTGACGAGATCTTTGATCAGGCCAAGGATTTTCTGAATTACGCAAAAGTCAAGAATTATGAGGATATGGAGATCTATCACCAGGCTCGCTTTTCGCATCTGGATTATCTCCTTTCGGACGAGGATGACGATGTACTGGAATTCAAAAATGAATTATCGTCAAAGATCGAGAGAACTCTGTACGGATATGTGAAATCATCCATTAGTATATTCAAACTGCTAATTGCCATACTTGAGGACCGCAAGGACGATCTGGAGCATTTATTACAAGAATGCGAAGAGTTGAAAGGCAGCCAGACAGTCAATATACTGGAAGTTCTGTATGCGGTACTTAGGACTCTGGGTAGTGTCATGGCCATGGATGCTTCTTCAGCGAGTTCTGGACCGTACAGGAAGTGGATCCGTCAGGATCTTAAGTTCATCAGTCGTTTTTGCAAAAATGTGCCGGAGGATTACACATCATTTAAGGTGATATTGCAGGCGGCAATGTTGATTTCCAGAGATAAGGCAGAGGGAGCTCTTGAGACGCTGAATAATGAATATCCGGAGGAAGAAAAGAACTTGTTCGCCAACGTTATGAAGAGCAAATTACAGATCCTGATCCTGAACAAGACGGGAAGGGATACTGGTGAAGCCGTGCGTGAACTGAAGAAAGTCAATGCAGAATGGGGATGCAAAAGGCTGGATAAGATCCTGGGTGATACTTACGGAGCGCCATATGAATCGGATCCGGCACAAAAGGAGGGTATCACTGACTTTAATGAATACCTGGATATCGAGACTGTGCTGAAGGCGAATGCAGCACTTTCAGAGGATATCAACCTGGAGAGCCTTGTTAAGAACTTGCTGGGCATACTGGTCGAACATGCAGGTGCAAGCCACGGCAAGTTATTGCTTCATGAAGAGGGAAGAATGGTTCTGGCTTCGGTCTACGGCGACGAAAGCGAGCATTTGAATTTTGAGATAATTTATCCTGAAGGGATCATAGGTCAGACCACAGAAACACTGGAACCAGTCATTATTCACAATTTGCATGAACATGATGACCTCCACAATGAGGGCTACTTCGATCAGGTTTTCCCTTTGTCGATATTATCTGTTCCGATTCTCAACCGGGGTAAACTCGTGGGTATTGTGTATCTCGAAAACCACTTTACGCCAAACGTATTTACTCACGAAAGACTCAACTTGATACGAGCCATTTCTGCACAGGCAGCTATGTCACTCGAAAACTCCAGGCAGTATAGCCGGATCCTGAAATTGAATTATGCATATGAGAAATTCGTACCTAGAGAATTCCTTCGATATCTGGACAAGAAAAGCATTCTCGACATCCAGCTCGGCGACCAGATCAGGCGTAATATGACGATCATGTTCTCGGATATGAGAGATTTTACCAATCTCTCAGAGAAGCTTACCCCTAAAGAGAACTTTGACTTTATAAATGACTACCTCCTGGAAATGGAACCTCTCATAAGGGAACACGGTGGTTTTATCGACAAGTATATTGGTGACAGCATAATGGCCCTTTTCCCCTCAAGTCCTGTGGATGCCGTGAAATGTGCTGTAGAGATGAACGAGACCCTGAAGTTGAACAATCAGAAAAAGAATCGCAAACTTGAAGTGGGATATGGTATCAATACGGGTGAATTAATGCTCGGTATCATCGGGGGAAGGGATCGCATGGAAGGAACAGTTATCTCGGACACGGTCAATATTGCTGCGAGAATAGAATCCTTAACCAAACATTATGGTACACCGATACTAATATCAGATGCGACATATGGGGAGCTGGAGTCAGGACATGGGCTCGATATTCGGAAGATCGATAACGTCATCGCCAAGGGGAAGACACATCCCGTAGGGATTTTTGAGGTCCTCGTGGGACTGGATGATAAGGACAGGAATGGATGGCTCTCTACGTACAATGAGGCCATGAAAGACTTCGGTGACGGTCATTGGAAAAAAGCTCAACAAAAACTTAAAGCCGTTCTGGAAGTCCGATCAGATGACAGCGTGGCAAAGACATACCTCACCGCATGTGAAGAATTCATCGAGCAGGGTGTTACTGCTAAACAGCCACATATTTCAGTATTCGATAAGAAATAAGTATTTCGCCGATTGAGACCAATTCGACTGGTGTGTAAGAAGATGAAAAGCCTTGTCAGAAAAGACCAGGCTTAATAAATTTGAATTTATCTGAAATAATCTTATTCCGATAAGGTTACAATTGGATATGATCAAACTTGTTATAGTGAAATAAAATTTAAATAAATAACGTCATGAGAAATCAATTGTCAAGTATCAATTTATTGCTTTTTTTAGCTTTTTTCAGCCAGAGTATGGTGGCCTGTACGGTGTCTGGTAATCTGGCAAACCAACCTAATTCTAGCATCAACTGGGTAAAACTGGGAAGTAAAAATGTCAAATACAGCCTGGACCGTGATGAGATATTTGTGACCGCTCGAGATGGCCGTTTTTCAAAGATTAAATTGAAAATCAGGAAGGGAGGAGTTAACATGCACAAGGTTGTGGTTCACTTTGGTAACGGAGAAACCCAGAATGTTATTCTGAAGAAAAACTTTTCTGGTGGTTCGGAGACAAGAGCAATAGATCTTAAAGGTGGTAAGAGGGTGATCAAGAAAGTGGTCTTCTGGTATGATTCAAAGAATGTTTCCGTAAAGAAGGCCCGTGTCGAGCTTTGGGGAAAACGTTAATTCTCCTGAACTTTTGACAATGCTCTAAAAGCTGATCAGTTTGTCCTGAAGTCGTCTATTCATCGATTCACTAAAAAATAACGACGTCAGACTAACCAAATGATCAGCTTTTTCGTTTTTTTAATAGCGTATGAGGGCTTTAGTGATATCAGGCGGTGGTGCAAAAGGAGCCTTTGCAGGTGGACTTGCGGAATACCTTATCAAGGAGGAAGGGAAGGAGTATGATCTCTTTTTGGGAACGTCGACAGGCTCTCTCCTAGTTACCCATCTGGCGATCGGTCAGTTGGACAGATTGAAAAAGGTGTTTACATCAGTTACACAGAATGATGTTTTTGATGTTTGCCCTTTTGTTCTTTCTAAAGAAGCTCATCTATTAAAGGCCAGGATCAATCATTGGAATGTCTTGTGGCAATTTATCAAAGGCAAAAGGACGTTCGGAGAGAGTTGTGCTCTCAGAGATCTTATTGCACGAACTCTGACGAAAGAGGACTTCTCAACGGCAAAAAAGGGCAGTAAAAAAGTTGCAGTTACCGTATCCAATCTCACACGAAATGTGGTAGAGTCCAAATACCTGTCAGATTACGACTATGAGGATTTTGTGGACTGGATCTGGTGTTCATGCAACATGGTGCCGTTCATGAGCCTGGTGGAAAAGAATGGGTTTGAATACGCGGACGGCGGATTCGGAAACCTCATCCCGATACAGGAAGCGATAGCTAGCGGGGCTAAAGAGATAGATGTGATCGTTTTGAGTCCACGGCATCGGATAGTCCATAAAAAGCGAAACTCAAATGCTTTTGGAGTGCTGCTCAGCGCCTTCGATTTCATGCTGGATCAGATCCGTTATGATGATATCCTGATGGGCCATATGGAAGGCATCTACAACAACATCGAAGTCAAGTTCTGGCATACGCCCAGAATGCTGACGCAGAATAGCTTCATATTTAATCCTGATATCATGAAGGAATGGTGGCAGGAAGGACTTGAGATGGGCCGGGAGATCTCCAGAACATCGATGGGAGATCAGATCATTCCCCGGTTTAGGTCGGACGCTTCATAGGCGGTATAAAATTTTACGATCTTCGTAAAATGCGGGACAAAATTGTGTTTTAGATATTGGACGACAACTTTAACTCTCATGCGCTTACCAGCCATTGGTCATTTTTATTACCTTAAAGCAAAGGTTTTAAATGAGAATGAGAGCAATCCTGACCAGGCTGATCGGTTTATCGATACTTTTACTGTGCACCGGTGAAATATTGGAAGCGCAGGTCATGTCCGTGCCTAATTCATTTCATGAAAGGGAGGAGGCTCAGGAAGGTGCGCCCGAGATCGTTTTTTTCTATTATCCATACACAGGTCCGGATATCCGTGTTGCCGAGGTCGTACAGAATTATCCGAATCTCGAGATGCCGGATACGGTTACGATCATTCCACCTGACCTTTCTGATCATGAGAACGTCTATACCTTCATCGGTGTGATCGACCCGGAAACCTCTTCTCCAAATGAGCTGATCATAATGCTGGTGGGTGATTACCTGACCAGACGATTGACATTTTTTACAGATATGGATTTTGACCGGGACTTTACTGATGAATTCGAAGCCCTTACCTTGCGGCAGGGTAGACCTGCGGAGGTGGTTGAATTGCAGCCCTGGGGAGAAAGCGATAATGTGTTCGATCTATGGTTGAGCGTAGACAGGGTCCAGCCTGATGTCCTGAAAAAGACTCGCAAGATCGTACAGAGAGTTCGGAATCAATTCTCGATAAGTGCTCAATTGGGCGTTTCGTCGGGTAGGCTGAAATACAGGTATCATAATCTGGATATCGGTTTTCCGACCTGGTATCACGTCAATTCCACAGGAAGGAGTCTTGGATTGAATATTGACTATACGTATGAGTTCATACGTTTTGGAGTTGGGGCGGCGTATCAGAATTTGTATTACTGGACATCATATTTAAAGGTACGGACGGGCGAACCGGAGGTATTTGTTGATAAAAAGACAGGGGAGAGGATCAACATTCCTAATGTTACAAGCTACGAGAATCGCGACCTACATTCCAGAAATCGGATCGATATCAATGCGAAGCTGTCATTTCTATTTCCATTTGGTAGGCTTTTTGATCTGCAGCCGTTTGTAAAGGGAGGTATTATTACCTATAACCCTGAGAGTTATAAACCTAATCCTTCCCTGGAAGAAACGGCTTACAAGGAAGGAAATGACAAATACCTTGAGGCGGGATTGCAACTGGATGTTACATCAGGGATTGCCCAATCTACCTATGCAGGCGTTTCTATCCATCATCTGTGGTGGGAACCGGAAGGTTTTTTCCGGAGGGTCAATCATACCAACCTTGAGACAAGCTATTACAGCATCAGATTTTTTGCGGGATACAGATTTGGGCTCTAATCGATCTCACATTCTTTCTCACTTGTTTCCAGCTCGAGCGTGGCATGATGAATACCTATCCCTTTCAATTCTCTTTTCAAATGTCTTTTAAGTTGGATCATTTCATGCCATGAGAGATCATCGAGCTTTACGACAATGTGCGCTGTGAGGATATGAAATTCACCATCCATGGTCCATAGATGAAGGTCGTGGACATCTCTGACATCCTTATCCCGCTTGATCAATCCGGCGATCTCATCCAGGTCGTACGGTTGAGGTGTCTTTTGAAGGAAGATATCAGCGCTTAGCTTTAGATTCCGTATGGCATTGTACAGTACAAATAGTGCAATACCGATGGAAAGTATGGGGTCGACGATATACCACTCGAAGAGATACATGAGTATGGCACCGATAAGGATACTGGCCCAACCCAGTACATCTTCCAACAAATGCAAAAACACCGTGCGTTCATTCAGCGACGTTCCCCCGTGCAGGCGCCAGGCTGCAAAGCCGTTGAAGGCTATTCCGAGAATGGCCAGATATATCATTCCGAGGGAGTCAGTGCTCTCAGGTGTTGTCAGCCTTGGTACGGCGCGGAAGATGATAATGAGACTGCCAAGAATTAGTACAGCAGAGGTGATAATGGCTCCCATGATGGAGAATCGCCGGTAGCCATAGGAATATTTCTGATCCCGTTCCTTTCCCGAGATTCGTTCCATAATCCAGGCCATCCCCAAAGAGATGCAATCTCCGAGATCATGGATGGCGTCCGACAATATGGCCAGGCTGTTGGTCCACAATCCTCCTACGATCTCGATCAGAGTAAAGACCAAATTGAGAAAAAAGGCCGTACCGATATTTTTTGTAGATCTCTTGTTACCGTGATCCATATACCAAATATAACAGTATGTGGAGGTATATGATCAATAGGTTTGGCCACTGAATATTCTGGACATTATTCATATGTCGAGTTAAATACAAAACAACATTTTCGTTGTGAAATGATCTAACTTAGAGAATACCTCGGACGTTGGTTATTACAAATGGGGAAGATGCCATGAACTTTCAAACTGGAATGAACAGCAAAATCTGGAGTATCATCCTACTCTTTTTATTGGGAACTACGATCGCATGTGGTCAGCACGGTTTATTCGCTGAGTGGAATGACTTCTTCTCCGTCACTGTAAAGGATGGAAGGGTCGATTATAAGGCCGCTGTGGAGCATGAGAAATCGGAACGAATTACTAAAACCTTGCAAAATATACAGCTTAAGGATTGGAAAGGAGTTCGCAGAAAAGCCTTGCTTATCAATGCTTATAATTTTTTTACCATACATGCTGTTGGAATGAACCTTCCAATAGGATCGGTGAGAGAGGTCCCCGGCTTTTTCACGGCTAAGGAACACAATATCGGCGGTAGATCTTTCAGTCTCGATGAGATAGAGAAGCGACTGTTATTATCAGAATTTGAGGATCCCCGGATACATTTTGCACTTAATTGTGGAGCCAGTGACTGTCCGCCTCTTAAGGCGCGAGCATATCTACCTGACTCCCTGGAGGATCAGCTCGATGAGCAGACAAGGCGTGTGATGATGAACCGTAATTTTATCAGGGTTAATGCTCTGGAACGGACCATTTCACTATCGCCTGTATTCAAATGGTACAGCGAGGATTTTGGATCAATGAAGCAAGTTCGTGATTATATCAATGATTATCGTTTTGAGCCGCTCCCCGACTATGACATTGAATTTTATTCATTTGACTGGGCGTTGAACGCCTATGTAGACCAAGGCATGAATATGCCGCCACCCAATACCAGCAGATATATCATCTCTTCCACTATTCCGAAGGGTGGCATCGAGATAAAACTTTTCAATAACCTTTACACTGAACGTATCGGTGCGGGAGAGGAACTCACCGATCGCAATTCTTACTTCACATCCTTTTTAAGTGTGGTCTACGGGTATGAACCCCATCTCAGCATTGGCTTTGACCTCAGGTTCAGAAGAGTTGCCCAGGGAAGCGAAAGTGATCCGTTCTGGGATGTGCTTACCTTTTCCAGGGCTCATTCGACGGCAAGCGCCATTGCAACGGTCGGTCCGAAAATTAGATGGGCACCATTCGGAGGATGGCCAAATTTTAGTGTTCAATCTGCCTTTTGGATACCACTTAAGAACGACCTGGAAGGTAACGCCTCCAAGCCTTATCTCGATTGGAACGGGCCAGCGTGGATCACTCAGTTTTTCAATGATTTTGACATTGGCACTCAATATTCATTGTTTACTGAAATAGATGTTTGGGGAGAGGACCTTGGAACAGGAGAGTCGGATTATAACCGATGGTCGACACCTGTGACTGCCATATTCTCTTATTTTCCCAACCGCCAGTTGAGTTTCTATATATTAGGCAATATTGCACCGATCTGGGCTCCAGAACTTGATTTCTACGCACAATCAGGTCTTGGTTCGAAGTACCAGATCATACCTGATTTCGAATTGGAGTTCTTATATACATATTTTACAAGTGCCGGTCTCATTGACGGTGGAGGTAGAGCAGCGACCTATAACCTTGGAATTAGATTTACTCGATAACAATGATCAAATACAATATCAAAATCGCTTATTATGGCCACACTTAGAGGTAAAACTGCATTTATTACAGGTGCTTCAAGGGGAATTGGTAAGGCTATAGCACTCAGACTCGCAAGGGATGGGGTTAATATTGTGGTGGCAGCCAAGACGATAGAACCCCATCCAAAGCTGGAAGGTACGATCTATACAGCAGTGGAAGAGATCGATCGGTCTGGTGGCCAGGGGCTGGCCGTCCAGATGGACGTGCGATTTGAAGATCAGGTGAAACATGCCGTTGATCAGGCCGTAGACCATTTTGGTGGTATCGACATCCTTGTCAATAATGCCTCGGCGATACAACTGACACCTGTTGAATTTACTGAGATGAAAAGGTATGATCTCATGCACCAGGTCAACGTTCGGGGAACCTTTCTGAGCTCTAGGCTTTGTCTCCCTTATCTCAAGGAATCAAAACATGCGCATATATTGAATATGGCACCACCACTCACTTTAGATAAAAAGTGGTACAGCTCACATTTGGCCTATACAATGACGAAGATGGGCATGAGTATGTGCGTACTTGGTATGTCTGAAGAATTTAAGCCCAGGGACATAGCCGTCAACGCCTTATGGCCACAGACTACCATAGCCACGGCGGCGGTGAAGAA
>JAWVZH010000008.1:0-38168 GCA_033722295.1 Saprospiraceae bacterium
AGTTTAGAGTTTAGCGGATATTGGCGATCATGCTACCGCTATACTTTACTTGGATTGTTAGCTTGGTGCACCGTTCAGATATTGAAAACGCTGTCCATTAATATTGTACCAAGTACCAAGTACCAAGTACCAAATAACGAGAGTATCGATGATAGCATAGCACCTAGCCTGAGCCGAAGGTTTCCATCCTTTTGACTAAAAAGGTCTTGAGGTGTAGCTTAATTACCAGACACTGGATAGATCTGTCCTTCCGGATTTTGATAAAAGCGCAGTTGGACATCCGAGCCGTCAAAGACGGCGTAAGAGTTGAAATTCATCCATTCGCCGAGATTGATGTACCGGCTTTCGCCATTGCTTAGTGTATAATCGATGGGAAGATGTCGATGGCCGAAGATGAAATAATCGAAGTGACGTTCTTTGAGTTTGGATTCGCAATACTGCACCAGCCATTCCTTCTCAGCACCGAGAAATTCTTTAACGTCTCGATTCTGGGCCCTGCTTTTTCCTGACCAGTAGTGCGCGATACTCATACCAAAGAAAGGTGGAAGTAGCCCAAAAGCGCGCTGGCACCATTTATTGGCAAAGACCCGTTTGATGAATTTGTAACCATGATCTCCGGGACCAAGACCGTCACCGTGTCCGATCAGGAATTTTTTGCCGTTGTACTCGGCCTCGATGGGTTGACGGTTTATTTTCAGATCCAACTCTTCTTCAAGGTAGTCAAACATCCACATGTCATGATTACCGGTAAAAATATGGAGTGGGATACCCTCATCTCTCAATTCTGCCAGCTTGCCCAGAAGCCGGAAAAAACCTTTGGGAACGACTTTGCGGTATTCAAACCAGAAATCGAACATATCTCCGACGAGGTATATCTCGTCAGCATCATCTCTGATCTCATCGAGCCACTGAATGATCTGCCTTTCCCGCTGTTCGGAAGTGTGCCGGGCATTGATGCCCAGGTGAAAATCGGAAGCAAAGTAGATCATTAACTCTCGCTGTGCTCGACGAATCTTTCATCAGCTTCCATCACTTGACCACAATTGGGGCATGTTCTCATCTCTTCTGAGCTGTAGAACTCCTTAAATCGGGGCAGAAAGTCCTTTTCAATATCGGTCAGATGGAAGAAGCTCTCATGCAACTTTGTATTGCAATTGTCACAAAACCACATCAGGCCATCTGTATCGGACTTCTCGCGCTTGCATTCTATAACTAGGCCGATACTGCCTTCTGATCTTATCGGCGAATGAGGCACCTTGGCAGGTAGTAGAAACATCTCGCCCTCGCGGATCGGAACTTCAACAGCTTTTCCGTCTTCTTGAATTTTTACCGTGATATCGCCTTCTACCTGGTAAAAAAGCTCTTCTGTTTCATTGTAATGATAATCTTTCCGGGCATTCGGGCCGGCCACGATCATCACGATATAGTCTCCCGCGTCCTTATAAAGATTCCGATTGCCTACCGGCGGCTTGAGTTCTTCCCTGTGCTCATCTATCCATTCCTGAAGGTTAAAAGGTCGTCTGATTGCCATATACTTGTTTTACTATTAAAATACACAGATCGGTCCAATTGTTCCGTGCTCTGCGTTCAGTTCTCGGGTTTATAAGCCACTGCCTTTATTTCGATGAGCAGATGAGGGTGAGGCAACTGGTGCACTGCCACGGTCGTACGGGTAGGCCCATCAAAACCGAAGAATTGGGCATACACTTCATTATAGCCTCCAAAATCATTCATATTGACGAGAAACGTGGTAATATCAATTACGTCATCAAGAGAGGCGTCCATGGTTTTCAGGAGATCGTTGATATTATCCAGAACTGCCTTTGTTTGTCGGCGTATATCAAGATTCGTGGTGCCGAATTCATCTACCTCCACGCCTTCGAAGGAATTGTCCGGACGCCTTGAACTCGTACCCGAGATATAGATAAAATCGCCCACCCGTTTGACATGAGGAAACTTTCCGCGTGGTACCGCCTTGCCTTCTACGACTTTGCTGGATTTCATAAGAATTTGTGTTATGGGAGGAAGTTATGAAAAATATGAGTGTTTACATTCCCGATATTAGGCTTATAAAAAGAAGTGCTTACGGTAGTCGAAAGGTGATACTATGTTTATACTATCAGGGTAAGCTTGATAAATAGATATAGATCTTTGGTTGGCATTCCGAGTGTAAAAGAAGGATTTCTAATCCGCGATCGATGTAACTTTCGATTATTATCAACATCATTATATTTTTGCTAGTCATGGGAAGAATATTTGAAGTACGAAAGTCAACAATGTTTGCCCGGTATGACCGGATGGCCAAACAGTTTACCAGGGTGGGTAAAGAGATCGTCATTGCAGTTAAGGCAGGAGGCCCTGATCCTGATAACAATCCAGCTCTAAGAAGGGCGATCCAGAATGCCAAGAGCGTCAACATGCCCAAGGATAAGGTGGAGGCAGCCATCAAACGTGCGTTGGGGCGTGATGCCACTGATCTTGAGGAGATACGATACGAGGGCTACGCCGCTCACGGCGTGCCGGTTATTGTGGAGACGGCCACTGATAACTCTCAGCGCACAGTGGCCAATGTCCGGGCAATCTTCAACAAATACAATGGCAGTCTCGGCACCAGTGGTAGTGTGGCCTTCCAGTTTGATCACATGGGGGTTTTCAAATTGAAGCCTGCCGAGCACGATCTTGAGGAATTGGAGTTGGAACTTATCGATCATGGACTGCAGGAAATGGGTGAAGGAACCACTGAGAACGATGAATCCTGTCTCGTGATCCGCGTGAAATTTGAAGATTTCGGTGCCATGCAAAGCGCATTGGAAGAAAGGAAGATCGAACCCATCAGCTCAGAACTCGAATGGATCCCTCAGACAACGATGAGTCTTCCCGATGAACAGGCGGAGGAAGTGCTGACCTTGATCGGCAAGATGGAAGAAGACGAGGATGTCCAACGCGTATTCCACAATTTGGAGTAAGTAGTCAAATCTTTACTCATCAATCTGGTGTGGGTAAAAAAAAGTGACCCCGGGGGTCACTTTAACGCTTTTTAACATTTTGTGAATATCTTGCACTAAAAAGACGATTCAGAACTAGCTTTTAAGGAGTTGATTCTCAAACCATTAAATTTTGATATGTCTCTGAAAAGACAAAAGTAGTAAAAAGTGACCCCGGGGGTCACTTTAACATTTCACCCTCCAATATCCAACTACTCAAGCACCTCGAAGATCTCTCCGTACAATTCTTCAAATCCACTATCAGCCTGAAAACTGCTCAGTACAGTGATCACCACATTTGCTGATGGTGAAATAAGAACTCTTTGACCTCCAAAGCCATTCGCGAAGAAGGCATCTCGAGGTACATTTTCCAACATCCCGATCTGGTTGAGCCAGAAATGAGAGCCGTAGAGGCCATCACTATTCGGCGTCGGAGTGAAGGCCGTCAGCCACCATTCTTCACTAAAGATTTGCTCAACACCCAACGAGCCTTTATTAAGATAGAGAAGACCAAACCGGGTCCAGTCCCTGGCAGTCGCCCATATGTATGAAGACATGATATAAAGGCCAGTAGGATCTGTTTCTATTATTGCGCTGTGCATGCCGATTCGGTCAAACAAAGCCTCATAGGGAAAAGTATGATATGATCGGTCGGCACCTAGCTGGGATCTCAGGGATCCCGAAAGAATATTCGTGGTTCCTGATGAATATTTCCAATGAGTTCCTGGAGGGTTTGACAAACTTTGGTCGGTCACATCACGATAAATGTCCTCAGACAAATAAAGCATATCTGTCACATCAGACCACATAAAATAGTTCTCCGACCATTTCAGGCCGCTTGACATATGCAACAGATCACCATAAGTGATATTTTTCCTCTCATCATTTTGCCACATTTTCATCGGAACTTTGTCCTCAATGTGAATCCTGTCTTGTCCTTCCATTATACCATATAAGGCGTGAACAACACTTTTGGACATAGACCAACCCAGCAATCGCGTTTCAGCTGTAATATTTTCACCATACGCCTCCAGAAAAGTGTGTGTATCACGGGCGACCGTGATGGCGCGAAAGGCGGAATTTTCAGTAATATGCCGGTCGATTATTTGCTGCAATTTGATGGCAATGCTATCACCCGGTGCATTATCCGGAATCAGATCACCTAGCGGCCAGCGCAATGTATCCTTAAGAGTCGGTGCGGGTTCTACTTCTGTCAATCCTTGTGGCCGGGCGCCGGTAGTACATCCGCAAAGCCGTCCGCTTTTATAGTTATAGGCAACTTGTCGGGCTACACCCACAATAGAAGCATTTACCTGCCGATTTACTGTATCAATCCTGGTAGAGACGTAGGACATTGGAAAGAAGCTGAGGCCCTCTTTTGCTACAGCTTCGTCCAATCCGGCCATCAGAACATGAGAACAAAGGTATTTTGCAGCGTATCCTGTGGCGACCTTCAAAGACGTATGGATATACCAGGCCAGAAATACAGAAATGATCAGTATGACTATACCCCAGAGGCGGCGTCGTCTCATTTTTGATTGATGCCTTTAGGCCTTTGGCCATCCACTATGGTCATCAATACAGATTCGAGATCTTTTGCGTATGGATCTTTTGTTGATCTGGCCTTTTCAAGTGCTCTTCGCGCTATATCAACCGCCTCACGCTTATCTCCCAGCGCATCGGTAATATAGGCCCAGGTCGCATGATACTCAGGCTGATCGTCCCATTTGATCGCCTGCCTTATCCAGGACTCGGCTTTCCACAATGGATCCTTATCCTCGTAAAATTTGACATATTTCTTGGCAAAGCCGGCAAGGACGGCTGCGTCTTCCATGTCGATCATGGCTTGCTGGATGCTCTTCTTTACTGTAGTATCCCGGTGAAACCGTTCGTCGTCCCAAAGAAAGGCATCTACGAATGCCTGGGTGCCTTCTTTGTAAGCCTCTAGATCCTTGGCACACTCATGAAAATGGAGCCTTGACAATTCCACCTTTTTTATATTCTCCAGGGTGTCTTCCGGATATACCTCGAACAATAATTCTTCCTTTTTTATCAAAAGGTCATCCAGCATTTCATCCTTTCCTGCCTTGCAATGCTTTTTCAATGATCGTTCAACGGCTTCCTGCAGATTATCTCTGATCATCGACAGATCTTTATGCGTGGTATCGGTTTTGATCCTTAGGAAGTAATCCTTCGCGATATCATAGGCACGACCGTCGGCATAAGGAACATATTTGGCAATTCGAATGATGTGCCCTTCCTCCTGTTTATCCATAAGGTCGAGCTCATCAAAATAGGCCTTGAAGACCTCGGGGTCAACTTTGCCGTATCTCTTGTGACCCAGTTCTATGAACTCTCCAAGCATTTGCTTGTCCCGGTTGCCTGCATTGAATTTTCTTTCATACAGCTGATACTTATTGTAAAAGCTGGGATCCGCCGCCACTTTGGCATCTTCGATCAATTCGTCTGCAGACTTGTATCCTCTTGACTTATATACGAGATTACCCTTTGTGTCGATGAAAAGAAAGTGTGGATATGAACTGACACCATATTTTTTAGCCAGCATATTGCCGGTGCTGTATTTTACGTCGGCCTTATAACTCACGAAATTATCATTGAAATAAGCGCCTAGCGTGGAATCGGGAAAGACCTCGGCATCCATCCTGAGACACGGTTTGCACCAGTCAGCAAAAACATCTACGAAAATGAGTTTGTCTTCTTCTTTGGCCTGCTCGACGACTTGAGAGTAATCGAGATCCACGAAGTTGATCCCTTGAGCCATGGCCACCAGGCCTGAAAAAGCAAATACTATGAGTGAGAAAGATTTCTTCATGTTAAAAAGGATACGATTTTAATTCCCAAAAGAATACAAAAAACACAAACGAGAACACTACCTCCTATATTGGCGATAGCCGCCAAATGTTCACCGTTATTCCAGAGTTTAAATGTTTGATAACTGAAAGTTGAGAAAGTGCTGAAGCCTCCACAGAGTCCGGTAATGAGAAAAAGTCTCAATCGGGCAGTCATCCAGTCGGAAGCTTCCATCCAGCCGACAAATATCCCAAGAAGGATACAACTGAGCGCATTAGCTACCAGTGTTCCCCAGGGTAATTCATAGTTGCGGTAGAGTACTCCTATGCCGTACCGGAGCAGACTTCCCAGTCCTCCACCTATGAATATCGCAAGCAAAGACTTTATCAAGCTGACTTCTTCTTTTTCTGGATCGCAAAGTTAAGAATGAAGATGAAAGCGATGGCCATTCCCAGTATGATCGTCAGCAGAGAAAGATTGCCGAAGTTCTGCAGTTGCACCACCACAAAAATGAAGATCACATTAACCACCATAAGGATGCTTGTTGCCTGCATATGGGTGAAACCGGCATCCAGCAGCATGTGATGAATATGAGACCGGTCTGGATAAAATGGTGACTTTCCCTGCAGTATCCTGATGACGAATACCCGTAGTGTATCAAAGAGTGGCAGGATGAGTATGCCGATGGCAACGGCAGGGGCCGAAGAAAAAGCATAAGGCGAACCTTCCAGGCTTTGATGTATCTCAATGAATTCGATAGACAATCCGGCACAGACGATTCCTATGAGCATAGCTCCCGTATCTCCCATGAAGATCAGGGCTGGGGTGATATTGTATTTCAAAAAGGCCAGTGAAGCACCTGCCAGGGCGAAGGCCAGCATGGCCAGTTCGATCTGATCGGTCAAGAAGAACCATGTTCCCAGGGTAACGGAGATCAGAATACTCAGACTGGCTGAAAGCCCATTGATGCCATCGATAAGGTTAAAAGCGTTGATAATGACCAAAATAGTGAACATCGACAGGAGCAAGCTCGCTATGTAAGGCAGTTCATATACACCGAAGATACCATACAGGCTGGTCAACTTGATGTTGGCCTTGGTCACCAGGATAAAAGCAGCGAAGATCTGTCCTCCGAATTTCTTGGAAGGGGCAATGGGATCTATGTCATCCTTGGCACCGATCAGGAAGATGATGATCAGAGCACATATGATGTACTGAAGGTCACCGAAATAATTGAACGGCGTCCATAGCACAATGGAGAAGAGAACGCCGGCAAATATGGCGATACCTCCAAGGGCAGGGATACCTTTTTGGTGTGATTTCCTGTCATTGGGTTCATCAACAAGATTTTTTTTCCGGGCAACATTGATAATCGCAGGGATTGCCAGGTAGGTCAGCGTGAATGAGGTCAGGAAGCAAAGTATGATGTCATACATGGCAACAACCGGTTTTATAACCTATTTTGACCTCAAATTCCATTCAGAACATCAGATTTTCAGGGTTTTTGGACCCGATAGTAGCCATAATGTAAGGGAAAGTCTGTAATAAACGCCTAATTGACATCATTTATCGATATACTTGACGTTATACAATTGCCCAACTTCATCAAGGCCGATATTATTGCTAATTTTGCTTTTTGAAGCACAAATGAATTATAAAGATCGCATAAATAAGGAAATGCTTCCACACCATATTGCTGTGATCATGGATGGCAATGGAAGGTGGGCCAAGAAACTGGGCAAGCCACGGATCTTCGGTCATCGCAATGGGGTGAAATCTGTGCGCCAAACCACAGAGGCTGCTGCGGAAATGGGTATTGACTACCTGACTCTCTATGCCTTCTCTACAGAGAACTGGGGTCGGCCCAAACCGGAAGTCAATGCGCTTATGCGGCTTTTGGTCCAGACGATGAAGAGCGAGATAAAGACCTTGATGGACAATGAGATCCGATTGATGGCGATAGGCGACATCGATCAATTACCATCACAAACATTAAAATCCCTCCGTGAAGGGATTGAGACAACGGCAGGAAATACGAGAATGACCCTTACCCTGGCACTTAATTATAGCTCCAGATGGGACATCACGCGGGCCATGAAGCAGATCGCGGGTAAAGTAGCTTCTGGTGAATTGGCCGAAGCCGAAATCGATCAGGAGACCATATCCCGGCATTTGAGCACACATTATATGCCTGACCCGGAGCTTCTTGTCAGGACGAGTGGGGAATACCGCATCAGTAATTATCTACTTTGGGAGATCAGTTATGCTGAGCTGTACTTTACGGATGTTCACTGGCCAGATTTTGATAAGGAACAACTTTACAAGGCCATCTATGAATTTCAAAATCGAGAACGCAGGTTTGGAAAGACCGGAGAGCAGATGCTAAAAGAGGTAAAAGTTTAACTTTCATGATCCACAACAGACTTTTGAGCAATACCGTTATCAGTCTACCTATGCAAAAAACACCCACGCACATAATTTTGGCGCTGACAGTATGTATACTGATGACTTCACTGTCATTAAAGGCCCAAACGGATACCGTTCCACTTATGAACTATGAAACTTCGTCCACTTATGAGATCGGAGGCATTACGGTGGAAGGAAATAATTATAGCGA
The DNA here is from genome assembly GCA_033722295.1 of Saprospiraceae bacterium. Lineage (GTDB taxonomy): Bacteria > Bacteroidota > Bacteroidia > Chitinophagales > Saprospiraceae > JAWVZH01. The sequence continues at coordinate 8,413 of JAWVZH010000008.1, forward strand.
TGAGAACGCCATCATTTCTGTAGCCGGCCTGAAAGTAGGTAAACAGATCAATGTGCCTGGAGTAGATATTAGATCTGCCATTCGCGCCTTGTGGAAGTTGAAGCTTTTTACGGATATCAGGATCATCAAGGAAAGAACGGCCGGAGATCTCATTTTTCTGAAGATCCTGGTCACCGAAAAGCCTCGTTTGGCACGTTACAGCTACAAGGGGGTGAAGAAATCGGATCATGATGATCTCAATGAAGTGGTCTCTCCCTTTCTAGTCAAAGGAGGTATCATCACGGATAATGTCATTCAGAACACAAAGAATGCTCTCAAGAAATATTATCAGGAAGAAGGTTACCTCGACGTAGAAGTGGACATCGTTCAGATCGAAGAGGAAAAGGTTAGGAATTCAGTCCGGTTATTGATCGATATAGATCGAAATGACCGTGTGAAGATTCAGAAATTCACGTTTTCGGGGAATGAGAGCATCAAGTCGCGTAAGCTCAGAAAGCAGTTTGAACACACCAAACAGAAATCCAAATTATTTACGAAGTCTAAATTTGTTAAGGAAGACTGGGAGGCCGACAAGGATGCACTGATCAATTATTATAATACCATCGGTTATCGAGATGCCAAGATCACTAAAGATTCTATATGGAGGGAAGATGATGGTGATCTGAGGATAGATTTGGATATCTATGAAGGTAACCGTTACTACTTCAGGAATATTACCTGGAAGGGTAATTCTATCCACAGCGATGAAAGATTGTCTGAAATACTTGGCATTGAGAAAGGGGATATATACAACGAGGAATTACTTCAAACAAGGCTGAGCTTCAGTCTGGATGGGAGGGATGTTTCCACCCTTTACATGGATGATGGTTACCTCTTCTTCAATGTAGAACCGGTAGAGATAGCGATTGTCAACGATTCTATCGACCTGGAAATGCGCATTTTCGAAGGCCCTCAGGCGACTATTGATCGCGTAGTGATCAAGGGAAACGACAGGACGCATGAGCACGTTATCCGCAGGGAGTTACGCACGAAACCCGGACACAAGTTCAGCCGGACGGACATCATCCGTTCTCAGCGTGAGATCGTCAACCTGGGCTATTTCAATCCTGAAAATCTTGGAATAAACACTCCAGTCAATCAGCAACGCGGTACTGTCGATATAGAATATACCGTCGAAGAAAGGCCTTCCGACCAGCTCGAGCTGTCGGCAGGATGGGGTGGCTTCCAGGGGCTGATCGGTACCCTTGGTGTGAGTTTCAATAACTTCTCACTTCGTAATATCTCGAATAAAAAGGCCTGGAGCCCATTGCCGACCGGAGATGGTCAAAAGCTCTCTTTGAGAGGTCAGACCAACGGTCAGTTCTTTCAATCTTACAATTTTTCCTTCACCGAGCCATGGCTGGGAGGTAAGAAGCCCAATTCATTTACATTGGGAGGCTTTTATAACAAATTTGACCGTAGCATCTTTGACCAGGGTAGTTTGTCTATCACCCAACTCAATGTGGGACTGGGAACAAGGCTGAGATGGCCGGACGACAACTTTCTCGTGCAAAGCACATTAAATCTTCAGAATCTCAGATTGGAGGATTATATAGCTCCGGGCACTCGTTTCTTCGACAACGAAGGTAATCCTGTCGGAGATGGCAGTTATAATAACTTTTCTTTCAGGCAGACCATTGTCCGAAGTTCGGTGGCGGACCCTTTATTCCCCAGAAGCGGGAGCAAGTTTTCTCTCTCTGTGCAATTTACCCTGCCATATTCTCTTTTCAACAATAAGGACTATTCCCAACTTGATGTTGAAGAAAGATTCAAATGGCTAGAGTATCACAAGTGGCGCTTTGATGCGGAGTGGTACTTCAATCTGTTCGACAAATTCGTTCTAATGACCCAGGTCAAGACCGGATTCCTCGGTTACTACAATAAAGATATCGGCGCGCCACCATTTGAGAGATATGTTGTAGGTGGTGATGGTTTTGCCAATCAGAATGTGGGGATCAACGGGCGAGATCTCATCGCACTACGGGGTTATGAGGTCGATGAGGTTCGTGCCAGCAACGTTCAGGAGTATAACGAGATACAATCCAGGAATCAAAACCTGACAGAAGGAGATGCTACCGTGTTCGCAAAGTATACCATGGAGTTGAGATATCCTGTCTCCCTGAATCCGAACAGCACTATTTATGCGCATGCCTTCTTGCAAGGAGGTAATATGTGGCATGGCCTAAAAGAGTATAACCCTTTTGACGTTAAAAGGTCGGGAGGTCTTGGCGTTCGTGTCTTCCTTCCGATGTTCGGTATGCTTGGCTTCGACTACGGGATCGGTTTCGACAAACCATGGATCAATCCAGAAACATCCACCTGGACGGATTACGGAAGATTCAATATCATACTTGGGTTCGAGCCCGACTAATCCGAGAAAATTATATCACCTACAAGGCGCTGAACGGGTTAGGCCTCAAATTGCATAAGGAAGGACTTGATTTCCTGGTCGAAGAGATCCTTATCCTCACCGTGGAAAGTGACTTTAACAGGTAGAGCATAGACGCTGATATCTTTCTTTCGGAGGAAATCACGATGACCTTGCAGTCGAATGGCATCTTTTTCAGTAGTGAGAACGATGGTCTTTCCAGGAGTCATAGTTTTGAAATGCACCTCTATCTGGCTGACATCCAGAGGTGTGTAATCATGGTGATCTTCAAATTCCAGAACCTTGATGTCACCGACCTTTTCTTCGAGGTATTGCATGAGATAGTCCGTCCTGGCTATACCGCTTACCAATAATACGTCGTGGTCCTCTTGTAATTGGATGCGTTGACCGGAAAAAAGATCATAAGGGGCACCATATTCATAGTAACTGAAATAGATCTTTTGATCCGGCAAGGGAGAGACCTCTTCGATCATGGCCTGTCTTTCCTCTTCTGTGAGGTCGAAAGGACATTTACTAATGATGATGATGTCTGCTCGTTTGTAGGCTGCTCGCCACTCTCGCAATCTTCCTGAGGGCAAAAGCCAGTCACGCGTGAAGGGGCGGTCATATTCTGTGAGAAGGATATTCAGTCCGGGTTTTACTGACAGGTGCTGAAAAGCATCATCCAGAATGACCACCTGGGTGCCCGGTCTTTGCGTGATGATACGGGGTATGCCGAAGACTCTGCTTTCATCCACATATACACCGATTTTGGGAAACTTTCTTTTGAATTGCACAGGTTCATCTCCGGCGATCTGAGCTGTATGCTGAGGAAGCACTTCCATAAAACCCTTGGTCTTTCTTTTATATCCACGACTTAGTGTAGTTACATCCAGGTAAGGATCAAGGGTTTGGATGAGATATTCCACGTGGGGAGATTTTCCGGCACCGCCGACTGTCAAGTTGCCAACGGATATGACAGGAATACTGAATTGTATGGAATTTAGAAAGTTATTTTTGTATAAAAAGTTTCTGATGGCGACCACTATACCATACAATAATGAGAAGGGAAGCAAGAGAACTCTGATCAGAAATGAACGCACCATATGTATGGTATATTGACTATCGAAGTAGGTTCGAGTAATTCCAACGTCGTTAAAAGCCTTCGGTTCCCGTGATCCGTAAAAAACTAGAGCTTGATCAAGGGATAGAGACCTTTACTTTTACCGTCCTCCAATAAAAGCCAGTATGTACCTCTTTCCAGAGCACTCAGGTTGAGAAGTATCTCACCGGAAGGCCCAGGGTACCTCATCACCGGGATTTCCATACCCCGACTATCGATCAAAGACCGGACCTTTATAGTCGGATCGAGTATTTCAATTCGGAGCACTTCTTCGACAGGATTGGGATAGATCATAACTAAATCGGTAAGCGCATCTTCAACGGCGGTATTAAGATCAACTTCAAATGAGAATGTTCTTACACAATTATTGTCATCGGTAACTGTCAACTCATGCATTCCAGGCGGTAAACTTTGAGGGTCACTGCTCCATTCAAGGTTGTAAGGTGGCGTGCCCCCGCTGATATCAGCCGTAGCTGTACCATCGCTACCCGAAGAAGGTGTTGTCATTATTTCGGCCATAAGTTGAGTAGGTGCTTCTACTTCCAATCCGGTAAAAGTCCTGGTCAGACCCGTGATCGTCTCAATCGTCAATTCATAATCTCCTCCCGGAATATTGAGCAAAGAAGGAGACGAAGTAGTATCTCCAGTACTCCAGAAATACATCAGTGGTGGACTGGGGTCATGATTGAGTAAGATCGCACCGTCAGATGAGTCATGGCAATTAGCATCGAGGATCTCGAAACTGTAATTCTCCGGAAAACTGCTTTCTACATCGATGGAATCGCAAAAAGTGAGTGTACCGCAAGCAGTGAACAGTGAATGACAAACTTCATACCACCCTGCGGTATCATAAAGATGGTCCGGATCCAATTCTTCGGAGTAATGACCATCGCCAAAGGTCCATCGAATGCTGTCAGCAATATCGGAAAGAGCTTCAAAGGAGACCAGTTCGTAATTTTTGGTAAAATTGAATGCTGCTGTCGGCAATGATCCGGTGTCTAACCTGATCGAATCAGTGATGCCGATGCTGGTATTGTAATAGGTGCCACTCGCTGAAATTTCCAGTTTTACCGCCTTGATCATGTATTCGTAGGTGGCTTTATCCAGGGTGCAGTCATCTGAGTATACAGTATCTGTGAGCGGCTCGATATTCATACGCTCGAATCTCTCTTCCCCTGAATCCCGTCTGTAGATATAATAGCCTGATCCTGCGTCGTCAGATGCATGCCACCTGAGATCAACCTGTCCATTATTATCGCTAAGGATGAGATTGGTCGGAGGTGACATAGGATGTAATCTCAGTGTCGGATCACCGAGGAGTGAGACATGAGCAAATCTTGCACCGAAACCTGTTACATACCGCGACTGGTTGTTTTGCGCAAGTGGCACGGCATGGCCTATGTTCATCCCGAGGGACATATGATGAAACTGCCAGTTAGGTCTGCCTGCCCAGACATTCGTGAGTATATATCCCGAACCCAGGGAGGCCCTCATGATGTTGTTCCGTCGATCCCAATCGCCAAAATAACTTCCAAAATTCATCACAAAAACGGCCTTGATATCGCGATCAACATAAAGTGAAGTTGTATTTCCGACACCTCCCATGCTGGTAAACGAACCTGCTCCGCAGGCATAAGCGCAGAGATAGTCGTCACTTTCTAGCTCGATCTCGTAATTTCCGCTTTTGACATTTTCAGGTCCGAACATCGTAGAAAAGTTCTTCCACCCATTCTGTCCAAAGCCTTCTTCGAAGGAAGCAAAGTTGTTCTCTACCAAGCCACGGCGCTGGACAGTAAAGGCCTTATTCCTGAAGTTGTGATTTTTATTGAGATACTGGCGCGTTAGTTCGACGTAGTCCTCTCCGAATGCTGGCAGATCCCAAAGGTCTACCCGGCCGACCTGGAACTCAACCTCAGTAGGTATGATGCTCTGATCAAACTTGCCATCACCAGGTACATTGTGATTTCGCGCATCCGCGGAGGAGGTATTATTGATAGAGAAGTCCGTCCAGTTCTGTTCATGGATATCTCCATAATAGGCGTCGCACGGCCATGCGCCCTTGTGATTGCCATGGCCATCAGGGTTGATGTCTCCTGAATAGGGAACCGCAACATGACCGAGTATGAGTACCGTGGAAGTTGCAAGGGGGTCAGCGATCCACCAATCGAGGATTTTGGTCTTTATGTTAGGTACCTCTTCAGACCTTGGACATGATCTCATTGTCACTGTCCATCCATCTCCCCTGATGTCGTTCATAAGCCTCTGGATCTCAAAACTCAATGGGTCTGTCAACATGCTGTCGACGAGGATGAGGCATCTGCCTCGGTCATCAATTGCTGGAACTTCGACTCCTGCATAAATGTATCCGAACCCGGGTCTGCTTCCAAGCTTTTCCACCCGGTATTCCACTGCCTCACCGATCGGATGGTCGATAACGTGAAAGGACGTCACAGTATCAGCAACCGTGGCCAGAAATATCCAATTGCCATTCCATCGTGATATTCTGTAAGAAGTAGCTCCATTGACAGGATCCCAATCCAATACCAGGGCACCGGAAGCTGCGTCATACCTTGAGCTTATCTGCACGGATTTTTCCAGGGAGATCTGTGCAGAGGTTTGAAATACATGTAAAAGCAGAAAGAAGATTAGGGTGCCTCTTAACATAATTACTATTGACTATTAGTTATCAGAAGATGTATCATTACCACCTTCATCCAGGGACTCCTCAAGCATCTCTTCCTTCTCTTCAGCCAGCTTGGCAGCCTTGATCTGTTCGTAACTTTCTTCGGCAAGTGATTTTAATGAGGACAAACCTTCTTCATAGTCTTTACCTACTGCTTCATCCAGGTCCATGCCCATGAGGGTGAACATCGCTCTTTGCATGAAGCTGTTCTCGCCAGAGAAGCCCCAGGTAACTTCAGTTCCCCTTTGATTGGGCTCAAGATCTATATAGGCATCAGCCTCATCTTCCCATGGTTCATAAAACCTTAACTCGGTTTCTACTCTTTTATAAGGCTCAATGACGGTGATCTCCTGTTCTCCAACACCGGAAATATCTCCTTCCCATTTATGTATTGAACCGACCTCACCCATATTTCCGACATACTCGTTTGTCATAGAGGTATCTCTCTTGGCCCAGGGAGACCAGTCACTGTGCTTTTTCAAATTCACGACAAATGGAAAAACGACTTCCGGAGGGGCTTCGATCTGGACGCTGCGGTTGACATCATACGTTTTGTCTCCCATCAGTCCGGCGATGATAAAAACGACGACAATAAGGATAATGATTCCAAGTAGAATTCGTAATGCTGTTTTCATGGATTTTGTACTTTTTTTGAAAAATACAAAATAGAACATAAAACGGATATACGCTAAACGCTAAACACACCACGATCAAATATTTACAGCGCGAGGGGATTCGTCATCTGCCTTATTACTATCCTGTATTAGGCCTTACTGGGCAGATCATGAAACGATCCAACAACCCAATACACCAATATTCCAGGTGGAACATATCTATACCTGGCCTATTGTATTCATAGCCGAAGTATTAATACACCATACACACTACACGATACACGACAAAAAACTGTTAATCAAACCGAAAATGATCGGTGAAAAGCCGTATGTCCGCTACACTCTCCACGCTACACGCTCCACGCTACACGCTACACGATCAAAGCCCATCTACCTCCCCTGATCCTCATAGCAAAGCACTCGCAGCACGACGCGTCCTACCCTTTTCAGAACATTCTTGTCGATGACCTCCAGATTGTCATCGTGGGTATGCCAGTGTGAACCAAAGCCGGTGCCCTTATTTTGATTCGTATGAATGATATCGACGACTGGCCAACCGGTATTCCTGTTGATAAAATAATGATCATCTACTACGCCACGACCATCGCGTGGTATAAAAAGATCGCTGTAGCCCATGTCTTCGGCTACTTTCCATATTTTATAAACCACGTTAGGCGCGGATTGAAGAGAGTAACCTTCACGGAAGAACTGTGCACCGCGGGCACCGACCATGTCGAGTAAAATGCCATATTTCGGATTGTATTGCGATTTGTGTGCATTGCTCCAGTGTTGTGCACCAAGTCCCCATGAGTCCACATTGCCGTCCTCTTCACCCTGGTCCTCGGCATCAAAGAGTACGATATCCAGCCCCATATCAAATTCAGACGTTTGTGATAATACCCTTGCGATCTCGAGCGCCACACCCACACCGCTTCCTCCGTCATCTGCACCGAGGATTGGATCTGTGCTTTTTAACTTGTCGTAGTCAGCTTTATACCTCGTATCCCAGTGGGCACAGAGAAAAACACGTTTTGAAGCCTGGGGATTGAGGCTGGCGACAATATTCTTTCCATTGATCACTTTCCCGTCAAACCGCCGGGTTTTAAAATTCTCGATCTGCGCATTCAGGCCGAATTCCGATAATTTGGACTCCAGCCAATCTGCACAACGGTCATGCCCCTCCGTTCCAGGTACTCGCGGTCCGAAAGAAACCTGCTTTTCGATGTAAGCGAAAGCCGAGTCTTCATTAAAGGCCGGAATATCGTAACGCTTCTGGGAGACAACGATATTCTTCTTTTTACTGTCTGTCTGACAGCCCAGTACGAATGCCAGGAAAAGGGTGCTGTAAAATAAATTCTTCACTTACTGTCTTTTTATGAAAAGCATGACAATTGATCCGGCTATGATACCTGTCAAGGCATAGGCCCCGGAAATAAGAAGATAAGGAACGGTGGAATAAGCTGTCCGTACTTCTTCTTCATCAGCGCCTGTTGTGATCATATATTCTATGATATTGCTTTGAAACTCAGGACTAATGAGAGTGATCTTTAGATAGCTCGCAAGTATCACGAGCGGAATAGAATAGATCGCTATACGGAATGCACTTTTAAGCCCTGTGGCGTATGACATTTGTCCGCCCCTCAAAGTGCGGATCTCCAGAAGGGCAAAAGCATAGATGGTGATGAAGGGTATTAAATACAAGTAGCCGGCTATATTGTGATACTCGATGAAGTCGCCATCAAAGCCTGTCAGCCTTTCCAGGACAAACCAAAGGATAGTGAGTATGCCGATGACCACTGCCCACTTGAGTTCTGTTTTGAAATATGGATGCATGGTTAGGTTTTTTTAAAAAGAATGATCAGCGCGCCGACCAGGTCGTGCCGTCTTTCCCGTCTTTAAGTTCTATATTCAAATTGCCAAGCGCATCACGGATCAGATCCGCAGTTGCCCAATTCTTGTTTTCACGCGCTTGTTTTCTGATATCTATGATGACTTGCATGAGTCCTTCCAGCAGTTCTTCATTGCCTCCGTTACCACCAGAGACCGATTCGTCTTTTAAACCCATTACGTCAAAGACAAAGGCATGCAGCTCCCCCTTCAGCCTGTCCAAAGTTTTATCTGAAACTTCCTCTATATCACGGTGACCGTCGACAATGGCATTTATCCGGGTAATAAGCTCGAAGATCACAGCCAGGGTACGGGGTGTGTTGAAGTCGTCGTTCATCTCATCGTACATCTTGTCGATCAGTTCTTCGATCTCAGTTCCGAGTGCGCCATTACTGTCTTTTTCAGAATGTAAATTGTCCAGTCTTTTCAGGCCTTCCATCAATCTGTGATATCCTTTCTCCGCTGCGCCAAGTGCTTCATCCGTGAGGTCAACAGGGCTGCGATAGTGCGATTGCATCATGAAGAATCGGACCGTCATAGGGCTATAGCCCTTGGAAACATGGGGACTGTCACCGGAAAAGAGCTCCCCTGGCGAAATGGTATTGCCATCGCTCTTTGACATCTTTTTACCATTCATCAACAGCATATTGGTGTGCATCCAGTAATTGGCTGGAGTGCAATTGCAGGCACCGACATTTTGAGCGATCTCATTCTCATGGTGAGGGAATTTAAGGTCATTTCCGCCACCATGTATGTCGAAACGCTGTCCCAGGTATTTCGTGCTCATAGCAGAACATTCAAGGTGCCATCCCGGGAAGCCTACTGACCAGGGAGAGTTCCATCTCATTATATGCTCATCAGAGGCTTTCATCCAGATCGCAAAATCCGCGGGATGTCGTTTTTCTCCCTGATTCTTCAGATCACGGGTTTCCTGTAGCAGTTCATCAACATTTCGTCCGGAGAGGTCACCATATCCATAGCCAACCTTGCTTGTAGCCTTTTCGGGATACCGGTCGCGAAAGGCGACGACATCAAAGTATACAGATCCATTTGACTCATATGCCAGGCCGTTGTCGAGGATGGCTTTCACCATATCGATCTGATCGATGATATGACCTGTCGCTCGTGGTTCTATGCTTGGTCTCAGGTTATTGAATAACCGCATCATATCGTGAAACCTGTTGGTGTATTTCTGGACCACCTCCATCGGTTCCAGTTTTTCCAGCCTTGCACCTTTCGATATTCTGTCTTCGCCATCGTCCAGCAAATGCCCAACATCCGTGATATTACGCACATATCTGACCTTGTAGCCGATGTGAAGCAAATAACGATAGATGACATCAAAATTGGTGAATGTCAGGCAATTACCCAGGTGCACATCGTTATAGACGGTAGGTCCACATACATAAAAGCCGATATAACCATCCTCTATGGGTTTGAACAACTCTTTTTCCCCCGAAATCGTATTGTAGATATGTAATTTCTGCATCGTCGCAAAAATAAGTTTTTTTAGCACCCGATCATGCCATTTCAAGCCTGATCATTTGACCTCGATGCCCGCATAAACAAAATGATGGTCGCTATAAGGGTTAGGTTCTATATGATGGTTGATAACACGAAAATTCGAATCTACCATGATGTAATCTATTCGGAGCATGGGTATGCTGCCGCCATAGGTTGTCCCCCATCCAAACCCCTTTTGAACGAAACTGTCATTCCAGTTTTCCGCGAATTGGGCGACCGGATAGGAGAGTGGATGATCATTCAGGTCTCCGCAGATTATGACCGGACTTTCGCTTTGCATCGCATGGGTCTTTATCCTGTTGCTCTGCTCCTGACGAATTTTGGAAGCCGTTTTATATCTACCAACGATATTGTGCATTCCGCGCCAGGTATTCTTTTCAGCCAGATTACCACTTTCCATCAACGCCGACGCACTTGAACTTACCTTGTTTGACTGAAGATGAGCACAGTATACCCTGACCCGGTTGTCCTTGATCCGAATATCCGCCCAGATACAGGAATTGACTGTGGAATTAAAATCAAAACTTCCTTTATCCTCAATGTTGTATTGACTGACGATCTTTACTCCCGAGTTGAGATACTGATATTTATAATCGTAATCCAGAAGCTGTTCCAGTAATTTATTGCTGAAGCCATTGCTCTCCTGAAAACAGATCACATCCAGTTGAGGGGTCTTGAGACTTGATTTTAGTTGCAGAAGAAGTGCGCTGTCTCTGCTCTGTTTGATCTTTTTCAAGCCATAAAGGTTGAAGGTGCCGAGCTTGATCGTTTCGGTGGTATCGTTGGTGTTGGAATTGAAGGTCCAGAATTTGGATATAGGATTCCAGAATAGCAGGAGAGTAACAAGCGGCACGAGCATCCATTTCCAGTCCAGAAAGAACCAGATAATCACAAGACCGATCATGGCAAGGATCATAAATGGAAAGATACCGGCGATCACAGCAGGGATCACTGAAATATCAGGAGGAGTGATTGGTGAAAGAGCGGCAATGGCCATCAGGAAAATGACAAGAACAGTGATGAGGCGTATGACCTTCTTGAATATCAGGATTCACTCATTTTTTTTAAAAATGACTTCTCGTTATCCGATAGACTGCCGAGTCCCTTTTCTTTTATTTTATCCAGGATACGATTGAGCTCTGCCTCTTCGTCCATTTGGGCTTCTACCTCTATATGGTCATTTTTATGGACCACGCGGAGCTTCCGTCGGTGATCAGACCACTTCCAATCGGCGATCCTTTCTATCCAGTGTCCTAGATTGTTACCTTTTCTCAGTTGATCGATATAAAGATATCCCATCAGTGCACCGCCTATATGTCCAAAATGACCACCGGTGTTCATAGATCCTGCTGTTCCTATGAGATCTATAAAAACCAGTACGGCCGCGATGTATTTGAGCTTGACATCTCCGATAAGTAGAAGACGCATATTGTAATCGGGAGATAAGGTCGCGGAGCCCACAACCATGGCCATAGCGGCTGCCGAAGCACCCATAGCGTAAAATTGCTGTCCCGAACCGTAGGGCAGTATATTGGCAGAGAGGAAGTAGAAAATGCCTCCCATCAGTCCACCGAGAAGGTAGATAGGCAAAACTTTCTGATCTCCAAGGAAGTCTCCCAGGATACGGCCAAACCAGTAGAGAAAGAGCATGTTCCAGAGAATATGCCAAAAACCGGTGTGGAGAAACATATGGGTAAACCAGGTCCAAGGCCTCAATAAAGCTTCCAGGGGATCACTTGACAGGGACAGCCAGTGGGTAATTGTCACATACCACTGAGGGGTCGTTCCGCCATTCGCATAGGTCGAGAAGAGATAGATCAGATTGATCACCACGAAGACAGCGATGTTGACAATTATTATCCTCGTCAGGGTATTGCCCTGTTGAAAGGTGCGTTTTATGTCTTCTGCTATCGATTTAACCATGACTTAAATAGATCGACTCCGTATCCAGTACAAGATGAGCAAAAATCCCGTAATGGCACCGCCTACGTGGGCGAAATGCGCCACTCCCGTTCGGGTCCCGCTCACTCCTGTAATAAGATCGAACAAAATTAACCCAATTGCAAGATAGGAGGCCCGAATCGGAATAGGCGGAAACAATAACATTAACCGTGCATTCGGGAACAGGGTTCCAAATGCGGCTAAAACACCATAAACGGCACCAGAAGCTCCCAGCACGGGAATGTTGATCTCATCCATATATCCAAGCTGGCTCACCAGGTAATATCTCACCAGAAGGTGAAGTCCGGCGGCGCCGAATCCCGAAGCCAGGTAGAAGATCAAGAATTTTCTGGAGCCGATACGCCGTTCTACCCAGGGACCCAGAAAGAACAGTGTGAGCATGTTGAAGAACAAATGTCCCAGGTCTGCATGCATGAACATATGTGTCACCACCTGATAAGGCGAGAAATATTCGCTGGCAGGGTAGTACATGGCCAGAATGAACCTGGAATCCGGCAACAAGGTAATCGTAGCAATGAAAGCCACTATATTGATAAGCAATAGATGTTTGACGACATCTGTGATCTGACCCATTCGGTTTTTTCTTTATTTGGAGAATCGCCGCTCTAACTCCTCATGGTCCATAACCACAAAGCATTGTCTTCCAAGAGGGCTTTTATATGGATTTTCGCAGGCAAACAATGCATCAATGATCTCATTCATTTGCTCTATTTCCAGACTTTGACCCTTTCGAATCGAACATCTTGAAGCTAGTGACCTTGCCACGTTCTCTTTAACACCTAATTTTAATTCCTGGTTTTCCTTGAACTGTTCTAATAATTCTATTAACACTTTTTCCGGGTCCAGGGAGAGTTCCGAAAGATGCGCGGGTGTGCCATGTATGATGATCGAGTCCTCTCCGAAGTTTTCAACCTCGAAACCGAGGCATGTTATCTCGGCCATAATGCTTTGTAACAGATTAAGATCGCCGGATGGCAGGTGGACCACTTTGGGAAACAGTTCTTTCTGTGAAGATACCTCCCCGGTTTCAAACATGGCCAGATGGCGTTCGTAGAGGATGCGCTCATGTGCTGAGGATTGATCGATCATCAGAAGGCCTGACTTGATCTGCTGGAGAATATATGAGCGGTGAATTTGCACCGGAGCTTTGGATTGGGATTCCAACAGGATACTTTCATCCTTGTTGACCTTGCTTTCGAGAGTGGTTGTTTCCGGTGATTTCTTCAAATTCTCTTTATCCCTGTAAAGATCTTGCCACTGTGAGATCTCCGATTGTGTGGGTTTTTTGGGCAGGTTTTCAAATGAGATCTTTGGAGAGTCAAAATCGATCATTGGGGTGAGGGCGTAAGTGCCGAGGGTATGTTTGACTGCCACTTTGATAAAATTATAGAGTACGGTTTCCTCCTGAAATTTGACCTCGTGTTTCGTCGGATGCACATTGACATCCACTCTTGACGGATCCATCTCCAGTTTTACGACAAAAAAGGGATGTGTATCCTCGGCTAGAAGGTTATCAAAGCCATTTTTTACCGCATGAAAGAGATAAGGACTTTTGATGAACCTTTCATTGACAAAAAAATACTGTTCACCCCGGCGGCGTTTGGCAATTTCCGGGCGACCGATAAAACCGGATAATTTAACCCAGTCCATATCCTGCTCTAACGGCATGATCTTGTCATTGATCTTTTTGTCAAAGAGTCCGACGATACGCTGACGCAGGGTTCCCGGCGGCAGGTGATATATCTCCTGACCGTCTCTGATGAGCCTAAACCTGATATCAGGCCGGGCCAGGGCGGCACGATTGAACTCATCGAGAATGTTCTTGAATTCCGTTGCGTCTGATTTGAGAAACTTTCTTCTGGCCGGCACATTGTAGAAGAGATGCTTGATCGCAATATTTGTCCCCACCGGTGTGGCGCATGGATCCTGGCGTTGCACTTTTGAACCGTGGATCTCTATTTCGGTACCCAGCTCGTCCTCTCCCACACGTGTCTTCAGCATGACCTGCGAGACGGAGGCAATAGAAGCCAGAGCTTCACCCCTGAACCCCATAGTTTTGATGGAGTTGAGGTCCTCGATGTTCTTGATCTTGGAAGTGGCGTGGCGTTCAAAAGCCATCCTGGCATCTATATTGGTCATGCCCGAACCATTATCTATGATCTGAATAAGAGTTTTTCCGGCATCGGTGATGACGACGTCGATCGCATCCGCACCAGCGTCGATGGCGTTCTCTAAAATTTCCTTGACTACAGATGCTGGTCTCTGGACGACCTCGCCAGCGGCGATCTTATTGGCCAGGGCGTCCGGCATTAATTTGATGTTTCCTCCCATGCGATTACTCCAGTAGATCTATGATTTGGGGCAGATATTTTTGAATAAAATAATAGGTTAAAAACAGGAGTACGATCAATATGGCGATGAGTCTCATATTGGATCTTTTGGCATCCACACCGCCATAACCACTGGCACTTCTTCTTTTGAATCCGGCGCTGATGCGGTTTTTTACTGATTCCGTGTGATCCTCGTTCCTGTACTTCGCAAGTCTCGCTTCTCTTTCCTCTTTTTCGGGATCATAAAACCTGGGCCGGTAATCGAATTTTTGGTGTTGTGGTCGTTTGAAAAAGTTGAAGACTCCCATAAAATTGCAAGATACGACATTAACGGTAGTTTGGCCAATCGGTGAGGGCATGTGACGGGTAACAAGTAACAAGTGCAAGTGCAAGTGCAAGTGACAAGTGACTTGTGACGCTGACCATACTTCTATTCCCGGTTCCTACATGCGGAATCACCCCTCCAAAGGGAACCATCATTTTTGGGATTCTATCAACCTAAATGCAGCCCCGAAGTCGAACGAAGTGAATACTTCCGGGAGAGCAGCCAATAAAACACTGCTATAGATAAGTCTGCTCCAAAAAGTCCTTCTTTTCGGGGTAGTCGGTTGTAAAGTGCAGGCCCCGGCTTTCTTTCCTCATCTGTGCGGATCTGGTAACCAGATAACCGATCGTGATGAGGTTCCTCAATTCGCACAACTGAGGACTCAGGATGGAAGAATGGTAGAGGTCCTCGGTTTCTTTGTAGAGCAACCACAGGCGGTCCATGGCTCTTTTCAATCGGACATTTGATCGCACGATGCCAACGTAACTGCTCATGATGGCTTTGAGCTCCTTCCAACTCTGAGTGATCAGAACCATTTCCTTTGGGTGTTTTGTGCCTTGTGCATCCCAGGCGGGAACATCCTTGTTATGGCCTATGGAATCTATCACTTGACTGATATCATCGGCAATTCGATGTCCAAAAACCAAACCTTCGAGAAGAGAATTGCTGGCGAGGCGGTTGGCACCGTGAAGTCCGGTATGCGTGCATTCCCCTGAGGCGTAGAGATGGTTGATCGAACTCTTGCCATTGATATCCACATCTATACCACCACAATAGTAGTGACAAGCGGGCACCACAGGAATGAGATCTGTGGATGGATCGATACCAATACTCAGGCATTTGTGATGGATCGTCGGGAAGTGAGCTTTGAATTCCTGCATATCCAGATGCGTGCAGTCGAGCGTGACAAAGTCATCACCCCTGATCTTCATCTCGTTGTCTATCGCTCGTGCCACGATGTCCCTAGGTGCCAGGCTCTTCCTGTCATCATACTTATGCATGAACGGTTCACCGTCGCTCGATTTCAGAATACCGCCAAAACCGCGAACCGCTTCGGAGATGAGGAAAGCAGGATTTTCGCCAATAGGCGTCCATAGCGCTGTCGGATGAAACTGAACGAATTCCATATTCGAAAGACGGCATTTGGCCCTGTAGGCCATGGCCATGCCATCTCCAGTGGCTATGGAAGGATTGGTTGTTGTCATGTAGATCTGCCCGGCACCACCAGTCGCGAGGATCGTAATGCGGCTTACATGTTTTTCGACATCCAGTTCATCGGTGTCCAGCACATAGGCGCCGTAGCACTCGATGTCGGGAGTCATCCTCGTAACATTCCAACCCAGGTGATGCTGAGTGATGAGATCTATAGCGTAATAATTCTCAAAGATCTTTATGTTGGGAAAGACTTCTGAGCGCTGAAGGAGGGCGCGTTGAACTTCCGACCCCGTCAGATCCTTGAAGTGAAGAATTCGATTCTCGGAGTGGCCACCCTCCATACCTAGTTCATAGTCGCCCTCCTGGTCCTTGTCAAATTGTGCCCCCCACTTGATCAATTCCTGTACGCGCTCATGACCTTCTCTGACAACCATCTCGACCACCTCTTTGTCACATAAGCCATCCCCGGCATCTTCCGTATCTTCTATATGCTTGACAAAGTTGTCGGAGTCAAAATCCCAAACTGTTGCAATGCCACCCTGGGCATATCGCGTGTTGGTTTCGGACTTGTCGACCTTGGCGAGAACGTGTATACTGAGATCCGGACGCTTTTCAGCCAGGTTGATGGCTGTACTCAATCCAGCGACCCCACTGCCGATGATCAATACATCTGACCGTTTCTCCATCAGCTCTTGTTATATTAGATATTCCATTAGACAAAGTAAATTAAAAAATCGGCGGCGGAGTTAATGCGCATAGCTATCAATACGAGATTTCTACTGAAGGGCCAATTGGAAGGACTGGGGCTATATACTCACGAAGTAAGCCGACGGCTCGTCGATCAGCATCCACATCACGAGTACCATTTCTTTTTTGACCGCCCTTATGACGAAGAATTCATCTATGGTACGAATGTTATACCTCACGTCGTCTTTCCGCCTGCGCGGCATCCGGCATTATGGTATACCTGGTTTGAATGGTCGGTGCCGAGACGATTGAAAAAGCTGCAACCGGATATATTCTTTTCACCTGACGGTTTTACATCACTGACTTTCAGAGGTAAAAAAGCTACTGTCATTCATGATCTCGGTTTTGAACATTATCCGGAACACCTGCCTCCTCTCACCCGACGGTACTATAGGAGATACACGCCCAAATATTGCCGATCATCGGATCATATCTTTGCTGTTTCTGAGACCACGAGATCGGACATTTGCTCTACGTATGATATTCCTCCATCCAGGGTCAGCGTTGCCTTCAATGGTTGTCGTGAAGGATTTTTGCCCATCGATGATAAGGAGAAACACGCCATCCGCAAGATCTATAGTGAAGGTAAACCCTACTTTCTATTTGTTGGCGCCCTTCATCCGAGAAAGAATACGGCTCATCTGCTGAGGTCCTTTGAGGAGTTCTGCAAGAGGGAGGAAGGGTTCAAACTGCTTGTCACTGGAAGAAAGGCCTGGATGAACCGTGAGATGGAGGAGGTATTCCACAATATGGAATACAATGAAGATGTACATTTCCTTGGCTATCTGGATAAGGAGGATCTACAAAATGTTACGGGCGCTGCTTTTGCCTGTCTGTATCCATCGGTATTCGAAGGGTTCGGAGTACCCATGCTGGAAGCGATGAACTGCGGCGTTCCGGTAGTTGCGAGTAATGTGAGTGTCATGCCCGAGATCGTCGGTGATGCAGGCCTTCTGATAGACCCTTTCAGTGTGGAGTCCACTGTTCAGGGCATGCTGAAAGTGGTGAAAGATGATGCCAGGCGATCGGAAATGATCGAAAAAGGATTCCAAAGAGCGGAGGAATTTAGCTGGGATACAACGGCGGATGTCATATGGAAAAGGATAAAGGAGATGGTGAATGGGTAGTTTTGAAAGCGTTGGTACGATAGTTGAACAAAAGTTATAGTTAATCTTTTCAAAAAATGATACACCCTATCAATAGTGGTAAACCCTGATCGTTATTTAGAATCAGGAATTTACCTTTGTCTCGTAAGAGTTATATTTTGATTTATTCTAATATGAAGAATATTTTTGTTGTCGTTCTGCTTGTCCTTGTCTGCGGTGGGCTGTCGGGTCAGCCGGGATTTAGCTTCAAGGCAGGAGTGGGAACAATGATCACTAATGATTCCGAGTTTACCAGAAGCGGTACAGCGCATTACGGATGGAGAGCGGCTGCTTATGCCCGACTGGGAGGTGGTGATACCTGGTATTTCAACCCAGGTTTATCGTATGAGACCTACCATCTGATGACCAGTGAAGAGTTCAATGCCTTTGAGAGTGAACCCATGCTTCATTTCGCAAAAGCATATGTCAACCTTGCTTACTATCTCATTCACACCAGGGCCTTCAAAATGCGCCTGAGCGGAGGAGGTAATCTCAATTATCTGGCCTCCATGGATGACAATCAACACAATATCTCTATCTCCAGATTCAACGATGCGACATTGGGAGTGAATGGCCTGGTTGGATTCGACTTCTGGGTCATTACCCTGGACGTGGGTTATGATCGCAGTCTCACTGATTTCTTTCATGAAGCGGATGATTCCACAAGCCAGTTCTGGACCCTGTCGGCGGGATTTTTCTTTTAAAAAATAGTTTTACAGACAAATCATTTCTTCCGAAGCTTATTCATCTAATGGTTCCACCAACCCATATACCCATGGATTGCCTTCTCTCATAGTGAGGGTAAAGTTCCTGTACATGATTTCATTTCCTTCCGGATTCCATAAATAGACTTTGAGAATAGAATCAGAGGCATCTGAAAGTGATCGAAAAACGTGTGACAACCTCAATCCGAAGTAAGCCGTGTTCCATTTATCTGTTTCACCTTGCTCCTGATAATTGGCGAGGTAGGCATTGCGCCACACCTTAGTTTGGTCTTTCCGCATGATCTCACATACGATCTGAACACGAGTGTCGGCCCCACTTCTGAAATCCACGTCAGACTCTATAAATGCGTGTCGCGTGTTGATCAATTCATCCATGTTGGCGGTAAAGGTCGCACCGAACTCAATGGTGTCGGAGAGTGTATAATATATCCGATTTGTGGCAGTGTCCGGTTTACCTTTAGAGAAGTTGGTCCAGGCGCCTGCAACAGGTTTTTCACCTATGACACTTTCAAAGATCAGATCCTCGGGAGTCCGGGCAGAAACTCCTTTTGCAAGAGCGTAATACTCATAATTATAGCCTTCTTCATGATCTACAATGGTTGGGTATTTGTCACGCAGTAATGCCAGGTAGTCCATTTCTAAGCCACCGGCAACGACAAATTCCGGATCTTCTTCTTGCAGTATGGCCAGCATCTCTTTTGCGCTCAGGGCACCGTTGAACGCGGAATGGAATTTTATGTCAAGACCATATTTGTCAAAATAATAGCCCAGGTATGCCGGATTTTTACCCAGGAAAATGGTCGTTTTGTCAATTCCTTCCTCTTTTTGATGTTTTTCTATGAGATGAGGAATACGATTGAATGGCTGGTATTCGATCTGACGATAGTACTTCCTGGTATACAAAAGTGACAGCGTATTGGTCACCAGTAAGATGGTGATGGTCGCAAATTGTAAAGAATAACTCACCCGGGGTCGAAAAGAGAATATTACGATGAAAAGGAAGGGCAGGGAGAAGATCAATAATGAATGTTGCAGGATGGGCATCACTGTCGTGGAGTAGATCAACCCGAATATTATCGGGATCAGGAACCAGGCTAAAAAAAGTAGTCTGACCTTGATCATCCTCACCGGCCTGTTATCTGTCTGAAGGTGTCTTACCCATCCCCAAAGGCAAATAAATAAAGTCAGGCCGATTATGACTGGATCAAAATGAAAGACAAAATAAAGATGATCGAGAATGAATGACCATTCAGGTTGCGCCAGCCAGGACAATCCCTTGTGTCCTAATTGTATCCTGGTAATCGACAGATGTGGCCAGAAGGACAGTATTATTACAAGACCAGCCGAGAGGTATGGCAAGAGCTTTTTTCTATTGATGAAGAAGTAGCCGGAGAAGTAGACGATCGCTG
This sequence comes from Saprospiraceae bacterium, assembly GCA_033722295.1. GTDB lineage: Bacteria > Bacteroidota > Bacteroidia > Chitinophagales > Saprospiraceae > JAWVZH01. Next base: position 28,449 of record JAWVZH010000008.1, read on the forward strand.
CCATCAGTGAACTGAAATAATGATTGTAAAAGCACAAAATGGCACTGATGATCAATCCAACGAGGGGCCAGTTCCATTGGTCTTGTCTTTTTAAATAAAGAGTCCAGAACCCTACCAGCAAAAGTGTGAAGAACAAACCGCTGGCATAAGGTCTTGCGATCTGGCTGTACATGACGGTAAACTGCAGTGTAGCGACGAGTGCTGCGGATGACCACCCGCAAAAAAGCCCGAACCACTTTTTACCTATAATATAGGTCAGGCCGATACTGCCGATCCCCATCAGCGTAAAAGGCAGCTTGACCCAGATCTCCCGATTTCCGACGAGATCTGTCCAATAATACAAGAAGAGTTGAATGCCCGCGGGATGGGCATCGACTACGACTCCTTTTTGGATCAGTTCCTGGATAGATGAAAAACGAATTCGGCTAAGCGCGCTGAGTTCATCATGTGTGAAGGGAACATCAGGAAGATTAAAAAACCTCAACACAACTCCCGTGAAAATGATGATACCAGGTATCAGTAGATCCCGAGGATTGCGTTGAGGCATAGTACATCCTATTACCTCCGAAGATAGGTAATAGGAACGACTTGATCTTCAGTACAACTTAGAGTGTGCCTCTGAGTTCCTGTTCGCGTTCAATAGCCTCGAACAAGGCTTTGAAATTACCTTTGCCGAATGATTGGGCACCCTTACGCTGAATGATCTCGAAGAACAGTGTCGGACGCGGTTCTATCGGTTTGGTGAAGAGTTGTAACAAGTAACCCTCATCATCTCTGTCCACCAGAATGCCCAGTTCTTTCAAAGGTTCGATATCCTCATCAATCTCCCCTACACGGTCGAGCAAGGTGTCATAATATGTAGTAGGCACTCTCAGAAACTCTACTCCACGATCTCTCAGAGCTTTTACGGTTGTGACGATATCATCCGTAGCAACCGCGATGTGTTGCACACCTTCACCCTCGTAAAAATCAAGATACTCTTCAACCTGGGATTTTTTCTTGCCCTGCGCAGGCTCATTTATAGGAAATTTGATCCGGCCGTTGCCATTGCTCATGACCTTACTCATCAAAGCCGTGTATTCGGTAGATATGTCCTTGTCATCAAATGAGAGTATCTGAGTGAATCCCATAACCTCTTCGTAGAACTTCACCCAATAGTTCATGCGGCCCAGTTCTACATTGCCGACCATATGATCCACATACTTCAGTCCGACGGGCTCCACTTCGTAGTCCGGTTTCCAGGCTTTGTAGCCCGGCAGGAAAATACCGTTGTAGTCATTTCTTTCTACGAAGATGTGGACAGTTTCACCGTAGGTATAAATTCCGGAACGGACGACCTGACCGTGATCGTCTTTCTCCACTCTTGGCTCCATGTATGATTTTGCACCTCTCTGCACAGCTTCTTCATAGGCCTTGGCAGCATCATCTACCCATAGTGCTGTCACTTTGACTCCATCGCCATGCTTGTCGATATGGCGACCGATGTCTGTACCACTTCTCAGGGGAGAAGTCAGCACCAGGCGTATTTTGTCCTGCTGAACCACATAGGATTCCCGGTCTTTCAGTCCGGTTTCCAGTCCTGCATAAGCCAGAGACTGAAAGCCCATCGCAGACTTGTAGAAGTAAGCGGCTTGTTTGGAGTTGCTGACGTAGAGTTCTATATAATCGGTGCCGTTGATCGGCATGAAGTCAGCAGCTTTGTCGTATACTTTGGGTATGTCTTGAGTGGTAGTCGTCATGGTTAAATTTTTAAAGTTTAATATTGATGTTCCTGGACATGATCAAAATTACTTTGGTCATTTGTCCAACCAGGATTTATAATAATCACCCTTTTGAATTTCCAGGGCTTGTTCTGTCAGTTGTAATGGTTTGAAGGTATCGATCATTACGGCCAACTCTTCCGTCTTTTCCTTGCCAATACTTCCCTCATAGGTGCCCGGATGAGGACCGTGGGGAATGCCGGCAGGATGCAGTGAGATATAACCAGGTCCGATTCCTGTTCTGCTCATAAAATCTCCGTCGACGTAGTACAGCACTTCATCCGAATCGATATTCGAGTGATTGTAAGGTGCCGGGATTGACAACGGATGGTAATCATATAGTCGCGGACAAAACGAGCAAACAACGAAGGCTCCCGTTTCAAAGGTTTGATGTACAGGAGGTGGTTGATGCACTCGTCCGGTTATCGGTTCAAAGTTGTGGATCGAGAATCCATATGGGAAGTTGTAGCCATCCCAGCCCACCACATCGAAAGGGTGGGCAGCATAGACCAATGTGTGCAGCATACCTTCTTTTTTGACCTTGATGGTGAACTCTCCTTTTTCATCATGGGTCTCCAGATTCTCCGGAAGCTTGTAATCACGTTCGCAGAAAGGAGAATGCTCAAGCAACTGGCCAAACCAGTTCCTGTATCTCTTTGGTGTATAGATCGGATGAAACGACTCAGCATACAGCAGCCGGTTGTCCTCCGTATCAAAATCGATCTGGTAGATCATACCTCTCGGGATGATCAGGTAGTCACCGTATTCGAACGGTATATTTCCCAGGAAGGTCCGCAGGGTACCTGTGCCTTTATGGATAAAAAGCATCTCGTCGGCATCTGCATTTTTGTAAAAATAGTCGGTCAGTGATTTTTTGGGAGCCGCCAGTCCGATGTGAATGTCATTATTGACCAGAATTGGTTTCCGGCTTTCCAGATAATCGTTTTCCGGTTCCACTTCAAACCCTACCAGCTTACGCGCTTGAATATTGCGTTCTACGGCAACCTTTGGCGCCATGTCTATGGACTCTCCCAGTTCTTTGACCATGGTTGGTCTCCTGAGATGGTAGAGCAATGAGGACATGCCGTCAAATCCTATGGTGCCGAACAGTTGTTCGTGGTATAGCTCACCATTTGGTTTTCTGAACTGTATATGTCTTTTCGGAGGGATTTCCCCAAGCTTATGATAGATAGGCATAGATTCCGTTTTAATACCAAATACTTGCTATAGCAAATATATAGCAATTTTTGATGATTTGCATATATAAGACAGGCTCAGATCGAGGAAAGATCAAAGCACCGACATTGATCTATTCGGCTTCCTTGAAATTGGAGAAGATGGTATTCATTATACGGAGAAAATCATCATAATCTTCATCACTAAGTCCCTTCCATCCTTTCTGCCTTAGTTGGTCGACGGTGGGTTTGATCTTATGGTAGACCTCTTTACCTTTTTTTGTCAAAAAAACCCGGTATCGCCGTTTGTCGCTTTCGCTTCTGAACCTTTCGGTGAAGCCTTTCTGACAGGTGAGATCGATGATCCTTGAAACCGTGGCCATGTTCTTAAAGCTTCCATCGGCCAGTTCGGTCTGTGACTGTCCGTCCTGATGAAAGAGGCTATCTACGATCACCCACTGCTCTGTCGTTATGTCCACGCCAAGGTCGCGAAAGGCCTGCATGTAGTGCTGGCGGATGATCTTCATCGTACGGTCGATGTGCGATCCGAAGATTTTGGTGCCATTTTGATGAGTGGTCATAAGGCGAAATTATGAAAATCCGTATCACTGGTTTTTTCTCTGTGTGTCGATAGCATGCGACAATAATGACCGTACTGAATAGGTGCCTTGTAAAAGTCCTGTATATTCGATATTTTAGAGTGCATTCGTATCCGACCTGGATACGGATATGGTGAATAAGTCCTTCTTCAATAAGTTGGCACATTAATAGGAGTGAATATTCTATAATCAGATTTATGTCTCGGAACTTAAGCGAACTATCAGGAAGGAAAGGATTAAAAGACAATCTTTTCGATAAGATGGGCCAACTGGCGATCGAAACCGGCACTCCCAGTCCGGAAGAACTGGAAAAGCTGGCCGAAGAATTCCTTATGGGATCGGCAAATACCTATGGAGCCGCCACTTTCTATGATTTTCTCAAGCCTGAGAACAAAGACAAGAAGGTTTATGTATGTAATGGTTCTGCCTGTCTTTGCGCAGGCACTCAGGATGAATTGATCTCGGATCTTTCTGGGCATTTCAAACCTGAGGAAATAGGCCATATGACTTGTCTGGGAAGATGCCATGAGAATCGTTCTTTTCATTACAACGGGCACAATTATTCCGGAGATATCGATCTCAGAGCAGCACTGAAAAAAGGTGAAAGCGCAGCAGACAAGTATAACGTCAGTGCCAACGGCCCTGAGATCCTGACAGCGTCCTTCACCACAGTCAATGAATATTACAGGCCATTTTTGGACGCTTTGAAAAAAGAACCCACAGAAGTGCTCGAGGAGATAAAGACCTCAGGTGTGCGGGGCCGGGGAGGCGCCGGCTTTCCAATGGGATTAAAACTCGAATTCTGCCGTAATGAGGAAAGCGATACAAAATTTATTATTTGTAATGCGGATGAAGGTGATCCAGGCGCTTATTCCGACAGATACCTGCTCGAGGAGCAACCACATTCTGTTTTATTCGGAATGATGGTAGCCGGATATGTGACCGGTGCCAATAATGGTGTGGTATATATAAGAGCGGAATATCCGGCATCGGTGCGAAGGATACAGAAGGCCATTGAAGAACTCCGAAATGCAGGACTTTTGGGAGAAAGCATCGCGGACAGCGGATTTGATTTTGACTTCAAGGTCATCCATGCCCAGGGTTCGTATATCTGCGGGGAAGAAACCGCTCTCATCAATTCGATCGAAGGTCAGAGGCCTGAGGTAAGGGTGCGCCCGCCCTATCCTGCGCAGAGAGGGTTGTTCAACAAACCTACCGTGGTGAATAATGTGGAAACACTGGCCACCCTTCACTATATTCTTTCCAACGGCGGAGAGAAATGGAAGAGTATTGGAACTGAGAGATCGTCTGGAACCAAGTTGATCTGCCTGGATAGCTTTTTTAATAAGCCCGGCATGTACGAGGTTGAAATGGGAACTCCATTGTCAGAGGTGGTCAATGACCTCGGTGGTGGTTTTAAATCGCCGGTTAAGGCGCTCCAGATTGGCGGCCCTTTAGGTGGCATAGTACCGGTCTCCAGGATTGATGATCTGACCGTAGACTTTGAATCATTTGCTCAAAACGGCTTTCTTTTAGGTCATGCAGGAGTCGTCAGTATCCCCGAGGATTTTCCGATGATAAAATACATTGAGCATCTTTTTGATTTCGCTTCATACGAAAGTTGTGGAAAATGCTTCCCTTGCCGATTAGGCACAAAGAGAGGCCAGGAAATGGCAGAAAAGGCTCAGCAGAACGGGTACAAGATAGACCGTGAATTGTTCAATGACCTTCTGGTTACCCTGGAAGAAGGATCTCTTTGCGCTCATGGGGGAGGTATTCCATTGCCTATACGCAATACACTGCAATATTTCGATGATGAACTGAAAGCCTATTTTAACTAGATAATCTAATCCATGAAAGTTGCCTATATAGATAATCGACCATATGAAATAAAGGAAGGGGAGACCATCCTGTCCTTCATAAGGCGTCACAAAGGAGATACTCTCGTACCGACATTGTGTGATGCACCGAACCTGGATCCCTTTGGCTCATGCCGAGTTTGCAGTGTAGGGGTTGCGACGGGATCCAATGGACATCAGAAGACTGTGGCATCATGTCACACACCGGTTGCAGAAGGACAACGAATCTATCCAAGTAGTCCATCCATCAAGAAGTTAAGGAAGAACATTATTGAACTGGTTCTTACTGACCATCCACTGGATTGCCTCACCTGCGAGGTCAATGGTAACTGCGAATTACAAACGGTGGCTGCTCAGGTGGGCATCAGGGATGTGAGATATCCGGAAGGAGATAATCATCTCGACAGGCAAAAGGACCTGAGTCATCCATACATGACCTCGGATCTCTCGAAATGTATCAATTGTTATCGCTGTGTACGTGCGTGTGATGAGGTACAGGGAGAATTCGTGTTGAGCATGGCGGGAAGAGGATTTGATTCTGTCATTATAAAGGGTGCGGATCAGTCATTCCTGGAGTCTGACTGCGTAAGTTGTGGCGCATGCTCTCAGGCATGTCCGACCTCGGCCATATCAGACATTTTTCAGAGCAAGGCCATCATGGCTGAAAAGAAAACCCGGACAATATGTACATACTGTGGTGTTGGATGTAACCTGGATGTGGCTTCTACCAACGGGGATGTTGTCAGTATCACGGCACCATACGACGCCGAAGTGAATCAGGGGCACACCTGTCTCAAAGGTCGATTCGCTTTCAGCTTTTATAATCACCCGGACAGGCTTACCTCTCCGATGATCAAAAAAGATGGAAAATTTGAAGAGGTTTCATGGGATGAGGTGTACGATTACATGACAGAGAAATTCGAATATTACAAGAAGGAATTCGGCCCCGATTCGATGGCCGGTATTTCATCTTCCCGATGCACCAATGAAGAGAACTACCTCATGCAGAAATTCATGAGGGCGGTCATCGGAACCAATAATATTGATGGCTGTGCGCGCGTCTGCCATTCACCTACAGCTTTGGGCATGCAGAGGACATTCGGCACAGGAGCTGCCACCAATTCAATAGCAGACCTGAAGCACACCAACTGCATTATGATCATAGGTGCCAACCCGACGGATGCTCATCCCGTTACTGGCGCCAAGTTCAAGCAGTTTGCGATGAAGAACGACAATGTGACCATCGTCATAGATCCAAGGAAGACAGAGATCGCCAGGTATGCCGATCATCACCTGGCACTTCGGCCGGGAACTAATGTCGCAGTTCTGAATATGATGATGTACTATATCATGAACGAGGGACTGGCGGATGAAGAATTTATCGCTTCAAGGACAGAAGGCTTCGAGGAATTCAAATCCCATATTCTCGATCTGGACCTGGACAGGATGTCAGATATTTCGGGCGTGAGCAAAGAAGATGTTCGCGCGGCCGCATTGGCTTATGCGACAGCCCCGAATGCCATGTCTTTTCACGGCCTGGGAGTAACCGAACATTCTCAGGGCACCTTTGCTGTAATGCAGATTGCTGACCTGGCGATGTTGACCGGAAATATCGGTCGTCCCGGAGTGGGTGTGAATCCGCTGCGTGGACAAAATAATGTTCAGGGTAGTGCGGACATGGGCGTGCAGCCGCATCAGGGAGCCGGATACCTGGATGTGACGAATGACAACATCAACCGGAGATATTCGGAGTTTTATGGTGTTGAACTGCCTAAACAAATAGGTTATAAAATACCCGAGATGTTTGATGCCGCCCTGGCTGGCCAGTTGAAAGCCATCTGGATCATTGGTGAGGATGTCGTCCAGACAGATCCGAATACACAGAAGGTGATCAAGGCACTGGAATCTACAGATCTGGTCATCGTCCAGGAACTGTTCATGACTGAAACTGCCAAACATGCAGATGTCATTCTTCCCGGCGCTTCATTCCTGGAGAAAGAAGGCACATTTACCAATGGCGAAAGGCGTGTCCAGGCAGTGAGAAAAGTGGTTGAACCGTTACCGGGATGCAAGCCGGACGGTCAGATCATCGTGGATATGATGAACAGGATGGGCTATGAGCAACCTGATTATACGCCGGATGGTATGTTGGAAGAGATATCTCAGATCGTACCGTTCTTTGCAGGCATAAAATGGGAAGAATTGGGCAAGAACGGCAAGCAATGGCCGGTAGCCGATGACGGAACGGATACTCAGATCCTTCATCAGGAAGATTTTAAAAGAGGTAAGGGTTATTTCGAGTATCACGGTTTTGAAGAGACCCGAGAACTTGTCGATCATGGTAAGGACTATCCATATATATTGACCACTAATCGCGAATTGGAACACTATAACTGCGGAGCGATGACGCGACGTACGGCAAATGAGAAAATTCTCAAAAGTGATTACCTGATGATACATCCGGAGGATGCTGATCAACATGCGATCAATACGGGGGACTGGGTATGTCTGGAGTCACCACGTGGTAAGGTAGATGTGAAAGCCCGTGTCACTGATGAAGTAAAGCCCGGCGTTCTGAGTACGACCTTCCATTTTCCTGATATCATGGTCAATAATATTACTTCCGACATTCATGACTCGGAAGCCATGTGTCCGGAATATAAAGTTGTAGCCGTTCGGATCAGAAAGTCAAAAGGCAAGTTCAAACAAATGGCTGAAGCGGCCACCTAGATCAAAGTTCGTAATCCTCATCCAGTAATTGACCGGAGAGCTGCATGATCTGTATCTCCAGGACCTTGGCATTGTACCTTGACGTGCTTTCGGATACCTGGGCGTTGAGCAGATTGATCTGAGCCTGTCGAAACTCTATCTGGCCGAGACGACCGAGTTGATATTCATTCCTGGTCTTATCGAATGCGAGCTGGGCAGCTTCAATATTTTCCTTTTCTACTTGTGCCAGTTCAAGTGCTGTTTGATAATTGTAATAAAGGTTTTGAAGGCGGTTCGAGATCTCGGTCTCTGCCTGACGTCGTGAGATGCGGTTGGCCTCCATTTGTACACGCAAAGCGGCTTCACGGTTTTTGATCCGGCCGCCGTCATATATATTCCAACTCAGGTTCAGTCCGGCACCCAGTCCATTGCTGCTTTGTTGAGCAAAGAATGCACCTTCACCAAAATCCTGGAAGCTGTAGCTGTAGTCCGTATTGAAACCAAGTATGGGCCTTCTTTGCGCGTCAAGAACCTTCTGATCGTATTCCATGACTTTCTTGTCACCGTCGAGAAGGGCGAGCTGAACATTTCTTTCCAGGGCGCTATTTATCAGAGCATCTATGTTGACAGCCAGGTCATAATTTACCATGGTTTCCACATCATAGTCGATATCGCCCTCGATTCCCATGAGCTGGTTCAGATTACGCTTCGCCTGATCATAGACCATCCTGGCATTGATCAAATTTGCTTCATCCCTTTTATAATCCACCTTGGCATTCGAAACATCAAGGCTGCTGGAACGCCCCAGATCATAACTTGTATTCATCCGGTCCAGCCTTTCCCGGGACAGGTTCAAAAGTTCTTCCTGGAGATCCACAGTTTCAAGGGCTCTTGCCGCTTCATAGTACGTGGAGATCAACTCTATAATGGAAGACTCAATGGTGAGCTGTTTTTGTAGTTCTGAAATATTAACAAGTTCGAACAATCTGTTAAGGTTCTCTTTTCTCTCACCTCCCTGGTAAATATTATAATTCACACCCACCGATGCATTGTAAACCTGGGTCAGGTTGGCGTCTGCCTGAATTTCCCTTCCGTCCTGAAACGTCTGATTGGCGCTTCCATAATCACCGTTGGCTCCGGCGTTGAGCTGAACAACAGGATAAAATCCGACATTGGCCTTGTCTGCATTCACCTTAGCCAGGTTAACGGCATTTTCAGACAACTGAATATTGAAATTATTTTCCAGAAGTCGTGCAACCGCTTCTTCCTTTGTGAGGATCGTTTGGGCATTGCTGCCGGGTAGGATCGAGGCAGCGACGCATAAAATGATGAAAACTCTAATGCGAATCATTTTCTAAAATTTTCTTTTCCTTATATGCTCGTTCTACGGATTCTCTTGATGGCATCTCACCCGATAACAACCATTTTAATCCGACCTTGCCATAATTCGACAATGAAAGCAACATCGGAAGCATGAACAGGGTGAGGAATGTAGCGATGAATATGCCATAGGATATTGAAATGGCCATCGGTATCAGGAATTGAGCCTGCCGACTGGTCTCGAACATGAGGGGCGCCAGTCCTGCGATGGTCGTGATTGAGGTCAGGAAGATTGCCC
>JAWVZH010000009.1:0-37363 GCA_033722295.1 Saprospiraceae bacterium
AGAGCAACCTCCCTCTTCCGGCTGACTGGCCACGGAGGCAACCCATATATCAATTGTACTATGCCCTGGTCCATGTCAACATGTTTGGCCGTTCCTACCTGGGAATGACCGAACGCCTTGTACATCACTATCTGTAAATTGGAATCACATTGCTTTGATGACATTACCTGGAAGGATTTTTATATGCCCGGACAATTCCAGTTTGAGTGCGATACCAGACCAATCTGCAGAGGATAATCCGAATTTCGATAAGACTTGATCCAGTTGAAGTGGACCTGACGATCGTAAACCAAGATAGATCTCTTTAGTTCTTTCGTCAGCCGGAAGAGACATTGTGATCTTCTCTTCGGATGTATCATCGTTCCATTGCATTAAGGCAAGGACATCTGCCGCATTCTCTATAAGGTGAGCTTCATTGTTCTTGATGAGATAGTGACACCCCGAGATTTGTTTCTTTCCAATTATTCCAGGCATCGCCCCTACTTCCCTGTTATAATCATTGGCCATCCTCGCCGTGATCATTGAACCACCCTTCACCCCTGATTCTACAACTATGACGACATCAGCCATTCCAGCAAGGATGCGATTCCTCATGGGAAAGTGCTCCCGCTCTGCTTTAATACCCGGAGGGAACTCTGAGATACCTCCACCATTGTTCCTCATGCTCTCATATAACTTTTTGTGTTGAGCCGGATATATCTTGTCCAGGGCTCCTCCAAGTACAGCAATGGTCGGCAGTCCTGATTTAACAGCACTTTTGTGAGCACAGGCGTCTATACCGAAAGCCAGTCCACTGAGGATTGTAACATTAGCATGTGCCAGTCCTCTTATCAATTCTTCTGTTTTCCAAATGCCATGATCTGTCGGCTTTCTGGTTCCAACAACAGCTATCATCCTTGACCGGTTAACATCCACCGAACAATCCGCATAAAGTATGACCGGTGGATGCGGGATATGATGCAAGCGATCGGGATATGAAGGATGTGTAAAACCCCATAATTCCATTCCCTTTTGTAAGGCCGCAGATCGTATATCTTCGGCCTCAACAAGCAGTTTATTGCTTTTCAATTTGTTGATCATATCACTGGTGACAAATGATATTCTGGAAAGATCCCGACGTGATGCTTCGAATACATTCCTGGCCTCACGGAATATCTTCAAGAGTATTCGGCATCGTTTGGGGCCTAATTGTGGTACCATGCTGAGGGCCAGCAAATGAAGGTCATTTGTGTTCATTTTAAACTCGTGTTCACCCAGGATTTACTGCCTGGCCAGGTTCCCATAATAGCGTCCTGTCTCAATGATCTCCGTCACCTTATAATTAGGATCAGGATAATCCTGTAGATGGTACGCAAAAGCCAAATAGACCGCCGACAATTTCTCATAGACAGATTTGGTCCCCGGCAGTAATTCTTCAGCCTTTTTTAAATAACGAATGGCCTGTGGGTAATTATTTCTTTCTGTATACAAAATATCATAGCCAGCCTCCTCGTAAAACTTGCCCACCTCTCGGCTGTATCCGTTGTTTTCCAGATAGTAAAGGAACTGGTCGAGGTACTCAGTATCCGGGCGGTGTCTTGCCACATCCTTGAAGCAGTTCAACACTCTATTAATATCCTTGTGGACTTTGAAGCTCTCAGCACAAACACCGGCCAGCATATGATTGGCATTACTGTAAAGTGGATGGATCTTTTTTGATTTTTCCAGATACTTCTTGGCCTCAGCGAGATACAATCTCTTGTGTTCCATATTCTGAGTGGCCTGGGCATAATTGAACAGATCAGTTGCATAGAACATGTTGATACGAGCGCTATTCTTTGAAACGTCGATGGCGGCCCTGTTGAGGGACTGCCCGCTTTCCCAGTCAGGTACGCGTAATGCGGTCTTCAATCCGTATCCTACGATCAGGATTGCATATAATATAATACCGAAGGAACGAAGAGAACTCTTTCGGGTCAGGTAATTGATCAGAAGAGCAAGAACAATCACATACCCAAGGCTTGGCATGAATAAGAATCGCTCATTCATGAAGGTGCCGACCGTGAAAAATATATTGGACATCGGCAGGATGGTTATCACGAAAAAGAGGAATGACCAAAGCACCCACTTCGTTTTTCTTGTACGCCACAATACAAGCAAGATCAAAACCGCATACGAGATAACGCTGAAAATGACAAACGGGTCACTCCAGGTGGATTTCGGAATGTGATAGGGATAGTAGTCATGGGTCAAGGGATGGGGAAAGATCATCAGATACAAATACTTTCCCAGGGTATACATGATCGTTGCACTCCTTTCAAGTTCAGTCATTCCCAAAAAAGGATCGTTCATAAGAGCAGGGGTAACCGCAGGACTTTGTGGTATAAGATAACCCACTGCATTGTACCTCAACATCATGTACGAAGCAACTGCCAATATAATCGGTGTAAGAGTAAGGCCAATGCGCTTGTAAGAAGCTTTATCGATCCACCATAGAGTGACAGGAATTATAGCCAAAAAAGTAATGCTGTGCTCTTTTGCGAGCAACGCCATTAAGAAAAGAGGAAAAACAGATACAAGGTCGATGATCTTGCCTGATCGGGCATAACGCTGTGAAACCAATAAGGTCAAGATCGAAAGGAGCATGGCCAGGATCTCATCCCTTCCCTTGATATTGGCAACAGCTTCGGAGTGGATCGGATGGAGAACATAGAGTATCGCGATCATGAAAGGCACTGCCAGATACCACCTTCTTTTTTTCTTATGTCGAAAATTTCGAGAAGACCAAACGTAGATCAGGTAACCGAGTAAGGCATACAGGAGCACATTGACCAAATGACCAAGCCACGGTAAAGGAGTCATCGATCTTTCTATGGCAAACATGGCAAGAGAAAGAGGTCTATATCGTGCACCGAATATCAGATCCCTTTTTTCACCGAAATATCCTTCAAACCCTTCTGTAGTGAATATATCACCTATACCCTGGATGCCTTTCTGCACAAATTGATTATCGGTCACTACCAACTTGTCGTCCAGGACGTAGCCAAAAGTTACGCTGTATCCGTAAAAGGCCAGCGCACAGAAGACAATCACTGATATTTGTACGGTCCGAACCGAAAACTTCCGACCACCTAATTTCACAGAATGTTGATCTTTACTCACCTTTATATATAATTATCTTAATATGTTATTTTTAACCAAGAAGCAGATATAAGCGATTACATGGCTGATTCGACAAATTTAGCAGGGCTCATCCAAAACTCCCTTCTCTTTGCCCTTTTATTCGCTGGCACAGTATCCTTTGGCCAGATAAATCTGCTGGTGGGATATGGCTTGGGATACCAGCCTTCGTCGGACCTTAATCAAATGATAGAGGACCACAATAACGATACGGAATGGTATAAGGATGAGTTCAACGAACTACGCTTGACACACGGCCTGTATCTCGGGATACGATATAACTGGGGTCCGCTAAAGTCCGTGGTAAGCTATCGAAACTCCGGAGTAAGGATGAGCGCTGAGGGGATCCCGCCACAACAGTCCGATGCCTTCCGGCGTAAACTATTTTTCCGGAACAATGTGCTGAGTATTGGAGTGGAGAGCAATTATGAAACAGTGGATTGGGGTATTTCTCTGGATCAGAACTTCTACAGGATAAGCGCAGAAACATCAGATCTTTCGGACAGCTACTCGATCCAGAAGCCCTCCTTTTTTAGCGGACATCTATATCTCAACATAAACCTCAAAGGATATAATAATTTGGGGTTTACCATTCAACCCTATGTTCAGTATCCCTTCACAATGCCAGATCTAGAGGCCCTTTCTGAAGAACTGGACCTTACTGAACGGAGATATGATCTGGACATTACCACATTCGGGATCACACTATTGCTCGTCAATGGCCCTCAGGACTAATTACAATACCTCTGGATGGTTAATATGTGATTATTGATCTCAAACTAGCACTTTAATCAACCTGTAATAAATAGTTGATTATCAATACAATTTCGGAGCACGTATTGATCTGATCAGACTTTTTGCTTCTCTTTCTTCTGTACGTTCTCCGCTTTTTCCTGAGCTTTGGTCTCATTTGCAAACGAGGCTTCCACCAACGCCTTTTGGTTCTTGTCGTGAACCTTTTTATAACCGGTGGCCGGTGATGCACTCGCCTTTCTTGAAATAACGCTGAACCCGAATTGCGGCAGATTCATTGCTATGAATTGCCACGCTCCCATATTACTGGGTTCCTCCTGGGTCCAGATCAACTCAGAGTAGTCGTACGAGCTAATGATATTCTCGAGTTGTTTTGTGGGGATCGGATATATTTGCTCAAGTCTGACGATGGCAACATCCTCGATCTCATTTTCCTTCCTGTAGGCCGTCAAATCGTAGTAGAATTTGCCTGAACAGACCAGAAGTCGCCTGACCTTTTTCTTCTTCTTCCCTTCAAAAAGCGGATCATCCAGAACCTCCTGGAACCTCCTGTCACCGCTTAGATCCTCTATTGGTGAAACACACTCGGGATGTCTCAACAGTGATTTTGGTGACATGACGATCAATGGCTTTCTGAACGGCCAAACGAGCTGTCTTCTCAACGCATGGAAGAAGTTGGCCGGCTTGGTGCAGTTAATGACAGACATATTTAACTCTGCGCATAACTGGAGAAATCTTTCAAGTCGGCTGCTTGAATGTTCCGGACCCTGTCCCGCATATCCATGTGGCAAGAGCATGACGAGTCCACTGTTTCGACCCCACTTGCTTTCAGAGGCACTGATAAACTGGTCGACGATAACCTGCGCACCATTATAAAAATCACCAAATTGTGCTTCCCATAAGACGAGGGATTGAGGTGTGGCCAGCGAATAACCGTATTCAAATCCGAGAACACCAAACTCGGACAATAAGGAATTATAGATCATGAACCGACCCTGGTCTTCAGTCATACCGGACAGCCTGTTGAACTCTTCAAATGTTTCCGCATCGTGAAAAACAGCATGACGGTGTGAGAACGTACCGCGTTTCACATCCTGACCACTCATTCTTACGTCATGACCATCGATAAGTAATGAAGCATAGGCAGATAACTCGGCCAACGCCCAGTCGACCTTGTTATCATCCAGGGTCTTTTTAGCGCTCTTCAGCAGTCTATTGACTTTGCTTAGTGGATTAAACCCATTTGGTAGCGACATAATATGATCGAGGATCTTATCCACAGTTTCTTTCTCGATACCCGTCACTGGTGATCGCTCAAAATCTTCAGGTGTAGCCTTTTGCTTGAGCGACATCCATGCTTCTTCTGTAGACTGATATTTATAAGGTAGCGGTTTCTCTTTAGCCTGATCCAATCGTTCCTGCAATTCTTGCCAGAAGCTATCTTCGAGCTCCTCAGCTATCTTGGCTTCCAGGTCTCCTCTTGATACAAGTTTATCCGCATAGATCTTTCTCGGGTCCGGATGTTTTTTGATGATCTCATACATCTGAGGTTGCGTGAATTTGGGATCATCTCCTTCATTGTGGCCATGCTTCCTGTAACATACCATATCAATGAACACGTCATTATTGAATTTCTGACGATAGGCTACAGCGATCTGCATAGCTTTGACCACAGCTTCAGGATCATCACCGTTGACATGGAAGACCGGCGCTTGCACCAGGCTGGCTACGCCGGTACAATAGGTTGAAGACCTTGCATCATCGAAATCCGTGGTAAAGCCTATTTGGTTATTGATCACGAAGTGTAATGTGCCACCGGAATAGTAACCCTCTAACTGGCTCATTTGAACAGTCTCATACATTATCCCCTGCCCTGCTATTGCCGCATCACCATGCAAGAGCACTGGCAATATTTGATCATAATCTCTTCCGTAAAGACAGTCCGCCTTCGCCCTTGAGTATCCCTGCACCACCGTATTGACAGATTCCAGGTGTGAAGGGTTGGGCGCCAATTGTAAATTGACCATCTTGCCATTGGAAGTGGGAACTTCTGACGAGAAACCCAGGTGATACTTGACATCACCATCTCCGAAACTCAGATCAGGGTCCATATTGCCCTCGAACTCTGTAAATATCTGTTCGTAGGTCTTTTTCATAATGTTTGCCAACACATTTAACCTTCCTCTGTGAGCCATACCGATTACAACTTCCTTGACGTCGGCATCAACGGCCTCATTGATCATAGCATCTAGTGCTGCGATAGTTGTTTCACCCCCTTCCAGAGAAAATCTCTTCTGTCCGACATATTTGGTGTGAAGGAATTTTTCGAATACCACCGCTCCGTTAAGTTTTTCCAGAATGCGTCGTTTGGTTTCAAGATCAAGGCCATAATCATCATCCAAAGAGCGGTTTTCGATCTGGTCTTTCAACCAGTTCCTCTTTTCCCTGTCCTCAATATGAGCATATTCGAAACCTATGTTGCCACTGTAGATCTTGTGAAGGCGATCGAGGATTTCCTTTAGCGTGGCATTCTCAAGGCCAATTTCCTGGCCTGCGACGAAGACCTTATCGAGATCTTCTTCACTCAAATTATAATCCGACAGATCGAGATGGGGTCTTCGGTCTCTCCGCTCCCGGATCGGATTTGTGGTAGAGAGTAAGTGCCCACGGCTTCTAAAACCATTGATGATCGAAAAGACTCCGAACTCCTTCGAGATATCCTCACCGGTCTCTGAAGTCTCAATTGCTGTCTCGGATACGCCATTTCTGGCAAAGTCGAACCCTTTAAAAAATGTTCTCCATCCCTCCTCTACTGAATCAGGTGATGCCTGATATTTCCTGTACAGGTTCTCAATAAAATCTGGATGAGCATTAAATACGTATGAATAGTCCTTCATCTTATACTATAGCATCTGATACTAGGTCTTGCGAAGTTCCGAATAAAGATTGTAATCTGCTACTTGTCTTAACAATAAGTATTACAGACATAAATCATCCGAACAACATTGGCCCAATTGGGAAAGTAAACATCCAGCGATCACAGAGTGTTTTAATTTTAATATCATTTTGTCCTATAGTTTGTATTTATTGCCGGAATAAGGCATTAGCCGCTGGTTATGTGCATTGTGAGGCACTTCCATTTACAATTCGTTCACATCTTTTTTATAACTTCAAGCCTTATCATTCGTTATCAGTTTAATAATCCGTTAAAACAAACAGAAGATCAATGAAGAACTATCTTTTTTTATTAGGTATGGCAATAACACTGGGTGCTTGCGTAAGCAAGAAAAAGTTCACCGGTGTACAATCCGAAAGAGACCAGTTGCAAGAACGCTATGAAAAGCTGGCCTCCAAATGTGAAGAAGAAAAAAAGTCGTACGCCAGTGCAAAAGCACAAATGGAAGAGCGTATGGATCAACTAAAGACCAAACATGAAAAAGAGGTTGCAGAGCTGGAAGAGAAGAATGAATTTCTAAGAACAAACAATACCAACTTACTGGACAGATTGTCTGATATGTCGGTGATAACCAAGGAAAGTTCTGAGAGCATCAAGCAATCTCTCAAGACCCTGAATAAACAAAGTGCCTACATACAGGATATGACTTCTGCCATTCAGAGGAAAGACTCCATGAATCTAGCCCTTGTCATGAATCTGAAGCGCTCCCTGTCAGATGTCAATGACGAGGATGTTACAGTTGAGGTCAAGAAAGGTGTGGTCTACATTTCACTTTCTGACAAAATGTTGTTCGCTACAGCAAGTGCGAGAGTCAATAGTTCGGCGAAATCTGTACTCGGCAAGATCGCCAAAGTCCTGAATGACCATAATCAGCTTGACGTCTTGATCGAAGGACACACCGACAATGTACCGATCAGTAATGAGTGTATCAAGGATAATTGGGACCTCAGTGTAAAACGGGCAACATCCGTGGCCAGGATACTACAAAATGAGTATGATGTGGATCCGGCGAGAATCACTGCAGGTGGTCGTAGTAAGTATCTTCCGAAAGAGGATAATTCTACTGCGGAAGGTCGTAGTGTTAACCGACGCACGGAGATCATTGTACTTCCAAAGCTGGATCAATTCTTCGAAATGCTGGCCGCCGGTCAGAAGTAATCAAGTTATTTATAAAGACACAAGAGGCCTGTTGAAGAGATTTGACAGGTCTTTTTTTTTGGTATCGAATAAGTGATTTCCCTTGTTGATCAGGTCAACAGCCTCTTTATCACCACCATCAAGTGAGTATAACGACCTTCATCTTCATTGAAAATCCCGTAGTGATCGAAACGGTCGATCCTCACTTTCCCTGAAGCGTGAATGATGACCTTCTTATTGAGAACTATACCAACATGGCTCACATTCGTTTTATAATGGGCTCGGAGGAAAACAAGGTCGCCCGGTTCCGCCTGGCTTGCAAAGTCGACGACCTCCCCATGATGAACCTGTTGATTTGTGTCCCGCGGAAGCCAAACTCCCAGAGCCTTGAATATCACCTGTACAAATCCCGAACAGTCGATCCCGAATGACGACCTACCGCCCCAAAGATATGGTGTATGCAAAAATTTGCGGCTGAGCTTCTCCAGGATGGGGATCTTGTTATTCAGCCGTTCTGGAAAGATCACCTGCCCCCCGTATGTGAACTGGTGTTTATCCAGAGAGAAGGTCATTTCATCAAAATGAGGTAATGAAGCACCGAACGGTATATATCTGGAATCTCCATCTGACAATGCCGGACAATAGAGTTCTGCCGCAATGGCCGTATTACCATTCATGTCTTCAAAATCACTTTCAGATATTATGGTGATCTGATTGCGACTGATCCAACCGGTATATCCATCGTACGTGCATTCTATAAAAGACCAGTATCGATCACGATCTTTTATAACTTTAAATGTTTCCCCAAACAATAATTGAGTGATCATTTCGCTATTCTCAGAGGGAGCTTTTCTCACGGGAATAGTGGCCAGTAATGAAATACCGAAAGTCATACGGAAACGAAGATAGTATTTAACATTGCAAAATATTACCTTTGAAAACATGTTGAAACAACCCTTATTAATCTGTTTAATTCTCATTCTGACAGCGGCCACAGCAACCTCTCAGGATGTTCGCTTTAGCCAGTATTTCACATTAAGCTCGTGGCTCAATCCAGGGCTTTCAGGTCAATACGATGGGAAATACCGTTTATCAGCCATTTACAGGGATCAATGGCGAGGCACTTTGGACGAGTCGATCGCTTCATTTGGATTTGGTGCGGATACCCAGTTCGATGTAAGAAAGAAAAGGCAGTATACCGATAAGGTATCGGTGGGCATTCTCCTTCTCAATGACCGGTCAAGGATCAACGACTTTAATACTAATCACATAGACCTCAATGGGGCGTACCATAAACTTCTTGATAACGCCAGTAACCGTTATCTCTCGCTTGGTGTGAGTATCGGTATCACTCAATTCGGTTTCAATTATAATGATGTGATCTTCGGCGACCAGTTCAACGGTATTGATGAT
Source organism: Saprospiraceae bacterium (assembly GCA_033722295.1). Classification (GTDB taxonomy): domain Bacteria; phylum Bacteroidota; class Bacteroidia; order Chitinophagales; family Saprospiraceae; genus JAWVZH01. Next base: position 9,419 of record JAWVZH010000009.1, read on the forward strand.
TACTCTCAGCCCACAAGTGAACTTTTCCCGCCCAACAGTGTAGCGGTCGGCGATCTTTCTCTAGGTCTTGTTTTCTCTACGGATATTGACGAGGACAAGAATTTCAGGATAGGATTGAGTGCTCACCATTTCAATCAGCCTAACAAGTCTTTTTTTAATCAAATAGAAGATGTTAACCTATCCTTCAATACCAATGATGCCCTCCCCGTCAGGATCGGCGCTTTCGCCATGTCACAGATCAATATGAGCAAGACGGCACGTATCACCCCGAGAATCGTTTGGAATAGACAACATACCGTCCAGGAATTTCATGCGGGCGCCACATACAGACAACTTTTTTACACAAGAAAGAATACGGCTGTTCACCTAGGTGTATATGCCAGTATATCAGATCACCTGGAGAGCACGCATTTCAATTCTCTTACCGGATTGATTGGGTTCGAAGTTCAAAACATGATACTTGGATTCAGTTATGAAAGATTAATGGATGACCTTTCCGCATTCTCCGGCTTTGGAAGCTTTGAGCTATCGATATCCTACATTGGAAATTTCGAGGATTCCGGGGAGTTCTGTCCTACATTCTAAGGTAAAGCAGTCGCCATTTGGATAGTTACTGAGAAGACTTTTTTATCATAGGAACGTGGTCCATGATCTCGAGGCCATAGCCTATCAACCCAACCCGTTTCTTGGGATTATTGGTGATCAGCCTCAACTGCCCCAGGCCGAGTTCATTCAGGATCTGGGCTCCGATCCCAAAATCCTTCTGAATTCTGCTTTCCGGTGTTGGAACCCCTGGATTGATCCTTTCAGCGTTCTTCATCGCTTCTAATCTGTCAATGACATCCCCTTGCTCAGAATCACTATGACGCATAAAGAGGAAGACACCTCTTCCCTCCTGTTGGATCATTTCGAGAGAACTTGCGATCCGCTCACCAAAATCTTTGAAAAGAAAGCCCATGACATCCTCCACCTCAGTTGCACTATGCACTCTGACGAGGGTGGGTGAATGATCCACGTCACCTTTGACCAGGGCCAGATGTACATCTCCGGTATTCACCTGACGAAAAGCAATGACATCAAACTCCCCAAACCTCGTTTTTATCTTTGTGGTCACCTCTTTTTCTATAAGGCGCTCACCTTTCATTCTGTAGGCGACGAGGTCTTTGATGGATATGATCGACAATTTGTGCTCAGATGCAATCCTGGTCAATTCAGGTAATCGCGCCATTGTACCATCCTCATTCAGAATTTCTACGAGTACTCCCGCAGGATAACAGCCACTCAGGCGCGCAAGATCAACAGCCGCTTCTGTATGGCCGGTACGTCTGAGAACGCCACCATCCATCGACTTCAAAGGAAATATATGGCCTGGCCGTGCAAAGTCTTCCGGTTTCATCTCGGGATCTATGAGCCCCCTGATCGTCTTGTATCTGTCATGTGCCGATATTCCCGTTGTACACCCATGTCCGATCAGGTCCACAGAGACGGTAAACGCAGTGGCATGAAGACTTGTGTTGTCTTCTACCATCATAGGCAATTGAAGTTCCCGGGCTCTTCTTTCTTCGATCGGGACACAGATCAAACCCCGACCATGCTTAGACATGAAGTTTATGATATCGGGAGTGATCTTTTCCGCTGCGCAAATGAAATCACCTTCATTTTCACGATTCTCATCGTCCACCACTATAATGACCTTCCCATTTTGCAGGTCATCAAGAGCCTGTTCTATACTGTTGAGTTGAATCTCCTCAGACCCGCTTCGGTGGCTCCCAGAAGCTGTTTTGAATTCCTTTGACATACTTAAAAAACCCGGTTAACAATGCTATGTTCATCATGATAAAATATCTGATCTTTCGTAATATATCCACATGACGGCCTAACCTGCTCATAATAATATCCAATAAAGGTATTACGATCGCCCCGATCAGGCTGATCCAGAAGAGTGCTCCATAAAAACTTTCACCTTCAATCCATAGAAAGATCAGTGACAAAACGCTGAATAACATTAAAAATGGTCCGACCCAGCGAATAACCTTGTGTGAGAGGAAGCAAAACTTCAGAGGCAACCTCGCCTTGTTCCACATACCAAAAATAAAACTGAGGTTCTGATAGTTTCCAGCAGAGATCCTGGACTTTCGTTTGAATTCTTGCCAAATATCGTGAGAAGCACTCTCATAACATTTCGCATTCAGATCATTGACGGCCCAACCTCCATTGAGCATGGCATTGAACGAAATATAAAAATCGTCGACCAGATAATTGGGCGGCACTTTTATGAAAAAGGTGCTACGAAGGCCATAACACCCACCGAAGGCGCCCTGAAGCGTTCCCCAAACCTGGCCCTCCCAGTGTTTGAGCAATACCTCACGGTTGATATACGCTCGTTCTGCCCTCGAGATCCCCATTTTACTCAAATTCCTGCTCATCATATTGGCATCGACAAGGGCGAGTTTGCCATCACTAAAATTAGCAGCTATTCTTTTTACTAGGTCCGGTGGGATCATTACGTTGGCGTCGTTATATAAGAATATATGGTCTTCTGACTGTCCGAATCTTTCGATTGCCATCTCACCAAGTGAATTTATAACACCAATTTTACCTCGCCTTTCATTGAACGGTATAAAGGTGACGTGGTCATTTTTTTTCTCAAATGCTCTCAACATTTCATTGGACCGGTCCGTGCTTTTATCCGAGCCAAAGAAAATGTGAAGGTTTTTACGTGGGAATTCCAGCTTCTCAAGGCAATCAAATTTTTCTTTAAGGATAGATTCTTCATTATACACTGCCGTGATGATAGAGACTTTTGGGGTATAATCAGGAGTGTATTCATTATTGACTCCCGGATTGGATCTTGCTAAGTACTTCATGATCAAAGGATAGATCAAATAGCTATACAACAGAAGGACCACTGTTGTCCAGATACAGAATTTTGCAAGAGTTATCACACCTGCGAAGTTACATATTCACTTCGGAAGACATTTCCTATATCGGTACCAATGATCGCTGGTCAGAACCATTGCAATTGCCCTTTATCAAATGTGTCCGACGTAAGTTTAAATCAAGTGCGGTGATCTCCTGATCATGAGTGGGTAACATAGTCCTGGGTCAGGACATACTCATAGGTTTTTAGTAATTTTTTGGCCACATCCTTTGCGTTGTAGTGATCCTCAACAAACTCCCTGGCATTTTCACCTATCTTTCGGTTTGCATCCTTATTCTTAATAGCCCAGTTGACCTTTGTGGCAAAAGACTCCGGATCATCGGCCACTAAAATATTATGGCCGTCGACAGCATCGATACCTTCCATTCCCTTACTTGTGGTTATGACCGTCTTGCTCATCGCCATTCCTTCCAGGATTTTTACTCTCATACCACTTCCTGATAGCAACGGAACGATCATGATGTCATGCCTGGCAATGAAGTTGATCGCATCCGGCACCTCACCATGGACTGTGATGTTATCGTTACGACTGAAAGCGTAAACTTCGTCAGGGGTATTTCTTCCTGCAATGTGCAATTCCGCACCTTTTACCTTCGGTGCGATATATTTTAAGTACCACTTCAGGCCTTCCAGATTGGGCTGCCAATCCAGACTGCCAATGAAAGACAATGTGGTCTTGCTCTCGGGCTCTTGTTCTTTATTGTTATAGGCAGACAGGTCAAGACCGACCGGTGTTGAGACCGCCCCATTCCTGTATCCCAGTGTCTTGAACTTCTTCAGATCCTCATCGCTTATCGCCACCAGGATATCATAGCGATTGAGGTTGCCCACTTCATAATCCCGCAACTGTCTTGTCAATTTTGAGAGATACCATTTCTTTGGAAGAAAGCTGGTATTTTCCGTGATCCTTTCCCAGATCTCGTGTTCCACATTATGGGCCCTCATGGCAACTATTGCCTTGGAGTGCTTTCTTATTATATCGAGATAAGGTGCGAGATACATTGTCTCAAGCTGAATGACATCGTAATCCTCCTGAGAAAGTAACTTTTTCAGATTTTTTTCGAAATGAGCGGACTCAAATCTACAGACGTGATAAGAATTTCCTTTGATCAGGTTCTGTAGAGCATCGAACGGTTTCAGTCTGTTATCGACCTCGACTGCATATACCTTTTGATAATGAGAAGTTTCATCTTGCACATCATCAAGTCGGACATAATGTCTGGAAGTATTCATTGCCAGTAAATGCACTTCGCAGCCCAATTCAACCAGGGACTTACTTAGATTGGCAATGGCGATCGATTCGCCATCTTTTTGGGGATAGGGAAATTTCTTACAGAGTTGAAGAATTTTCATATGCATCTTTAAGCAATGTTGCCAGAGATCATGTCCTTTACTCACTAAACCATTCACAAATCATATGGCAATTGCTTGGCTAATACGGACTTTGTCTCCGACTCAAATATAACTTTCTTTTTAAAAGAATCTTGTGTGCCCACTTTGATATATTTGTTAACTATTGCGAGAATGGCCAATGCCAATTTCACAAGACCCTTGCAATTCCTCCTATGGTAGAAGGTATAGATATATACAAGAATTATGGTGATCTCGCTGTACTAAAAGGCGTAAAAATTAAAATTAGCCCCTCTGAGATCGTCACGATCATGGGGAAATCAGGAGCTGGAAAGAGCACCCTGCTTCACATCCTCGGAACATTGGATGAGGCGGATCTCGGCCAGATAATCATAGACGATACCGATATTTCCAGATTGAAGAACAAGGCACTGGCAGAATTCCGCAATAAGACAATAGGTTTCGTCTTTCAGTTCCACCACTTGCTTCCGGAGTTCACTGCCAGGGAAAACATCATGATCCCTTCGCTTATAATGAAAACCTCGAAGCTGAAAGCCGGTAAAAGGGCAGAGGAGCTGATGGATTACCTCGGAATAAAAGAACGTCGTGATCACAAACCAAATGAACTATCCGGCGGAGAACAACAACGCGTAGCTGTGGCCCGGGCCCTGGTCAATAACCCCCGGATCATCCTGGCGGATGAACCTACTGGCAATCTCGACTCCCAGACCTCTGAAGAAATGCATCAATTGTTCCTTAATCTCAGAAAGGATCTCGGACAGACCTTTGTTATAGTAACTCATAATCCTGAACTTGCTGAAATGAGCGACAGGATGCTGTATATGGAGGACGGCGTTATCACCAAAAAGAAGGGCCACGAGGCCGAAGGCATTTAATCAGCATACTTCCTTGCTTACAATCCAGGCTTCAGGTCAAAAAGAATTAATTGTTGCTCTAAATACTTGCATGCTTTGGTGAAGTGAATATTCTGAACGTTGCGGTGTAAACTCAGTTCAGGATGCCCATTTGCCAGACCCGATGATCGGATTGAGATAGTGATCAGGAATAGGTCCACCTACTGTCGGCTTCTTCCCTTCTATTCTATCCGGCTGGTGCACTATTTTTTCATTGAGATCGGCCAGGGAGGGTATCCAGTATTTAACATACTCACCATTAGGGTCGTACCTCCTCGCCTGCGACAACACATTGAAATATCGGTTCGGCCGCGTATCGCTTCCCACTCCTGCTATGTAGGCCCAGTTGCCGTAATTGGAACAGGGGTCATAATCTATCAATTGGGACTCAAACCATTCAGCACCCATAAGCCAGTTGAGTTGTAGATCATTGATAAGATAACTAGCCACGATCTGGCGGGAACGGTTGGATAACCAGCCAGTCGTTCTCAATTCGATCATGGCTGCATCAACGAGAGGCGTACCCGTTTCACCATATCTCCATTTATTGAATTTCGTCCAGTCAACATCACGCGAAACTTCATCCCCTCCCGTGTAGCCCTCTAATTGAAATATCTTGTTCTCATGTTTCTTTCCCATCAATCTAAAGAAGTCACGCCACAACAGTTCAAAGAACAACCAGTAAGTACTGTCATTGGCTACGACCTTCTCTTCATACCTTGTAAGTTCCTCGTATATCATTTTGGGGGACAGACATCCATGTGCGAGCCACGGACTGAATTTGGATGAATCATCAGCGCCTAACATTCCGTTTCGCGTATCCTTATAAGTCGACACCGCCTCGCTCTCCCAAATGTAATATCGCAACCTTTTCAGGCCTTCGGTCTCTCCACCTCTGAATGCATATCCCTTTTCTGGATAAGAAGAGTCATGATCCGGCCATTCATTTTTTATTTCAACATCCTTGAAGGGCTTTAATGAAGAGGCTTCCGGAAGAGGTGTTCTTACCTGGGTTATCTTTTCGACCTCCTTTCGGAAGCTTGTGAATTGATCTGGCGCATGATTGACAGGAAAAGGCAGATCCTGGGTATAATAAAGCATTTTACCACGTGAATAACAGATCTCCTGACCAATGGTCCATAAGCGCTTTTCCAATGAATCCTGTACATTCTTTTCTTCTTCGGTCCTTTCGCGATTGCAAAAAACCCAACTGGTCTTATATGTTTGAGCCAGCTGAAATACGACCTCCTCGGGAAGACCGCTTCGAACAATAAGATCCACGCCTCGCGATCTCAGATTTTTCTTCAGGTCACGGACAGAGTCCATGAGAAAGACCTTTCTCTTGTTCCCCATTTTCGGAAAACCAAAACTAGTTCTGCCATCCAACAGACGGCTATCTAAAACATATACATAGATTATCTCATCACAGAGTTTAATAGCCTCATGGATAGCCTCGTTATCATGGAGACGCAGATCCTGGCGGAACCAAACAATTCCTCGCTTTTTCAATTCGACTTTTTTATTCCTAACAAAGGTGGGATTTTTGAGTTTAAATAATATAAATTACTTCTATATGCGATTCCACTTAATAACAGCGCTTGTATTGATCACACTATCCTGTCAGGAAAAAGGCAATCACCCTCTTTTTGATGAGGTCATGGCCATTCACGATGAAGTCATGCCCAAAGTGAGCGATATGTCAAAATTGTCGCGCGAACTGAAAAAGGAAAAACAAAACCTCCAGGATTCTTCCATGATTGCGCGTTATGATCAAAGGATCAGAGAGCTGAATGAAGCGGAAGAAGCTATGTTTGACTGGATGAGGGATTTTGATGCAAAAAGAAAGACGGATGAGGCCTACCTTAAGAAGGAAAAGAAGAACATTAAAGAGGTCAGCGAGCTTATGCTCAGCAGTATTTCTAACGCTCAAAAATTATTGGAAAATAATGATGAATAGATCTATCGGCACCATTTTTAGCTTCCTGACCGTATTGATCATTGTCTCTTGCCAGACTGAAAATGAAAAGCCGCTGCCAATACTCGGAAACAAGCTGTTTGAGGATGGTGATACTATCTATCATACCGTCCGGGATTTTAAATTTATCGATCAGGATAGTCAGTCGATCTCGAATGAAACCTTCAATGACAAAATTTACGTCGTAGACTTCTTTTTCATCTCTTGTCCTACCATATGCCCCAGGGTTAAGAAGCAGATGCTAAGACTACAGGAAAGGTTTGGCGATGAAGACCAGTTGATGATGCTATCACATAGTATTGACACTAGAAACGATACGGTCCCCAGACTCAAAACCTATGCAGAGAATCTTGACATCAACACTGATCAGTGGAAACTGGTTACTGGCAACAAGGATAGCATTATGGTGATCGCTGAAGATTATTTCAGCATCGCCAAGGAGGACCCTAATGCTCCGGGTGGATTCGACCATAGTGGTCGATTGATCCTGGTAGACACTGAAAGACGTGTGAGGTCGTTTTGTGACGGCACAGACCCACGTGATGTAGACAGATTTATGGATGACATTGACCGTTTGCTGGCAGAAATAAATCCGGCAGAGTGAAGCTTTACTGGAATTGCATGTGGTTCATTGTACTCCTTGGCTGCAGTCCCTCATTCGAGCAAGGCAAACTCCTCTATGAGTCTCGTTGTGCCAATTGTCATATGTCCGATGGAAGCGGCCTGGGCATGGCGATACCCCCTCTTTCCGCTGACAAGATCGTTGCCCTGGACCTTGAAATTGCCTGCCTGATCAGGACTGGAGTGGATGCCAACTCTCTAATTCCAATGCCAGCTCAAAAGGATCTGACAGAAACAGAGATTACTAACATTCTGAATTACCTCCGCAGCGAGTTCACAGATATCAAGTCATTCTACAAACCAACGGACGTAGCTGAGACCTTAATTGACTGTAATTGAGATCCATCTGACATCATTAAAATCATTGAATACATCAGACGCTCAGATTCTTTGGTATTTTTAGCGACTAAATTTGATCCTTATGAGGCTTCCGTTTATTCTGGCCATTCAACTTCTTTTTGTTTCCCTTTCATTGGCACAACCATCAAATGATGAATGTGAAGATGCCATTAACCTGGGAACTACTACCTACTGCGATACAATGTTCCTGTTCAATAATATCGGAGCGACATCAAGTGATATCGGACTTCAGTTCTTGCCGCCTTGTTTTCTCGGAGGTAGTACTGATAACGATGTATGGTTTCAATTCACTACAGGGGATGCACTCCTGTACGACTTTACTATCCAGGGGAAGCCCGATACAATGATTAATGATACCTCAGGCCTTTTCAATCCGGAGGTAGCCTTCTACACAGGCACATGTGATACCAATGACCTTAAATTATTGCCGATATGTTTTAGCGCACCGAACCGTGTCAACAATCTAAATTTCAGGCTCAGTAACAGTCAGCTACTTCCGAATACCACCTATTATATTCGTTTGAACGCGAGCGGTGTAGGAGGCATCAATAATGGCAGCTTTTATATATGTATTCAAGAGATCGATGACAAGTACGGCATTGATGAAGATAGTTCTTTCCTCTGCATGGGCAGGTTGTATGATACCGGTGGGCCTGACAGCAATTACAGCAATAACGAAACGCATATTTTCAATATATGCCCGGAGGATCCCCATTTCTGCATTACCCTTACCATGGATCGTTATGAATTGAGTTCCCTGGGTAATGGTGACTTTTTCAAGATCTATGATGGACCGGATACAACTGGAATATTAATAGGCACATCATCTGACATGAGAGATACCGCCGGCTCTTGCACTCAGGGTGATATCAACAATGCCGTTTGTCAGAGCTTCAATGCTGCTTCAGGGTGTATGACGATCCTTTGGGTGACTGATAGTGTTGGAACGGCTCCCGGTTTCGATGCATCATGGGCATGTTCACAAGATTCATGCCCTTCGTTTGACAGCCTCAATATCAACGTAAATGCTGGGAAGAGTGAGGTCACCGGAAGCATACAAGGCAGATTGATCGACATTAGCGTGGATTCAATCTATTGTGCGGATAGTGCATATGGCATCTTTTCAGGCGTTAATTCAGATCTCGGCATGGATAAGGGATTGTTATTAACTACAGGAAATGCTGAATATGTCGGTCGCCCGAATTCGCTTCCGAATATGGGCTTCAACAATGGTAGGCCGGGATTTGACCTTCTTGACTCGCTTTCTACCCGTATCTATGGAGATAGCACCCTCACCAATAATGCATGCGCTATAGATCTGGACTTTATACCGGAGACAGATATTATAGGTATTGAGCTTACCCTTGGTTCTGAGGAATATCCTGAATGTCTGGATGCGGCGCTCACAGACATTATCGGTTTATTCTACACAACAGGTGGATTTACCGGTGAACCAGGGCTGAATAATCATTCAAACATCGCTATTATACCGGGGGACTCACTTGATATACAGATCAGCAACATCAATCCCTTCGACAGTAATAGATGGAATTACTATCGAAATATGCTCAGCAGTCAAAGTATAGAATACGACGGGATGACAGCTAATGGTTCTGGAGGAGAAAAATTTATTTTGCTCACCCAGAATGTAGAGCCCTGCCAGGCCAATGAACTGATCGCGGCCATTGGCGACAGAAGGGACAGCCTTTACGATTCCGGACTCTTCCTGTCTAACCTCCGTTGCCTTACCCCCGCCATGACCTTCAGGGCATCGACAGGCCTCAGCTTCCTGATCGAAGAATGCAATCCTGGTGAAGATTTCGTTACGATAAATTACCCCAGGACTTATGAGGATGACACTGAATGGACGATCAGTTTCGAGGGCTCGGCAGTAGAAGGAGATGATTTCATTTGGCCATCTGGTCGAACTATCGTTCAACCGGCAGGAGAAAGGAGCGTACAGTACCCTATCGACGTCATAGATGACGGGGTCGAAGAAGGTCAGGAAGTGATAAAGTTGAAATTATCTCGAAATTGGGGCTGTGGTGAAGTCGAACTAACCGAGCTGGAGATAATCATCCGAGACAGACTTAATGTAGAGATAAGCACCGAAGGAGATTTTTGCAAGGGTGATTCGATATTACTCAAAGCAGAGGGTGATCTGGAATATCTCAATATGTCCTGGCAGCCGTCAGATTTGTTTGGCGATCCAGATCTGAATATCAATTCGTTGTTGCTCGAAGAAGACGTAGAGATCATATTAACCGGAACGATCATAGGAAATGCCGGTTGTCAGTGGCATGACACGATTAGTATAGATGTCCTGGATCCCGAAGTCGATATCATGCCCTTTGATCCCACGGGTATTTGTCGTGGAGAATCGGTACGCCTACAAGCGAATGATAACGTTCGAGGTAGAAATCGAATGTGGTTTCCAGGTCGAAATATTACCAGTACGACTGATCAGTTGGTTATTGTCGATCCGCCGATCACGACCACTTATTCGGTCGTGGTTGATACTGCTAATTGCAGGGATACTGCTTCTATAGTGATTGAAGTTGAAACCCTTGCTTTCCCCGATGTGATCGCAGATACAACAATATGCAAAGGTGAGTCCATCAGACTAGCCAGACTGCGGATCCCTAATAATCAGTCGGCTTATCAATGGTCTCCCAACAACGGGATCAATGATCCGTCGAGTCCCGTTCCTATTGCAACACCTCAGGATACGATCACGTATCAATTGTACGCCTCCACAACTATGGGATATTGTGAAGACAGCGCGGAGGTAACGGTCAATGTGATCGATGTAGGTGTCGATATATTAACTGCTGAAGATACCCTCTATATATGTCTCGGTGATACTATCAGCCTGAGTGCGCAGACAAGAGGTGAAGGCCAGCTGACGTGGGCACCAGGTCTGAGTATTATAGGGCCGAATGATGAACTGACTGTGACGATCAGCCCAGAGAGCACAACAACCTTTACTGCGACTTATACCAGTGAAAGATGTGCTCCTCAGGATGAAGTTACGGTCGTGGTCGATCGTCTTCCAGAAAATGGCATTGGTTTCAACCCCGATAATTCGCCTTTCTGCAGAGGTGACACGATCAATCTATTCGTTGATTTTGGCAATACCGATCCGCGCAATGCAAGCTATGTTTGGCGCGGAGGGCCAATCCTTGAAGGGCAGTTTACGGAAATGATCACTATCTCAACAGGGATGACGCGCTCTTATACCCTTGATATCATTAACGGAGAATGCTCAGGTGAATTCAGTGCGATCGTTCCTGTCATCGATTTTGAACCCGATGCCGGTCAGGATACAACGGTCTGCCAGGGAGACACTTTGTTCATGGATCCAAAGGTCCCCTCAGATTCAGTGATCAATCAATATGGTGTGGAATATACATGGATCGCTTCTGCATCGAACGGTCAGATCGAAATCCTCGAACCTGGAGATCCCAATACTGGCATTGTAGTCAATGGCGACGGCCAGGCCGTTTTAACTGTTAAGATTGCAGAATGCACATATCTGGATACCGTATTGCTTAACTATTCCCGACCTGGAGAACTTGAACTGTTCGTTGATCCGGACTCGTTAGCGGATTGCGATATTGTGACAGCGGATATAGAGCTAACAGGCACATCTACTTCTGATGTAGTCCGTGAGACCATTATGTGGACTTATACCGATACTTCCGGCAAAATCGTAGAGTTGGAAGGAATGGAACTGAGTACAATGCACTCCCCTAATGTCTCGGGTCGTTTCAATGTATCTTTCGAGGACAATTATGGTTGTGCTCATCAGGCTGAGGCTGATATTGTGGTGACTCAACCGGTTTATGAAATACCGAATGCCTTTACACCTAACGGCGATGGATTCAATGATGTATTCAGGGTGGATTTTGAAAACGACCTTGAGTACCAGGTAGGATCATTCAAGGTGTTCAATAGATGGGGCCAACTTGTTTTTGAGGCTAATGATAATGATGGATGGGACGGACGTACAGAAAACGGCGAAGAGGCATTATCTGAGGTTTATCTCTATGTAATTCAGTTGGAAGATGCCTGTGGTGCAGGCCTCGAACCTGAAACTGGCGACGTCACGCTGATCCGGTGATGTCATAAGTGCATCCTTGCTTTAGGGCCCTCAGCTTATTGTAGCAAGTCAATGAAAAATGCGATATTATTGTAATTGCCATTATGACGACAGTACGTGCCATACTCCTGCTCTTCGGCCTGTTTTTCCTCAGTCCTGCACAGGCTTTTACTCAGCAGCGGCAATGTGCCAGTGTCGAGGTGAGAGAACGCGCAGAAAGTGATTCTCATCTTTCCTGGAAAAAGGTCAGCGATCAACTCTTACCCTTACAAGACCAAGACATCTATCCTGATAAATTGTTTCGCTCGGTTATCTCTGTCCCAGTAGTCGTCCACGTCATCTGGAAGGACAGTGCGGATAATATAAGCGACGATCAGATCCATTCACAACTCGACGTTCTTAATGAGGACTTTAGAAGGCTTAATGATAATTTCAACATTACACCGCTATCCTTCGCCGATGTTTCAGCAGATTGTGAGATAGAATTCTGTTTAGCTCAGCGTGATCCTGACGGCGATCCAACAACGGGAATCACACGCACAAAGACCTTTGAGACCAACATTGGAAGTGGCGATCACTACTATCAGACATCCGAAGGTGGTCATAACGCCTGGGATGTCGATAAGTATGTCAATATATGGGTCTGCGAGATCGGTAACGGAATATTTGGATTCGCAACATTTCCGGGGATGGCCGATCCTATACAATCGGATGGAATAGTTATAGAACCCGATTATTTTGGTCGAACAGGAACTGTCGTCAATTCTTATCCCAATCACCTCGGTAGAACGACTACCCACGAAATGGGACATTATCTAGGCCTCGATCATGTCTGGGGCAAGAACAGTGGAGGATGTAATGATGACGATGACATCCTTGACACCCCTCCCCAGGAAAGTCCTTCTGATGGATGCCCGTCCTTTCCTTTAAGAGATATCTGCAGTCCAAGAGCTCCGGGCGTACAATTCTATAATTTCATGGACAATACAGATGATAGCTGCATGACTATGTTTACACAGGGACAAAAGACGAGAATGATGACGGTCCTGAACACCTTAAGGAGTGGTCTTTTCAACAGCCTGGGATGTAATACAGTTTCAACCACTGACCCTGGTCAAAAAAAGCTCACTGCTTATCCAAATCCATTCAACAATGATATCTGTGTTCAGAATCCTCAGGGAGATATCGAGCATATTCATGTATATGATTCAAATGGGGTGTCGATATACGAGTCCATGATTTCCAACCGATCTGACAGGATATGTATTACGGCAACTCAATGGCCCGCCGGGGTTTACATCGTGCTAATAGAGTTTCCCGAAATAACCGCGGCCACCAGGATCATCAAGCAATGATTCACCATGGGGGAAATGGTATCATAGCAATTTTATCATATTGACTTATTTCTCAATTTGCTAAATATTGTTAAATTGCTCAAGGCATCTAGTCAAAACAAAAAACTAATCATAATGAAACGATCTACTTTAATTTCCGGAATAATTGGCGGAGTGGCTCTCTGGATCTTTGGTTTTATATTCTACGGCATTGCCAATGCCACCGAACCATTTCAAACAGAAGAAGGTATGGCCGTCATGAAAGGTGAAGATGAGATGAGTATGCTATGGCTATTTATCGGGCATCTCATCGTCGGTATCTTCAGTGCTCTGATCTATGACAGATGGGCTCAGGGTCGCCATAACTTTAAAAATGGCCTGGTGTTCGGCACAGTTCTGGGACTGGTCATTGGAGTAGGACTCAATGTTATCTGGTACTCGGTCAACAAGTCCATGCTTGCCGGTGGATATGTAGCGGACGCTGTCTTCAACGTCGTAGCTTATGGCCTCATGGGAGCAGTGATCGCCTTTATCTACAGTAAGATGGAAAAAGAGTTGTCAGACTAAAAGATTAACCTGTAAAATAGCGTGCTTTAATACCCGATTTCCAACTATCATTAACTAATCCAAAAATTAAATCTTTGAGTATGAAACAAATGTTTCTCCTTTTCCTATTACCGATGTTCTTGCTTTCATGTAACGGAGTTGAGAAGTACAGAGCACCTATTGAAGATGTAGCAGAAGTATGGGGTCAAACCACAACCGAATTGACCAATTTTTCAGAAAATCTAAATTCGACCATCAGAAGTTATAACAATGAAGTGGCTGAACATAGCCTCAACGACCCTCGAGTGAAAGAGATCCATGGAGAAGAGGGATTCAACCAATGGATGGCCGTAAAGATGAACTACATGGAAGCGTTGAAGAGCTACCATCCTATACAGCAAGGTGTTGCCAACCTGATGAAGGAATGGGGCAAGAAAACCGAGACGCTGACAGAACTGACAGAAGGTTTAGCTGCTGAGAATCTTGAAGGAGATGTTATGGGCAAAGTGCAGGAATTGCAGGAAACCGCAAGTGAGGCCCAGACAAAGCTGAAGGAATGGAAGGAGGAAATGCCGGCAGCCACTGAAGAAGTTCAAAACGCGGTCGACGACTGGAAAGCAGCCTACGCCGAGTTCAAAACAGAAGAGGAAGAATCTTAAAATTTAAGAATCTAAAAAAAATAGACACCTGATCAGTTAATATGGTCAGGTGTTTTTTATTTGATATCAGTTATTTCAATAAAATGATTGATCATTCTCACTACCGCGGCTGTTTTTCATTTCTGGTAAAATCAATAATTGGGCAGTTCTGATCTGGAATTGGGCTTGATTCAATGATCCATGCTTTTTCTTGAAATATTTGCACAGAGATGCTGAAGTGGTCGATATTTACTCAGCAACCTGGTCTATGTTGAAAGCCAGAAGCTTCAATTTCCCATAGCTGGTTAAACCGTGAAATTATGTCAATTACTTTACCAGCAGTTTCTCAATGCATCATTGAGATATAGCTTCGCGATACACTTGCCTGGAAATGTGAATCCATCAAGTGATGGAATTGATTACTTCTTGAAAATATTCAGCAGCCTGTCTACATCGTCGCCACTGCCAGAGAGGACCTCCCGCTCCACCCAAAGTGCACAAGATTCAAAATCTTCAAAATTATGCTCTTCTTCCACAATGTCAGGAATTATTCTGATCCTCCTGAACATTTCTTCGGGTTGACCATGAAGGCCTGTAAATGCAACTTCAACACCCTTTCTTTCCAGTTCAACAATGGCATCTTCCATAGCATACAATCCAGACTGATCGACATAAGGAACCTTGTCCATACGAATTATCACAACCTGGATATCTGGAAGAGCCTTAAACATGTCCTGGAACCTGGATGCAAAGCCAAAAAATAAGGGGCCATCAATGTGTTTGATGTAGACTTTATCTCCGATCCTGTCAATGATGTTTCCCTCGTCCTCCCAGGGCACTTCACGGGAAAAACTCCTGAGTGGGGACATCACCGTCCTGTGCTCGACAACATCGGCAATTTTTTTCATGAATAAGACCGCCGACAGAACCATGCCAACGGCTACTGCAACAAGCAAATCCACAAACACGGTTAGCAATAGAACTACAACCATGACGAAGGCATCAGATTTTGGTACTTCACGGATGTGCCTGAAACCTTTATAATCAATGATGCCTATTCCAACTGTGATCAGGATACCTGCCAAAACGGCGTTGGGTATAAATCCAACGAATGCTCCAAGTCCCAGTAAAACTAACAACAAGAACAAACCAGCTATTAGTCCAGAAAGCTTGGTCCGTCCTCCGGTATTAATGTTGATCACAGTCCTCATAGTAGCTCCAGCACCTGGCAATCCTCCTATTGCCGCCGCCGCCATATTACCTATGCCCTGCCCAATCAATTCCTGGTTGCTGTCATGTTTTGTCTTGGTCATGTTATCCGCTACTACAGAGGTCAAAAGTGAATCGATCGCGCCCAATGCCGCCAGAGTAAAAGCATATTCGAAAACAACCATGACTTCCTTGAAATCTGAAAACACCTTGATAAATCCCAATTGTAACTCAGGAAGACCAGTTGGTATAGGCCCTTCGGTATGCAATCGGAGTATTGATTCGGGAGGAATCATGAAATAGGCGAGCAACGTAATCAGGATCAAAGCCACCAAAGCAGAAGGCACCTTCTTGGTGATACGTGGAAACAGGTATATAATCGCGATGGTGACCAATGCCACCCCTATCGAATAGAAGTTAACGATCTCGGGTATCTTGTGCATACTCCTGATGGTACCCATAGGACCGCCACTCGGCGCCTCAACGCCAAAGAAGGGAAAGATCTGCGTAATGACTATGATCACCCCGATACCACTCATGAAACCAGACACGACTGGATATGGTATATACTTGATGTAATTCCCGAGCCGAGCCACACCCATAAGTGCCTCGAGTATACCTGCGATCATGAATGTCGCTATGATGATCGGGATCGCTTCCTCAAACCCGCCCGCATAATCAATTGCATCTGCGATGATCACGGCAGACACAACCGTCATGGGTGCTGTAGGTCCGCTGATCTGAGTTTTCGTGCCTCCCAACAAAGCAGCTACAATACCAATGGCTATGGCACCATACAAACCTGCAATAGCCCCCATCTCTGTTTGTTCACCAAAGGCAAGTGCAAGCGGCAGAGCAACGATACCTGCGGTAAGGCCACCAAACATATCACCACGTACATTCTGAGTCATATCGCTCAGGCTCGCAATGAGCTTACTGAAGTAATTCATAGGGGCTGGTTTAATAGTTCTTGCTATAATAGCAAATTAGTAAGACTTAATTGTGCCAATCTTCTCATTTATCACCAGATATATATAGAGACTTCTATTCTGTGAAAAATGTTAAAAAATACGTGGTGAACAACTTGCAATTCCTTACACCGTTTTAGTTCAAAATCGATTGTTGTGACAATAAACATCAGTGATCAGGCTGACTTGAGCAACAGGCTGATCAGACGCATTAAATTCCTGCTCTACAAGCTCAAAGAAAAATTTCAACAGATCATATATACCGACGTGCATATCGGTACTGAAGGGCATTCTCCGACCTCATTCACCATGAGCATCGTCGTTGGTCTACCGGGTCAGTCAGTTGTATTTACCATGCAGGAGGAAGAACCCGAAAGCCTTATCAAAGGATCTTATTTGAAGCTAAAAAGGATCTTGTCTAAACGCCTGGGCAGAAATAGTCAGAACTGACAGAACTATAATTCACTTTCGAGTGCCTTGATCAGTAATTTATTGGATTCTGGTAATCCTATAGTTATACGTATACACCCAGCAGCCCCGTTATTATCGCCCGACCTCAGCATTATTCCATACTGAAGCATGCGATCGATCAAGTCATAATGATCCACTTCTGGCCTTACCAAAATAAAATTCGTATGACTTTCCCAGTATTTTAAACCCAGTCTGTCGAAAGCAGAATACAATTTTGATTTTTCTTCCTTTATAAGAGCCTGGGTGCGCGAAAAATGATCTTTATCCTGCAGGGCCGCCAAGCCCGCCTCCATAGACATGGTATTGATGAAGAACGGACGCCTGAGCTTTTGAAGATATTCCGCCATTTCTCTTGAGGCAAAACCATAAGCCAGTCTGATCCCGGCAAGACCATAGGCCTTGGAAAAGCTGTGCATACCCACGACTGGGTGTCCTTTTTCAATATAATCGATCGCATAGGGGAAATCGTCCAACTGGCTAAAGTGATGATAGACCTCATCTATCAGGACGACCACATTGTCCGGAACACCTTCGATCAGGCGCGTCAAAATTCCTCTCTCGATCGCCACTCCAGTAGGATTATTAGGATTGGCTATGATTAGCAGTTTTGTCTTATCCGTTATGGCATCATGAATTCTTTCAACATCCGGGAGAAAATCATCTGCCTGGAGTGGAACGTCTATGATCTTCGCCCCCTGTACTTTCCCAAATATTTCATAGACATGAAAAGTGGGGTTGCTAATAATGATCTCATCGCCAGGCTCCAGAAAGCCTTGCATGACCAATTCGATGATCTCCAGACCCGAATTAGTAGAAATAAATTGGCTCTCATGGATCCTATTACTGAAATGTGACTGAAGAGCCATTCTGAATTGATCATCCGTCCTGTGGTCATATTCATGAATTCGGTGAACACACTTCCTTATTGCCTCCTGAGCCAGCGGTGAAGGTCCCAACGCGTTCTCATTGGATGATAACTTGTGAAGTTTGTCTATGCCCAGAGCTTCCTTCATCTCCTGGCGCGTCCTTCCTGCCTTACTGCTCAACTCGAGTTGAAGGTCTTTTATATGTCTTTTATAAAAATTCGCCATCTAGGTGTCGTTTGCCCGCTAATTTAATTATATAGCTCACAATATGTTACCCTGATATAATGAAGATTTGAGCCAATTTCGTAGTTTATCTAACCTAGCATTATTAACCCTAAATATTAATTGTATGAAGCGTTACTTGACCTTATCCATTCTCATGGGACTGCTAATTGTCGCATGTAGTAAAGATGACGACGACGAGCCTATGACAGGATGTGATACCGAGAACATCACATATACCAATACGGTCTCAGATATCTTCAATATGAACTGTACTTTCAGCGGCTGTCACTCCTCAGGTTCGGTTAATGGGAGTCTGGCAACATATGATGATGCGGTCAACTTTGTTCAAAATCGTCCTATTATTATGGCATTGCGTCGTGAGCCCGGAGTCGAACCAATGCCCCGTAATATGGATAAGCTTCCTTCCTGTACTATAGATAAGATAGAAGCCTGGATCAACGACGGCACTCCGGAATGATCAAATTCTTCATGAGTACTTGTCTCTAAACCAAAAAACAATTACCTTTGCAGGCCTTAAAACTTAAGAATTAGACTATTTTATGGCTAATCATCAATCTTCCAAGAAGCGAATAAGACAGGATGCTGTAAAGCGCGTTCGCAACAGATACTATAAGAAGGCAGCGCGTACGGCGATAAAGAAACTCAGAGAAATGACGAGTAAGAAAGATGCGACGTCTTTTTTACCAAAAGTGATCTCTATGATCGATAAACTGGCGAAAAGAGGGACATGGCACAAGAATAAAGCCGCCAATCTCAAGTCCAGTTTGATGACACACGTCGACAGTCTTTCTTAGAAAAAGAAAGTTCTAAAGATATTTTGATTTATAAAGCTCTCAGTCAAAAGCTGAGGGCTTTTTTAGTTAGACAGATATATTTTGCCAATTTAAAAGAATTTCAGACCTTTACTAACGAACAGTCGTTAGTATGTCAGCTAAATTCTATCCTCTAAAAGTGAAGGATGTCAGGGAAGAAACTTCAAGTTGTGTCTCCGTGGCATTTGAACTTAACGGTATCGATCCTTCCATCTTTGATTTTGATGCCGGACAATATATTACTCTCAAGAAATCCATTGATGGAGAAGAAGTAAGGAGATCCTACAGCCTATGCAGTTCACCCGGTGAAAAGGAGATCAGGGTAGCCATAAAAAAGGTTATCGGAGGAAAGTTCTCTACATACGCCAATGAAGAACTTGAACCCGGGACGGTCATCAATGTGATGCCCCCTCAAGGGAACTTCAAGCGTAAGGAGTCGGCCAAAGCAGAATCCTATGTAGCCTTCGCTGCCGGGAGTGGTATCACACCTGTCATCAGTCTCATCAAGGATATTCTAGGGAATGATCCAAATGCCGAGATCATATTGGTCTATGGTAATAAATCTACCGATCAGATCATTTTTAAGGAACAGCTGGAATCTTTGAAGAACAAGTATCTCGATCGTCTGCAGATCATATATGTTCTGAGCCAGGAAGTCCAGGAGTCTCCCCTGTTCACAGGAAGGATCGACAAGAAGAAGGTATCAGCATTTGCAAAATATTTTTTTAAACCAGAAGAGATCGACCAGTATTTCGTATGTGGACCTGAGCCTATGATCTGGTCAGTTAAGGAACAACTTGAGGAGATAGGAATAGACGAAGAGAAGATCTCCTTTGAACTTTTCAATTCAACTATCACAGCGGAAAAACATGCGTCATATACTGGCAGTCTGAAGGAGGAAGAAGCTGAAAATGTAAGTGAAGTAACGGTTATACTGGACGGTCGACAATTTCAGTTTCCACTGGGATATAAAGGCAATAGCATCCTCGACGCTGCTCTTAAAACAGGGGCCGACCTGCCTTTTGCCTGTAAGGGCGGAGTGTGCAGCACGTGTAAAGCCAAACTCCTTGAAGGGGACGTAGAAATGGAAGTCAACTACGCGTTGGAGCCAGATGAGGTTGAATCAGGTTTTATCCTGACATGCCAGTCCCATCCGAGAACACCATCCGTCAAAGTAGATTACGACGTATCATGACAACAAAAGAAAAAATATCAGCTACCGCCAGTCGTCTGTTTCACGAAAAGGGATTTTCAGCAACATCCGTTCGTGAGATCGCTGGTTCGGTCGGAATTGAGGCAGCAAGCCTATATAATCATATCAATTCCAAGACCGACCTTCTTGATCATATTTGTTTTGATACCGCTCATAGATTTGAGAGCCACCTTGACGAGGTAGAAAAAGGTGGGGGGTCTCCAATTGATATGATCAAAGCCATTCTCAACTTCCATATCGATATGGCAATTCATGATCCCAAGGTTCTGACCGTTTTCAGTCAGGAGTGGCGTCATCTTCCCGTTACTCGTAGAATGGAATTTCAGAAGCAGCGGAAATCATACGAAATGCGTCTGAACAAAATAGTAGAAACCGGACAAGAGAACGGCCAGCTTGACCGAGACCTGGATGCTGAAATACTTGTTAAAATGTTGATATCCAGCATTCAATGGGTATATTTTTTAAAACCTGAAACGGCTCTTGCTCACGAGAAACGCTTGCGTAGGACCGTTGAACTATTCATAGAAAATTCCGTTAACAAACTAACAGGCGTTAGTTGAATAAAAAGCAATATTTCACCATGAAATCTTTGACATTAGAAGATAGATTCCAAAAGCGAATAGATGATGAAGAGCGGATCGAGCCAAGAGACTGGATGCCTGACGCTTATCGAAAGACGTTAATTCGCCAGATCTCCCAACATGCCCATTCCGAGATCATCGGTATGTTACCGGAGGGCAACTGGATAACGAGAGCTCCGTCCTTAAGACGAAAAGTGGCTCTTCTGGCAAAGATCCAGGATGAGGCAGGCCACGGTCTGTATCTGTACAGCGCCTGTGAAACGCTTGGCATATCAAGAGAGGAACTGTTCGAACAATTACACACAGGAAAAGCTAAGTACTCGAGTATTTTTAATTATCCGACCATTACCTGGGCGGATATCGGTGCTATAGGCTGGCTCGTAGACGGCGCCGCGATAATGAATCAGGTGCCTTTATGCCGTTGTTCCTATGGTCCCTACTCGAGAGCTATGATCCGCATATGCAAGGAGGAGAGTTTCCATCAAAGACAGGGATTTGAGATACTGCTGACTTTGAGCCGGGGATCAGAAGAACAGAAAAGGATGCTTCAGGACGCCATCAACAGGTGGTGGTGGCCAAGTCTCATGATGTTCGGCCCGCGAGACAGCGATTCTCCGCATACGGAGCAGTCTATGAAATGGAAGATCAAGAGATTTACCAACGACCAGCTCCGTCAAAAATTTGTAGATATGACGGCAGAGCAGGCGAAGGTCCTGAATGTTGAGCTCCCAGATCCCGATCTTAAGTGGAATGAAAAGAGAGGACACTATGATTTCGGAGAGATCGACTGGGAGGAATTCTGGAATGTAGTGAAGGGCCATGGTCCATGTAATGAAGAAAGACTCAGCGCTCGTGTGACGGCCCATGAAAATGGCGAATGGGTGCGGGAAGCTGCCTCTGCCTATGCGCGTAAGAGGGAAAATAAAAACTTAGAAAACGTAGCTTAAATTATCGGTATGAGTAAATCAGATTGGCCCTTATGGGAAGTGTTCATTCGCAGCAAATCAGGTCTACATCACAAACACGTTGGTAGCCTTCATGCTGCTGATGCTCAA
The DNA here is from genome assembly GCA_033722295.1 of Saprospiraceae bacterium. Lineage (GTDB taxonomy): Bacteria > Bacteroidota > Bacteroidia > Chitinophagales > Saprospiraceae > JAWVZH01. Next base: position 31,621 of record JAWVZH010000009.1, read on the forward strand.
ATGGCTATAGAGAATGCCAGGGATGTATATACCAGAAGAAATGAAGGTATCAGCATTTGGGTTGTGGAATCCAAAAATATTACGGCTTCCAACCCGGAAGAACAGGATAGTCTGTTTGATCCGGCCGCTGATAAAATATACAGACATCCCACATTTTACAAACTCCCGGATGAAGTAGAATACATGTAATATGGATCGATCACTCTTTAATTACTTACTCAGATTGGCCGATGATTCTTTGATACTTGGCCAGAGATTGGGTGAATGGTGTGGACATGGACCGGCTCTTGAGATCGACATGGCCATGACCAATATCTCTCTCGACCTCTTCGGACAGTCAAGGAGTCTATATCAGTATGCAGCTCAGATTCAGGGAGAAGGAAAAACAGAGGACGATCTTGCCTTTCTGAGGGACAGTTGGGACTTTTATAATTGCCTCCTGGTAGAGCAACCCAACGGTGACTTTGCACAGACTGTGGCAAGACAATTCTTCTTCGATGCCTATCAATTCATGCTTTATACTGAATTGAAAAAAAGCGATAATGATCAACTGGCAGCTATAGCCGCCAAATCGTTGAAGGAAACAGCTTACCACCTTCGCTTCAGTCGTGAATGGATGAAGAGACTGGGTGACGGAACAGAGGAAAGTCACACAAGATTGCAGGACGCCGTTGACAAGCTTTGGAGATTCACAGCTGAGCTGTGCCAAATGACACCTCTGGATGAAGAAATGATTGAGAAAGGTATTGGAGCAGACCTGAATGTGGTCAGAAAGGAATGGGATAAGGAAGTTGACAAGATCCTGACCGAGGCCCGTCTAAAGCTTCCTGAGAAAACCGTCATGCAATACGGAGGACGTAATGGTGTTCACACAGAACATCATGGATTTATTCTCACAGATATGCAATACTTACAACGGACATATCCCGGATTAGAATGGTAACCGCAACGAAAGACATATGGGCCATCCTTAAAACCGTACCCGATCCAGAGATCCCCAACTTGAGTGTAGTTGACCTCGGAATAATCCGGGATATAGAGGAAAATGATGACGGACTAATAGTCACGATTACACCCACTTATAGCGGCTGTCCGGCAATGGATATGATCGAAGTAAATATTAAAGCCGTTCTTGAAGATTCAGGATATAAAGATGTGAAGGTCAATACAGTTTTGTCGCCAGCCTGGTCAACTGACTGGATCTCAGACGAAGGATTGAAAAAATTGAAAGAGTCGGGCATTACTCCTCCTCAGGGTAAGGCAGACAAGCGCATCTTGCAAGGTGACTTTGACGGCATTCCCTGCCCCCTCTGTGAATCGACAAACACAGAAATGATCTCCCAGTTCGGATCAACTGCGTGTAAAGCTCTCTTTCGTTGTAAGAATTGTGGTGAGCCTTTCGACTATTTTAAGTGTCATTAGATAAAGCTGAAAGGGCTTTATTGTCAATTGTTTATTCAATAAAATTAAAATCCTAAAAAACAACTGACATCTTTACCGGATCAAGGTCACGTCGCCTGACTCAAAATAGGTGTTACCCAACTTGTCCATAATTTCCATCATATAAATATACACACCCGGTCTCACCGGTTGCCCCTCGAAATAACCATCCCAGGCTCCGTTGATCTGCCCTGGTTCAACACCTTGACTCTGATGAATTATTTCTCCCCATCTGTCGTAAACCCTGAAAGATGTTATCTCATAAACCGATCGGTCGCTGAACAGGGTGAAATAATCATTAATATCATCTCCATTAGGTGTAAAAGTGTTCGGAACATAAAATCTGCTTTTTGCATCCACCGTGACAGAAGCTGTATACTCGCAGCCTTTATCATCCATGGCAAAGACATCGTATTGAGAACTACCTTTGCCAGGATGAACAGTCCACTCACTACAGTCAAAACAAGTCCCATCCGGTCCGTACCAATCCATATCCATAACCTGTCCTATACCCTCCGTTCTGACAGAAAGTGTGACACTGTCTCCTACGACTATTTCAGTAGCACTAGCGTCAATTTCAAGGGTACCGGGCTCTACCTGAAGCAGATCTACATATTCATGTACTTCACAACGATTGTCATCCATTAGACGCAAATCATACTGGCCTTCCTCGAGACCATCTATATGGCCATTGATAGGATGAGCACGAACGCTGTTAAGAAACAACTTCAGCTCACCAGTACCACCGGACATTTCTTGAATATAAATGCTTCCAGACCGGTCTTGCTGACACAGTAAATGTCTTGGAGTGACAGCCAGTCTTAGAGGTTCAGGATTGGCCAGATCAAATGTAATTGAAGAATAACAATCATTTTGAGAGATCACTGTTACTTCATACGATCCCGTATCCATATCTGTCCTGAGATCACCAATGTGGCCATCGTTCCAAACTATGCGATCACTGGTTTTAATGCCAGCGATCCGCACCGAACCATCACCTAGATCGAAGCAGGTGATCGGTTGAAGAACCTCAACTGATATTGACCGTTCTTTTTCTACTTCAACCCTTAGCTCCACTATACTATCACAGGAGTTCTGAGCCTGATGTTTATAAAAATAAGTTCCGCTTTCCTCAATTACATCACCATTCCACACAAGTACCTCCCCAAAACATAAAGAAGTGTCCGTGATGAAGTGCGTTTTTTTCAACTCGACCAGATTAACCGTCCATATACTATCGCAGGCTCCAGGAGATGATTTCTGCACTTGGTAGACTCCAGCACTTTGTAATGTGTCACCCTTGAATACCAGAAATTCATCTTCACAGATCGCTGTGTCTATTTGTCCTTCATAGAAGTCAATGCGATGAGCTTCATAGGTAATAATACTATCGCAGCGATCAACTGACGACTTACTTATTCTCAAAATAGTATCCGTTGTAACCTTATGCCCCTCCAATATGATCTCTTCGCCAGCACAAAACTGAGTATCTATTCGAAGACTGAATGTATCTCTCAATTGCACCGAATATACGATTGTACTGTCACAGCCTTTGGTTGAAGTGTAGTTCAATGGATACGCGCCTTCAGACTGAATAACAGAACCACCGGAAGTAAGGGGTTGGCCAGAACATAAGATCGTATCCCTGTGTAAGGCGGAGGTATCATAGTGTCTGACATCTATAACCCAGCGGATATCGCATCCTTCTGGTGTCAATGTATGTTGAACATATCTTCTTGCCCCGGACAAGGTGTCGCCATTGATCATAACCTCAGTACCAGGACAAATTAAAGTGTCAATAGATCTTTGTAGCGTATCGGGGTTTGTGATGGTCAGATGGATAATGCTGTCACAACCCGATGTATTCTGGAGAAGAATGCGATGATAACCCGCTTGATCGTAAGTCTGTCCTGCGATCTGTACACTCTGGGACGGACATAGCAATGTATCTATGTTGCTTGATGACGAATCTACTAAGACAACATTAACCTCAATGATACTATCACAATAATTAACAGAGGGATAGCTGAATGAATTATGATACTCACTTCTTATCCTCTGACCCTCCAGCATGATCGATCCACCCTGACATATGAAGGTATCTATCGTACGTGTGTAGATCAGTGGATAATATTCGAACGGTTCGCTCAATTCACAGTTCACTCCATCACTAACGCGCACCTGGTATGAACCGGTGTCCTGCCTGGATACTCTTATATCAGGACTGTCCTGACCCGCCAGTGCCACACCATTTCGATACCACTGATAATCAAGGGTATTTATGTCATGGGTCTTGAGGGTTATAAAACCATCACAGATATCTCCATTGAGATCAATTTTAACAGCATCGAACTCATCCGACTCATTCAGGATCAGATCATCCAGGAAGTAATAACTGTCCTTAATCGCACGAATGCATCCCGGACCTATAGCAACGGCTTCCACCATGGAAGGTGCCTGAAATACCAGTTTCCCTTTGACCCATTCATTACTACCCGTTAATGTGACTTCTCCGATCTCAAACCAGGTTGGCAGGATCGATGGGCACTGAGCAAACAAATTATCGCCAAAAGGAAGCTCGGCACAGCTGTTGCTTCCATAAAGCACTACATTAAAAGGAGATTTGGCAACGTAATTTCTTCCGGCACGTCCAAAACCGAGATAAAATTCGAGCGTATATTCCTGGCCCGGAGTCATGGGTGTGGTCAAACAGGCTCCGACATACTCCTTGTAGGACCCAATACCGAAGACTTCTGTTACATCAAGGAATCCTACAAAGGCATCGCCAGATGGAAGAGGCATGGGAGGATCGCCCCGGTCTACATCACTTACAAAACCACAGGTATGATAATAATCCGAAGTCGCCCATGATGCCTGTATCCAGTCAGCGGCACAATCCAGCTGGGCCAGTTTATTCGGGCAGCAAAGTGTATCTTCAAAAGAAGGATTTGGAATGAGAGATGTTGGTGTATATAAAGTATCCGAAATGCCGATGCAAAAACAATCAACCGTATCATTCAAATCTATCAGTCCATCCAGATCATCATCCACTCCATTATCGCAGATCTCAGGCACAGCTATTTCGGTCACTGCGTCTTCACCAGACCACCAACTCCATAGCAAGAAAAAAAACAGTACCAGGACCCTCATGTCGATCACATTTCAAATTACTCCAATCGGTAATTCAACAGCTCCACAAAAGTACTTATTTTGCCACAGTTCAAAAACGTTTTAACACTATTATCTTATAAATTTTTATAATATGTCCGTAATTCAGTTTGACGTTCAAAATAACATTGGAACCATACGTTTCAATCGTCCGGATAAGTATAATGCATTTAACAAGGAAATGGCCATGGCCGTACAGGAAGCACTTGATGAATGTGCTACCCGGAAGGAGGTCAGATGTATACTGATCACAGGCGAGGGAAAGGCCTTCAGTTCAGGGCAGGACCTGAAGGAAGTAACCGACCCTGACGGACCTGAATTGGCGGATATCGTCAAACATCACTATAATCCGATCATTGAACGCCTACGCAGAATAGAAAAGCCTGTCGTTGCTGCTGTCAACGGCGTCGCAGCAGGTGCAGGCGCTAATATCGCACTGGCTTGTGACATAATCCTGGCCAAATCATCTGCCTCTTTTATCCAGGCCTTCTCTATGATCGGACTTATTCCAGATAGCGGCGGAACTTACTTTCTTCCGAGATTGGTAGGGTTTCAACGCGCTCTGGCATTGGCTATGCTCGGTGAAAAAGTATCCGCCTCACAGGCCGAAAGTATGGGTATGATCTACAAAAGTGTCGAGGACGAAGCATTCAATGGAGAGATCGAAAAGATCACCCAGAAATTATCCCGGATGCCTACGCGTGGATTGGGTTTGACGAAAAGAGCATTTAACTTTGGCCTTGTCAATGATATCAAAGGGCAACTCGAAGTCGAACAAATGTTGCAGACGGAAGCAGGGATGAGCTATGATTATCAGGAGGGTGTGGCAGCTTTTCTTGAAAAAAGGAAACCACAATTTAAAGGAGAATAATTCATGGATAAGATCAATATAGGCGTAGTTGGAGGAGGCACGATGGGTCAGGGTATTGCGCAAGTAGCTGCAACAGCCGGTCACAGGGTCATATTGTATGATGCCTTTTCCGAGGCACTGGACAGTGCGCGATCCAAGTTAACGAGGATCTTGAACAGACTCGTCGAAAAAGAAAGAATCACAGAAAAGAAGTCTCAGGAAATAATGGGCAACATTCTGTTCTCGAATGATCTTGATGATTGCAGTAATTGTGAGTTTATCATA
>JAWVZH010000010.1:0-33288 GCA_033722295.1 Saprospiraceae bacterium
ATTCAAGCATTTCAGATTCCAGCAGGATCTTTTCGAGTAATTCATCGATACCCTGTCCGGTCTTCGCCGAAATTTCTTGTGATTGATACTTACCTCCCCAGTCCTCCACGAGAAGATTCATCTGGGAAAGTTCTTCTTTTATCTTGTCAGGACTCGCACCAGGCTTATCCACTTTATTTATGGCAAATACAATAGGTACACCTGCGGCCTGCGCGTGCGATATTGCCTCTTTGGTCTGAGGCATGACTTTGTCATCGGCAGCGATAATAATGACTGCCACGTCGGTTACTTTAGCTCCTCGTGCCCGCATTGCTGTAAAGGCTTCGTGGCCAGGAGTATCAAGGAAGGTAATCTTCTTACCCTCGTCGACCTTTACTTCGTAGGCACCTACGTGCTGTGTTATACCTCCAGCTTCCCCTTCGGCGACCTTTGCTTCTCTAATATAGTCAAGTAGCGAGGTCTTACCATGATCGACGTGACCCATGACCGTGACGATCGGTGCTCTGGGCTCCATATCCTCCGGATCATCGATGATCTCCTCTTCATCATCAGATTCCTCAGCACTGATAAACTCTACTTCGTGATCGAATTCCTCTGCAACCAATTCAATGATATCCGCTTCCAGTCGTTGATTGATAGAAACCACAACGCCCAGGTTAAAACAGGTGGTGATCACATCAGTCGCTGATACATCCATCAAGCTCGCCAATTCAGAAACACTGATAAATTCAGTGATCTGGATTTTATCATCCTGTCCCTCGCTCGCTTTCAACTCTTCTTTCTCGCGCATTTCCTCGCGCTTGTCACGACGGATCTTTTGTCTTTTCTTCTTTCCACCGGTACCCGAAATACGAGCCATGGTAGCCTTTATGGTTTCTTCGATCTCCTTCTGGGTAACCTCCTTTACAGGTTCATGCTTACCACCTTTTTTACCCCGATCAGATTTGCGGTAGGCGTAAGATCCTGCCTCGACCTTCTTTCGCTTTCTTCGACGCTTCCTTCGCTGGCCGCCATCATCTTTCTTGGAGTCCGATTTTTTCTCTCCTTTTTCAGACTCCTTCTTCTTGGGTTTCTTGAGTTTATCAGCATCGATCTTACCCAGGATCTTCAGTCCTTTCAGTTGTGGCGCTTCCGCCCGAATGGTCTCATCCTTAGAGGATCCCTCTTCTGATCCTTCCGGTGCTTCCCCAGGGACATCCTCATCTTTGGATACCTTCTCTTCTTTCTTGGCAGCCGGTTTCTTCTCCTGGGTTTCTTCTTTCTTCTCAGGCTCTTTTTCTTCCGCCTCTTCCTTTTTAGCCTCTTTACCCTTGGACTTTTTCTTATCCTCCAGGTCTATCTTTCCCAGGACCTTGAATTTAGGTTTATCTTCTTCCGTAATTTCAGCCTTAACCACTTCCTCTTCTTTCTTGGCAGCCGGTTTCTTCTCCTGGGTTTCTTCTTTCTTCTCAGGCTCTTTTTCTTCCACCTTTTTCTCTTCGGGCTTCGGCTGAGCACTCTCCTCCTCCTTGTCCTTGGTAGCCTGACGATGACCTAATATCAATTGATCGGCCTTCTCCTTGACTTCCAGGGAGTTATGGAATTCTTTCAGTAATTCCTTGTACATGTCCTCCGTGATCTTTGCAGACGGCTTGTTCTCAATCTCAAACCCTGCATTGATCAAATGCTCGACTATGGAGGTTGTACCTACATTTAATTCTTTCGCTACTTTGACTAATCTTTGTGCCATTAAAAGCTTTAAACCGTTCGATTCCCTTTATAAAGAGAATGCAAAAATAACAAACACCGCGACCTACTCTTCAAATTCGCTCGCCAGAATAGATAACACACTGTCTACCGTCTCATCTTCGAGATCGGTTCTCCTGATCAACTCATCACGACTCAGATCAAGGACACTTCTTGCTGTATCACATCCAATGCCCTTCAAGGTATCGATGATCCAGTCCTCAATTTCATCAGAGAACTCGTCAAGATCAACATCATCCACCTCTATTTCAACTACATCGCGATAAACATCGATCTCGTATTCTGTCAACCTACTTGCCAGCTTGATATTGGTTCCACCCCGGCCTATTGCAAGGGAAACCTGATCTGGTTTAAGATAGACCGCCGCCTTCATATTCTCTGTATCCAGTTCGATATTGGACACCTTGGCGGGTGTCAGAGCTCGCTGGATGAACAGGGTAATATTATTTGTATAGTTGACAATATCAATATTTTCATTCTTGAGTTCGCGCACAATACCGTGGATCCTCGATCCTTTCATACCAACGCACGCACCGACAGGATCGATCCTGTCATCATAAGATTCTACCGCCACTTTAGCCCTTTCGCCGGGTATACGGACTATCTTTTTAATGGTGATAAGTCCATCCTCAATCTCGGGGACCTCCTGCTCCATTAATTTTTCAAGGAATTTTTCATCGGTCCTTGAGACAATTACAGCCGGATTATTGTTCCGCATTTTTACTTCCTTGATGACGCCGCGAACCATATCTCCCTTTCTGAAAAAGTCACCCTTGATCATTTCATTTCGGGGGAGAACAAGTTCATTGCCCGTCGCATCATCAAGAATGAGGATCTCTCTCTTGAGGATCTGGTGGACCTCACCCAGTACTATATCGCCTACTCTGTCTATATATCTCTTGTAGATCTCATCTTTCTCGAGTTCCATTATCCTGGAGACAAGAGTTTGTCGTGCCGCCATAATCGCCCTGCGACCGAACTCGTTCAATTCCAACTGTTCGTAACACTCCTCTCCTATCTCATAATCCTCATCGATAGATTGTGCTTCCGAGATCGAGATCTGCTTTTGTATATCTGTGACCTCACCATCCGGTACAATTTCACGTACCCTCCACATCTCGAGGTCACCCTTTTGAGTGTTCACGATCACGTCAAAGTTTTCGTCTGACCCGTATTTCTTTTTGATCAAAGAACGAAAAACATCTTCTAATACCCGCACCATGGTGGGGCGATCAATATTCTTTCCTGTTTTAAAATCAGAAAATGTTTCTACCAAATTCATCATCTTCCTACGATTTAAAAGATATCTGTACCAATGCTTTTTTTATATCATTAATTCCTATTGACCTTTCAATGGTCTTTTTTTTCTTCTTGTCCTCAGGATCAGGAGTGAGAATCTTCAGATTATCACCCTCAACACCCAGTAATTTTCCCTGGACCTCCTTCCCCTCGATCATGTCAAATTTTATCTCGCGTCCAATATTCTTCTCAAATTGTCTCTTCGATGTTATCGGGCGATCGATCCCCGGGGACGACACCTCGAGAACATACCTCCCATTACGATAATTATCGGCATCGAGTATGGATTCGAGGTAACGAGACATCTTCTTGCACCGATCGAAGGTGATGCCATGATCACTGTCTATAAAGATCTGAACCTTATTCCCGGATTCATTGATATCAATAAAAAAACAGTCCTGCCAATCTTCCTCGAGTAATTTTTCGTTGACTGCCTTTTTTAATTTTTCCATCATAACAATTCAATCTATCAACAACTGACAAGGCCTTTTGGACCTCGTTTTTATCGATATACCTAAACAAAAAAGAGGGAACCCTTCGCTCCCTCTCCCTAAACATGCCGCAAAGATACGTATTTTCGGCACATTAATCAATTTCTGAAGATGAGCGAAGCTTTAAGACTGTTGGAATGCCAGGATGCAAGTGAATACTTGTCCAACCGGTTGTCTCAGAAGCCCAAAACGGCGATTATCACAGGAACCGGTCTCAGTGGCATAACCTCCCACATGGAGGTTAAAGAAGTCATCCCTTATCTGGATATTCCTAACATGCCAACCACATCGGTTAGTTCCCATGAGCCCCACATCAAGTTGGTAGAGATCAACGGTAAGCCTGTTGTGATCTTTTGTGGTCGATTTCATTACTACGAGGGATATTCAATGTATGAGGTCGTTTTTCCGGTGCGCATATGCCAGTTCATGGGAATTGAGAGCATTATTCTGACCAATGCCGCAGGAGGCTTACATAAAGAATACCGTACTCCTGAGATCGTCGTCATCAGTGACCATCTGTACTTTCTCCCAGATCATCCTCTGCGAGGTCTGAAGGACGAAGAATGGGGCAATCGATTTCCCGATCTCAAATCGGTCTATGATCTTGAACTCCGTGGCAGGGCGAGATCTGCATTCCAGAATCAGGGTAGAGTGCTGAAAGAGGGAGTATATGCCTGCATGATGGGCCCCTCACTGGAGACAAGGGCTGAACTTCACTATCTCAAGTCGATCGGTGCTGATCTGGTAGGCATGTCTACCATTCCCGAAGTACTGGCGGCAGCTCAGGCCGGATTGAGAATACTCGCATTGTCAGTGGTAACTAACATAGTCGATCCCGATGAACCTATGGATGAGGTTACGCTACAAGATGTGATAGAGGTATCTAAGTTATCTCTGGAACCCTTGTCTGAGGTCATCAAAGCTACAGTTTAATGACAATAGATCAGATGGAATACATTGATGTCTGCACTTGTATTCCTGAAACTGTAATACCCTCAGTATTTATCGGTGTGAAGTGATCTTCTCTTTAAGTTTCCTCAATTGCCGTTCAGCTTTTTCAAAAGCCCCTTTGAAGGCTTCCATATATTGCTTGGACTGAAAAGAGGCAAAGATCGGTTCACCAGGAATAAAAACTTCTATTTCCGCTGTGACAACGTCGTCTTGAGTTCCATCATTCAGTTTAAAATAAACCTGACAACGCGTGATCTTGGAGTGATACTTTTTAAGTGTTTCGAGCTTGGCTTCCAGCTCTTCGGTATTCGTGACTTTGAAAGGAGCTTGAATATTTATGATCATATTCTCTTTTTTTATAAAACAGACTGGATTAAAGATATGTTTATCCTGTGCGTCTAACAATTAATTGCCTATTGATCAATAAGCAAATTATTCAGGAACAATGCAACCGGAGCCAAGTATCCGTGTTGTTAAGTTTTTTAAAGCACACGCACTGATTTTCGTACTTTGGCTGTTTCAAGTAACCACGTAATGTCGGATCGTTTTCCATTTGATGATTACATAGAAGTGATAGGTGCCAGGGAAAATAATCTGGCCGATATCGACGTGCGTATACCCAGAAACAAGTTGGTGGTTATTACGGGCATTAGCGGTTCTGGCAAGTCCTCTTTGGCCTTTGATACCGTATATGCTGAAGGTCAGCGACGATACATGGAAACCTTTTCCAACTATGCCAGGCAGTTCATCGGTAAAATGGAGAGACCCGATGTGGAGCAGATCACTGGCCTGAGCCCTGTCATTTCGATCGAACAAAAGACCACAGGCTGGAATCCACGGTCTACAGTGGGAACTATTACTGAGCTCTACGATTTTCTGAGGCTGCTGTATGCCCGGATCGGTGAGGCCTATTCCTATGAGACAGGAAAAAGAATGGTCAAGTACACCGAAGAACAGATCATCGATCACATTTTCAAAGCGTTCGACGGAGAAAAGATCTCCATACTGGCTCCATTGGTCAGGGCTCGAAAGGGACATTACCGGGAATTATTCGACCAGATGAGGAAGCAGGGTTTTATGCGGGTACGCATTGATGGTGAGGTTCATGAGCTCAAACCAGGCCTTCAGACTGACAGGTATAAGACTCATGATATCGAACTGGTTGTTGATCGCATCAGGGTCAAAAAGGCCAAGAGAGAACGCATCGTCGACTCTTTGAGGATTGCCCTGGACCTCGGAAGTGATTTTATCATGATCCAGACATTGGAGGATGAGAAAATCCATGCATTCAGCAAGCAGCTGATGGATCCGGAGACAGGAATATCCTATGAGGAACCCTCACCTAACGCGTTCTCATTCAATTCACCGTATGGTGCTTGTCCTACTTGTAATGGGCTGGGAACTGTACAGGAGATCGACATGGAAAAGGTCATTCCAGATTATAATAAAAGCATTAACGATATCGGTATCGTTCCTTTTGGTGAGGTTCGGGATAACTGGACATTCAAACAATTGAGGGCAATATCCAAAAAATACAAGTTCACCTTTGCCACACCGATTAAAGAGATCCCGGAAGAAGCGATGAATATCATTCTACATGGTGGAGATGAAAGTTTCGAGGTTAATCTGGGATACAGCCAACACGATCTCACGTATAATCTGGCCTATGAGGGACTCCTGAACATGTTGAAAAGATGGTACAAGGAATCATCAAGCGAAAAAATACGACAATGGGCAGAGGACTTCATGACCATTGTTGACTGTCCCTCCTGCGAAGGTTACCGGCTCAAAAAGGAGTCACTTCATTTTCGCCTCGGCGATCAGCATATCGGTGAGGTCGCCAACCTTGATCTCGATCAAATGGCGGATTGGGTCGCCGGTTTGACAGACAAACTTACTGACAAGCAAAAAATGATCGGCCGGGACATTCTAAAGGAAATTGAAGACCGATTGAACTTCCTGCTCAAGGTAGGTCTGGACTATCTACATCTTAATCGTCAGGCCCGTACCCTATCAGGCGGAGAAGCGCAAAGAACCCGTTTGGCGACTCAGATCGGAAGCCAGCTCACGGGTATCACCTATATTCTGGATGAACCCAGTATCGGCCTTCACCAACGTGACAATCATCGATTAATAGACTCCCTGCAGGATCTTTCTTCAATCGGCAATACAGTAATAGTAGTGGAACATGATGAAGAAATCATGAATGCCTCAGATTATCTGATCGACCTTGGTCCCGGGGCCGGGAAGAACGGCGGACATGTGATGACGGAAGGCCAACCCCATGATCTCAAAAAAGGAAGCAGTATCACTTCTGACTACCTTAAGGGCAAGAGAAGCATAGAGATACCGAAAAAAAGACGCAAGGGCAATGGAAATAGTCTTATCCTCAAGGGAGCAAGCGGTCATAACCTGCAAAATGTGGATGTGGAATTTCCACTGGGTACGTTGATATGCATAACAGGTGTGTCCGGAAGTGGGAAATCTTCTTTGATCAATGAGACTCTATATCCCATACTTCGCAAACATTTTTACAAGAGCATCAAGCGGCCTTTACCCTATGAGAGTCTGAAAGGCATAGAGCATGTGGATAAGGTGATCGAAATAGATCAAAGTCCGATCGGCAGGACCCCGAGATCCAATCCGGCGACTTATACCAATGTCTTTACCGATATCAGGAAGATATTCGCTGACCTTCCAGAATCAAAGATCCGTGGATATAAGGTAGGCCGGTTCAGCTTTAATGTGAAGGGAGGAAGATGTGAAACCTGTCAGGGTGCTGGTAAACGCGTCATCGAAATGAACTTTTTGCCCGACGTACTTGTGGATTGCGAAACCTGTCAGGGACGCAGATACAATAGAGAGACACTCGAGATCATCTACAAGGGTAAGAACATATCGGATGTCCTTGACATGAGTGTCGATGAAGCTGTGGAGTTCTTTGCGCCGGTGCCCAAGATCTATCGCCGATTGAAAACAATACAAGACGTCGGTCTTGGTTACATCACTCTCGGTCAGCAAGCCACAACATTGTCCGGCGGTGAAGCCCAACGGGTGAAACTGTCCGAAGAGTTATCTAAAAAAGACACAGGTCAGACGATCTACATACTGGATGAGCCTACGACAGGACTTCATTTTCAGGACATACAGCACCTGCTCAACGTACTTCAGCGTCTTGTTGACAAGGGAAATACTGTATTGATCATCGAGCACAATCTGGACGTCATAAAGGTGGCGGATCATCTCATTGATATCGGGCCTGAAGGAGGTAGAAATGGAGGCAAAATCGTTGCCAGCGGCACACCTGAACGAGTGGCAAAAGAAAAGAAGAGCCATACTGGTAAGTTCCTCGCCGGGATTTTTGGTTGATATGTTAAAGTGACCCCCGGGGTCGATTTCATCACCAAACGTCACCCACAGGACCAATTATCTCATAGTCAACTGATATGCAGTCACTTATAAATCCGATTACTGAATCGGTATGTTGATTTAAAATGAGGAGAAATGTTAAAAAATGGATCAACGACCCCCGGGGTTGATTTTAAGGATCGATTTTTCACAAACAACAAAACCTCCCCATGCTTCCTTGTGAAGAAGCCGAGAAGGTCTATTTCTTAACTAGAAAACAAAAGCGTTGTGCCCCTATGGACACAACACATTTTGTTTTAACACCCTTATAATAAGAAAATGAAACCTGTCTTTTATATATGTGGTGTCCGTTGGGTTAGATGCCACCCAGTCCGCCACCAATAATTTCACATAAACATTCGATTAGCGCTTCCATGTTGGTTGATTTTGTTTTATCAAATCGCTTTTACGATTCAAAAATAGAATGCGAGGCACGCACTGTACGTAACAGAAATCAACCGACCTGGACACGGTAATTATGCAAATAAATGATTTTACTATATGTATACACCTGTCAATCAACTTATTGATTGTCACAGAAATAGAGATAAAAATCACCTTATGTTGCTGAGACAAATATAAAGTCATGCACTTTACATTCAGATAACTTTTAACTTTGATTATGGACACGTTCATTCGAATAGAAAATGAATATTCTAATATGTATTAATCTGATTATCAAATGAGTGGCATGAAAGATATAGCGGATCTGGTATCGATCGTCTGTAGATTCAAACCTCGACAGATCAATGTCATCGATGATGACAAGGATGACAAAGCCAATTTGCTTTACCAATTGATCGTCGACAATCGTAGTATTGACCAGGAGAAAGCGGCCAACGAAATATATGGGCAACCTTCAAGCTCGGCTTTCAGTAAACTCAAGATCCGTCTGAGAGAAAAGCTCTACAATACCCTGTTCTTCATAGATCTAAGGGGGCCCAAGTTTTCGAATTATATGAAAGCCAGCCTCGTCTGTTACAGGTACAAGACAATATTCTTTATCCTTCGACGCTTCGGCGCCAATCATCTGGCTACACGAATTGGGGAAAAGACAGTAAAAAAGGCACTTGAATTTGATATGACTGAAGTAAGTTACGCTATTTTATCCGAACTATGCCTGTACTATTCGTCCGAATCCTTTAATGATAAAAAATACACTAAATACAAGAAACTGCTCGACGGCGAATTTAAGAAGCTGACTGCCAATCACCTCATGACCTCGGTATATGCCGAGATCTTTGCTATGTATACCAAAACGCGGTCTTCAAAGAAAGAGGAGGTCATCAACATTTTGGAAAATCACCTCGATCAGATCAGAGAGTTGATCAGGGATAGCGATTCATTCTGGCTCAATAGAAAGGGTTACTTGCTACTCACCCTTTATTATCAGATCAAAGGGGACCTGGACGAAGCTTTAAAGGTTTGCGATAAGGCACTGCACTTCTTCACTGATGTGACCACCATCCAGTCCAATGTGACCATTGTCAATTTTTACATCCAACAACTTAATATCTATCTCAATCAAAAGAGGTTTAATGAAGGCCACAGGATCGCATTGAAAGCCAAGAACGAGGTTGTTTACTACAGTAATGACTGGCATGTCCTCTCATATCTTCATTTCCTCCTCTGTATGCACTGTAAGCAATATGACAAGGCTATCGAACTGTATCTGGAAGTGACCCAGCATGAGGGCTTTAAGAAATTAAATACTTTCTTCAAGGAATCCTGGTCCATTTTTGAGGCGTATGTCCATCTGGTACGCGATAAGGCGGTCAAAGATTATGAACTCCCGAGGTTTTCGATCAACAAATATGTCAACAACATCCCCCGGTTCTCGAAAGATAAAAGAGGTAACAATATCACTATTCTTGTTGCACAGTTCATCTTTCTTGTTCGTCAGAACAAATTCAGCGATGTGATAGACCGGGTAGATGCTTTGAAGCAATACGCCCACCGCTACCTCCGTGAAGATGCCACCTTGCGTTCCAATTGCTTCATCAAGATGTTGTTATGTGTGGTGAGGGCGAACTTCCATCCAACAGCCACAAAAAGATACGCGGAGAAATACATCAATAAACTGTACAATACCTCACCTACGGTCTCAGAACAAAGCACTGAGATCGAGATCATGCCCTATGAAGATCTTTGGGAGCTCATAATGGACATGCTGGAGGAAAAAGCATAACATTGAGCTTGAGGCTCAGACTTCATGACACCTACTTTGATGGACCTTTCTCTTACGTCAGATTGCTAATCGATACAGGCAAACGGGTCGTTAATGACACTTTCTTCGCATATGACGAAATCCCCCCTGCCGGAATAGATGATCTCCTCCGATGCATTGTAAAACGCAAAATAGATCCGATGTCGTTCTCCGGTTCGCAACCCATCAAATATGATCGAATGCAATCTTATTTGCGCCATCCCTTCGGCTACCGGACTGCCAAAGCCTGCCGTCCCATTTCCCCATGAGTTGATAATGACCATCCTGAAATAGGAAGCTCCATTCAAATTCGCTGATATCGTCATGTCACCTCCATTCGGGACAGGATTAGGAAACGCTTTAACATCTGAAACCTCCGTTGCCGATTGTCCAAAGACCATGATATCATCCGGAAAATTAAAATATGGTATGTCGTCTTCCGTCAACATGAGATCCGTCCAGTCATCATCACAGTCACCATAACAATCCATGAATACACCATCACTATCATACAGATAAACTCCAGTGTGTCGCCCGTTGGATGGATCGTCATCATTAGGGCTGGTATCATCATCCTTGTCACATGCGATCAATGCAATGCTCATTAATAACGGAAGAGTCAGTTTTCTCAAATTCATGTTTTTATGATTTTCAAGTAACACATCTATTAATTGTTCTTTCTGAGCGCATATATCCCCAATCGCGGAGAATGAAAGTCCATGTCCTGGCCATTTTGAGAAACCTCTGCATATCTTTCTATCAGGCAGGAACAATCCTCATCTTCAGGCACACTTTCCCAGATCATCTCTACAAAGAATCTGTCCGAAAGTTCTCCTCCCTGATAATTGACCACTACTTCCGTACCACCTTCTTCATGAGCATTCAGGTAAAAAAGGTCACCCTGAACCTCAATAAAGCGAACATTCTCGACCTGCGGTCCTACAAAGGCCATTTCCCCGAACTGATAGGCGGCCTTACCGGGAGAGACAAGTGATCTGACAGTGACCGAATCCGGATTGGATGGCTCGAGAAGATTATTTCCCTCCTCATCCACGACAATAAATCTGAATGGTTCTGCAGGAGTCGTGCATTCAGGGCAGTCCTCAGCACATCCCAAACAGAACATCAGAAAGGTAAACAAGAAGAGAATTCGCATAATCGCCGGATTTCAAGTGTTGTTCAATACAAAGTATATCAAATGGATCAAAAGTAACTGTAGTTATCCTTCTTTTTCAAAATACATCCTGGATATCCTAACCAGGAGACTCAAATATTGGCGGCATGTAAGAATGGTATAGTAAAGTGAAAATGTACCTTTGTCTTTCTAAATCGATATCGATGTACAGAACTCATAATTGCGGTGAATTAAGGATCTCCAATACCGATGAGAAAGTCACACTGGCCGGATGGATGGCAGTAAAACGTGACCTTGGGGGATTGACATTTATCGACCTCCGTGATCGTTATGGTATTACGCAACTGACATTTGACAAGGACCAAAGCCCTGAGCTGGCAAAAATCGCCGAGCGTATTACCAGAGAAACCGTTCTACAGGTAAAGGGGATAGTGAAGGAAAGGAGTAGTAAAAACCCCAATCGACCTACCGGAGACATCGAAATAGATGTAGATGAACTGGTGATCCTTAACGGATCCAAATTGCCGCCATTCTTGATCGAAGATGAAACCGATGGTGGAGAAGAATTGAGAATGCGTTACAGATATCTTGACATCCGGAGAAACCCAGTGAAAGAGAAGTTGATCTTCAGGTCCATGGTGGCCCTGGAAACACGTAAATATTTGGGTGACCAGAATTTCGTAGAGGTCGAGACCCCGGTATTGATAAAAACAACGCCGGAAGGTGCCCGGGATTTTGTCGTTCCGAGCCGTATGCATCCAGGTCAGTTTTATGCACTCCCGCAATCACCACAAACGTTCAAGCAGATCCTGATGGTGGCGGGAATGGACAGATACTTTCAGTTGGTCAAATGTTTCAGGGATGAGGACCTCAGAGCTGACAGACAACCAGAGTTCACCCAAATAGATTGTGAAATGTCCTTTGTCCATCGCGACGACGTTCTCGAAACGTTCGAAGGGTTGACCAAACATATCTTCAAAGAATGTATAGATGTTGAACTTCCTGAATTTCCCAGGATGTCCTATGACGAGGCTATGAAGACCTATGGTTCAGACAAACCGGATCTCAGGTTTGATATGCCATTTGTGGAGCTGAACCATCTTGTGAAAGATCAGGGATTCGTAGTTTTTGACAGTGCCGAACTTGTTGTTGGCATATGCGCCAAGGGCATTGCCGACCAGTATAGCAACAAGGATATGAAAAAGTTGACCGAGTGGGTTCAGCGACCGCAGATCGGTGCAAAGGGTCTGGTCTACGCAAAATTCCAGGGTGATGGAAGTATAAAATCCACGGTCGGAAAATTTTTCGATGACGATGCGATTAAACAATGGGGTGAGGCCTGCGAAGCTGAGACAGGTGACATACTTCTCATTCTTGCCGGTGAAAAGGAAAAGACAAGAAAACAGCTTGGAGAGCTGCGACTTGAAATGGGACGCCGACTGAACCTGATAAAACCGGGTGACTACAAACCACTGTGGGTGGTCGACTTTCCGCTTTTGGAGTGGGATGAAGAAACAGAACGATTTCATGCCATGCATCATCCCTTCACCTCTCCCAAGGCTGAGGATCAGGATAAAATGTTGAGCGGTGATCATGAGACGATGAAAGCGTTAAGAGCTGACGCTTACGACCTTGTGATCAACGGGGTGGAGATCGGCGGGGGTTCCATCCGAATCCATGATCGCCAATTACAATCCAGGAATCTGGATCTTCTAGGATTCTCCAAGGAGGAGGCAGAAAAACAGTTTGGATTCTTGCTGGGGGCTTTCGAATATGGCGCTCCGCCACATGGAGGCATTGCCTTTGGCTTTGACCGGCTTTGTGCGATCATGCAGGGAGAGATCTCGATCCGCGATTACATCGCTTTCCCGAAGAACAACCAGGGGCGGGATACCATGATCGATGCACCGAGCACTATTTCGGAGGATCAACTCGAAGAGCTCAATCTGAAAGTAACTTTGGAAAGTCCTGACAAGAGCAGTTAGCTCGTAAAGCAGTAAAAAAGTCTCTATCTGACTATCTTTCTGGGAATAGCAGCCGGCAGGCGACTCAGCATTTCATTGTTGAGCAGTTGTGTACGATCTGTAAATGAACTTACCCTGATCACGCCATTCTTTTGCTTACCCAGGAGTACAACTTCATCATTGATCTGAACATTTGGAATATGACTTATATCCACCATGAAAAGGTTCATATTCACCAGACCGACTATAGGTGCCTTTTTTCCTTTTATCAATACATATCCCTTATTGGACAAAGCGCGCGAATATCCATTGCTATAACCTAAAGGAATAACAGCTATTTTCATTTCATGTAGCGCCTGGTAAGCCGTGCCATAACCGATGAAGTCACCTTCATTCACTTGCTTGATATCCATGACATCCGTCTTCCAGGTAATAATTCGTTTTAAGGGAGTGTCCTTATTCTTGCCTGTTGCACGCAAGTGGGCATAATAGATATCCGAACTTGGCCAAAATCCATAGATCGACACCCCAATTCTTACCATATCCAATCTTGTCTGGGGGTACGCCAACGCAGCGGCACTACAGGCCATGTGACGATATTTTGGTGTAAAGTTTTTCTTTTTCAATTCCTTGAGGATATCCTGGAACCTACTGATCTGAGGTTTGATCTTGAATTCATTGTTAAAAGTTTCAGCCCCTCCAATGTGTGTACAAACACCTTCAAACCTTACATGACGCTTATGCCTTTTTAACCAAGTTATAGTCTTGGAGAATGACTTGCGTTCCATCCCTGTTCTATTGGTACCTGTTTCAACTTCTACATGTATTACGGCCTGCTTTCCTACAGATTTGGCAACTTCCAGGATCTTGGGCAGTCGGCCATAATCAAAAACATAGAATTCGATATCATTTTCGATCGCCCACGCGAGATCTTCATCATAGAGGATACCCATGATCATTATCTTGCAATTCTCTGAGCAGTGCTCCAATACTTCTTCAGCTTCATGAGCAGAAGCGACAGAAAAGTGGTGCACACCACATCTTTCGAGCATTACGGTCATCTGCGGTATGCCATGACCGTATGCGTTCGCCTTCACAACTGCAGACAAAACTGTGTTTTTACCAATTTTTCTCTTCAGAAAATTGACGTTATTCTTTAAAGCGGATTGACTTAGATATATCCGGGATGAGTGTCTTACCATTTTGATCGTTCTAGTCCCAAAAGTATTGTTTTCCCCAACTCTCTTTAGCCAGTTCACGAACTTTTGGAAAATCTTTTACTTCGATATTCTCAACAAGCGTACCAGCTTCGAGGGAATTATAATGAAAAGCATACACACGAGAAGTGAATTCGTCAAATGGTAAAGACGATTCACCATGACGCTCTCCATTGCCAACAACAGTGGGAACAATATCCTGTCCCCAGTTTTGACGACCTTCATTGTTGGGATTAAAAAAGTAGGCCCGCCAGTCTCCATCTGGACCCTGCTTTACACGGAGTAAAGAAACCGCATGGAATCCAAGAAATTCCGCCTGAGCCGTCGTTATGAATATGCCAAGTGGAATGGGATAGATCAACTTAAATCCACCATTGAACTCTGGATGGAAAGAGGCATAGAACAGCTCAACGAACTTCTGGTAGTTCTGGATCATGTTTGTCAATGGATTGTAACAGGAGATGAATCCGGTTTGTATCCAGTGACCATAAAAAGCAGGATTAACCGAAACGTGAGGATCCTGACCGGGATGCCTGAACTGAGCTTTCTGCATCATTTGCTGGTATACGTTGTCCAGGTGCGGCACCAGTACCACAGAGACAGGGTCGAGGTTGTAATCAAACGTTTGCTCATCGACATGTGGATTCGAAGTGATCAGCTCTCCTTCATATCTGAAACTCATTTCATTTGCTGCCGCAGCATTGATGATCATATTGATCAACTTCTCTGGAGAATGTCGGCTCCACATGCTTATACCACGTGCAGACTGACAGGTAGGGTTCAATCCCTGTCCTATTCCGAGAGGCTGACCGAGTATCTGGATAACACCACCACATAACAACTGCTTTGGACTGATCCGAGCATTCTGGGATTGATTTTTCTTCAGCCTTCTTTCGATCTCCGAATCAAGCCTGATACTGAACAATTTGTTCAAAGCATTGAAAACCGCCTTCCTGGATAGGAGATTACGATTTATCAACTTGCTCAAGCCGTAAACGGCCTGGCGATTGTCCTCCAGGATGAAGTTTAAGATCGTATCAACGATAAATTTCTGATGGCGCTCCAGGTCGGCCTTGCCGTGACTATCAAGAAACAAGGCATCGGACAAAAAGTCCGGGGCTCTTTTTGCTAACGTTCTCACAAGGGCGACATGAAACTTGGATACCAACCCAGTTTCATTCATTTTATGCCCTATCAAGACAGCTTCCTTTCTGAGCTCTTCTATTGAAGCCTGATCCAGAAATCCCTGATAGGTCTGGAATTTCCAATACTCCTTTGTTCTTTCTGTGGGTTGGTAAAGTGCATCTATATAGAATTGTATCTTAACCTCGCTTTCCTGCTCCCCTTTCAACTCAATATTGTCTCTGACCAATTCTATCAGATCTTCCACTCTTTCTGTCTGAATAGGCCTTTGTTCGGCTATCACTTCTATTTCATTGGCGAGGCGATCCAGGAGACTTCGTAGTGAAATTCTTGAAAGGATGAAATCGAAAAGGAGTTTAAGCCTTTTGCGCTCATTTCTGGTCAATTTACTCCTGGCCTCTTCAGAGCCACCATGAAAAACGAGTCCAAAACTTGAGATTACCGCCTCATGGAGAAATTCCTGTGCTTCCTGCCGGGAAATATCATCCGTCACCCATTCGCCCTGTGCTATCTTCAGCATGCGGAGTTCACTCAAACTCTCATATATGATCATGGGGAAGCCACTCATCAATGTGCCTTTCACGAGTGTGGGCACCAATTTAGCCGGTTCTTCCCAGCTGGTTCCCTGAAATATACCGGCTTCCACTACTTTCTCGATGTGGTCATATAATTGCTTCAATCCTTCCTCATCTCTCGACATCAGGTCTATCAGACTCAGGACCTTGGATGTCGCCCGTTGCTTCCGAATCCCGGAACCGGACAATTCATCCAACATATCCAGAAGCTTTATATGCCGCTCTGCAGCCACTGTTTTCATTTAATTCTTATTATACGACTTTATCAATACGATGTGTAGGTCCCCTACTTGATACTCTTTGTCGAACAAGTCTCATGATCGAATGTTCAGCCATGCAAATATCGCTAAAATTCCATCCATCATTGATCATACATAGAATGGAACATCCTGATAGTGCAGCAAGAGCTGCTTCATCCTTTCAGGGTCTTCACCTTTGAAGTTTACTGTTCCGAAATGATTTCCGAAGCCCGACCTTTCCGAGATCTTCTGCCCCTGGATAGGTGGAACGAGATTATGGTCCAGGAAGTAAGGCTCTTCAAGTAGTTCCTCAGGCATCTCGAGTTTACTGATCTGGGTTTTACCCTTCGGATAGATCATTACATTTCCAAAATATGTCTCAAACTCCTTATCCTTCGGTGGGAAGTACTTATCAACCTCTTCCTCTGAGAGTGTGTGATCATGGCTCACAACGAAGGCCAGGAGCATATCAGTATCGTAGGCCTGGGAAGCTAATTCAAGAATGTGCCCACCGGGTATCCGGCATGCTACTTCTCCGAAATTCAATTCATCATCATCGGTCAGAAACCATTCCGGGTGGATCATACCATATTCTATACCGAAGATGTCCACCAACTTTTGAATTTCTTTTTGGATCAAAGGCCTTTTTGCCTCCAGTTTAGGTCCGGCAGGTATAAAGTTGGAATACCCAAGTTTTACGTATTCCGTAATATTTAAAAACCTGACTTTGCCCTTATGTATGAAAGCCTCACATGAAAATTCCTTTCCCGTCAGGTGACTTTCAACCAGGCAAGGAAAGTCCTTGGGGCTCAACTTCTTCTCTATATCATCCCGCGATCTTATGAAGTGATGTCCAACAGTCCCGGCTGCAGCAAATGGCTTGGCATGGAACCAGGCATCCTCTTCTCCCGGCAATTGCAGATTGGCTTCATTCAGCCTGTCAAGAAAATTATGGACCTGTTGCATATTATGTACCTCTTCGAAGAGTCCGACCTTGAGGCCTCCGAGAAGGGCCTTTCTCTTCATCATCGCCTTATTGCGAAAAAGAAAAGCCCGGTTGAGCACACGAGGATCGTTCCGGTAGATGGAGTTCAGAGCCCCTGCCCATTCCACTGTTTCTTCAAATAATGGCACAGCTACATTGACATTGTGGGGTTTCAACTTCTCTACCAGGTCAAGGGAATTGACGTGATCGCCCCAGTCTTTCAAATTATATGGTACAAAAGGAATATTATTCTCCTTGGCATAAGGTTCAAAATCCGGGAAGGAAACCACCACAAATGGCAAGTTGGCCTTTTGCATACTCTCAATAACTGGAAGACTCCATCCCATCAAAGCATAATGGCTATTCATATATAAATTTTTATAATATTTTAAAACTGTTCTTTCAGGATACTAAAAAACTTACCGTATTAGCAAAAAATGAGGTGCTAAGTTTTTATATAGCCTTGTTCAGTTCTGACAAATCGTCCTGTACTCAATACTACCGCATCAATATCCTATATGTTCAGATAAGGGCCAGGTAATTATGGGAGACAATGTAGACGGTCAAGCTGGCCAGTAGAACAGCCGGCCTATTTTAACCAAAAAAGGCGTCCGGTTTGTCCGGACACCTTTCAATTTTTTCTTAAACTTTTTTACTTGGATATGACAATTCGAGAGATACCAATAAAGTCCTTGTTGGTCAGTATCACACTGTAAACCCCGGCCGGCCAGTCAGACACATTCATTTTCTCCTTGAACAAGCCTGGATTTTGAGCGTATCTGTATTCGCGGAATGATCTGCCTTCCACATCCAAGATGTTGATCAAGACATCAGATCTTTGGTCTGGAATATCCCATTCAATCTCGACCTGGTCGATCGCCGGATTAGGGGTGATCTGCAGTGGCATTTCCCTGAGATCCCTGGCCGCTACCACATCCTTTCCACTAAATCTGATATTGTCCAAATAGGTGTTATCACCTCGCGTTGCATTGCCGGCATCCCTATCTGTTTCACGATCAATGAAATGTTTGCCCTCGAAACAAAGTTCTATTTGGGAACCGATAAAGTTCGACAGATCCATTTCATGCCGCATCCACGGATCCATGATGTAAGTTTCCGGATGGAACTGATCGCCCACCTGCTCACCGTTGACAGTGATTCTCATGCTGCTGACCAGTTCCGGTACATCTACTCCTACAAATCCCTTGTAGAACTCTGAAAAGGTCTGCCTTAGATCAAAACTCAAAATAAAACTATTCCAGTCAGTCAGGTCCAGGCAAAAGCAGGTCGCACATACAAATTCTGGGTTCATCGTAAAGTTATCCTCCTCATTTTCGGGTATATCCAATCTTCTGGGCCTATCCTCCTTTCCGGTCATTTGAACCGCGATAAGTCCTGGACGAGGGTGGGTTCCATCAACATTCAATGCAGCTTCTGCCTCACTTGCTTCTCTGAAGAAAAAAGAATCACGGCTTGCTGTGAAATTTCTGAATATAACCGAAGCATTATTATCCAATGTAAGTGGTTTCAATACAGTCTGATCAAAAATAGTATCGTTGGATTGATACGCATCATCTTCGTGATATATCCAATAGTCGAAAGAGTAGGCTCCGGAACCTGAAACATCTGCCTTCTTTTGAAATGTATACTCTATTTCCTCTCCTTCGGTCAGGTTTCGATCGAGGACAAGGGTCTCATTGATCTCATTTTCACCATTGACGCGATATCCTAAAGTTATCGTAGAACCAGAATCGAGAACATAATTACAGCCTGACGGATTGAATCTGAGCCGAAGCCCTACCTCTTCGTTTTCACTCAGGTCGCACGAGCTTTCCAGTTTGGTAACCTCCATCAATTGAATATCACGTGTAGGCTCGGCCGTACCCAGTCCAACTGCGGCCCACGCTTGTGAAACTGCTAATACCTCAGGTGAACACACGCCGTAGAGATCAGCAGCAGCTTGCAATGAACCCAGTCTTGCATCATAATAATTGGAGGAAGGCGTCAAGTAGGTTGTTAGATTCCTGAAGGCGATGGCTGAGGCCTTCTCCCACCCCAGACTGTCGACTTCATATTCATATCCGAAATCGTTGGTTCCTTCTTCTCCATTGACCAAAAGATAATACCAAAAGTTCTGTACACCGGAATTGGAATGCACGCCTCCATTGTCTGAAGATCCGGTAAACCAGTTATCTCCCAAATAGGTATCTGGATCACCGAACATTCCGGGCCTGGCCATACTTCTAAACGGATCATTAGGTATACCGATGAACCACTGAAAATCATCCCCGAGCGCAAAATGCTCAACTGCAGTGCCGAAAATATCACTGAAAGATTCATTCAAAGCGCCACTCTCATTGGCATATATGAGACCCGATGTCGTTCCTGTCAAACCATGCGCAAATTCGTGAGCGACAATATCTATGTATGTCAAGGGGTCCCCGCGACCATCACCATATCTCGAAAACCGACCGTTCCAGGAAGCATTGAACCAGCCCACGTCCCAATGAACATAACACAGCATAGGCGAACCATTTCCATCAAAGCTGGACCAGTTGAATGACTCCCACCAATAATCATAGGTCATTTGAGCACCATGATGCGCATCTATTGCCGCCTCATCCCTGTCCGCATTCACCATATTCCAATAGTTATCATCATCCTCAAAATCCACGGCTTCATCAGGATCTGTCTTTTCCAGAGCGTTATATGTGCGGACACCCTGGCCTCTCGTCTCGTCATTCAATATATAGAGTGAATCTGCAATAGAGTCGGTGACAATCTCCACTTCTCCGATATAACGTGTGATCCCCCGACCCAGACTCGGTCCTCCTGACAGCATGTCACATTCCATGGCAGCATGGTGTCCATGGTCATGTTTAGCACACCCGCTTGTAGTGCCTTGTTGAACGAACCCAACCTGCCCTGTCTGAGCATCTATATATATCCATTCCCGGTCAATAGGCTTCTTGACGTAGACTTCAAACTTCCAATAAAGTCTGTAATGTTTTGCCTGATTGCGATACCTCTCATCGGCATATACCAATTTACCTCTGGGCTTGAAAGTCGCATTAGGGTCACCTTCAATCTCTTTGATCCAGGCTTCCAGTCCATCATCCTCGAAGTACAATTCATATGAGGCATAATAGTCTCTCATCAACCGGAAAGCCATATTACGACTTATAGAAGGAGATGTCGCCGGGAATTTTCCCCTGACGATGAGTCCATTAGAATGATTAACACCATGATCATCTCCGTGAACTAAAAGTATCGCACCTTCCACAGGAATACCTTCATGAACTTGTTGACTCCTGGTGTGCCTCATTCCGATCTGATCGGACCATGATTTCAAAGGAGAGATCTTGCTCCCATCAGGAAGGTCCAGATCCGTTTGCCTTTCAGAGAAGAACCGCTCGAATGAAACAGGCTCGTCGGAAAGGCCGATCCATGTGGACTGTGCTGTTAATACAACAACACCTAAACATAATATGAGAGAGTAAAGTATTCTAGACGGCATGATTAGCAGAATTTTCTTTGTGCATTAAACTAATAGAGAATACAAATATTCGGAAAGAATGTTGAAACTCCATGTCTTTCTTGCAACTAAGATGGTCCGGAGGATGCCTTGAAGTATATTAATTTAATGAATTATGCATAATGAACACTCACATTTGGATCTTACGGTTTTGAGCTGTCAGATCCGTTGAGCGGTCGGATAATCACTGATAGCAGAAGATGAGAATCTGGGTTCATTGTAGCAGCATAAATGGAAATGTTGTATTCTCAATAGAGTAATCAAAGGAGATCAGTCTTATTTTGAGTAATAAAATTGTAAGTATCGATTAAATGAAGCGGTTTATTCTTTATAACATAGTCTTCTTCACCACACTTTCTTTCTTGGAGCCCCTAAGCTCGCAATCCTATACACCATTTGAGATGGACAGTGTCAAATGGGGAATGACAGAAGTCATACCCAGATTGGGCCCCGGAGACTCCTTTGAGTATTGGGAAATTTACACCAAACACGACACGACAATAAACGATACCGTATATAGAATAGTGGCCATACGCAATCTGTGTAACTCCCACCCTGATCACAATGGTAAATCCATTTATTCTTCACCCGAATATCCCGGCGAGTATTTGCTTGGCGGGCTTAGAGAAAAGGACAAATATGTTTACTTCCGGCATTTCGAGAAGTACAGAGAATATCGTTCCTATCAGAATGTTTTTAGCTCATTAAAGGAGGATTCAGAATATTTACTGTATGATTTTAATGCAGGCACCGGGGACACTATATTCCATGGTGAACTTGAAAGTTTCACTGTTTCGAATGGGGACACATCCTTTCATCGCTTCTACCCAATGACGATAATTCTTAAGGATGAAATTCAAAATGGAAAGCGCATCTTGACTGCAAGTAATAATACCACCTTCAATCGTCAGGATCGCATTATCATAAAAGAGGGAAGTGGTTGCAACTCAGGGTTAATCGCGCCTTTGAGGGTTTATCTCACCTGGTCTAAGTGTTATCTTCAACCCTATAATCCTGGAGAAACCTGTATAAAATGCCCTGGATTAAAAACAAGTCACTATAATACTAATGCGAACAAGACTATTTCCGTCTTACCAAATCCTTCCAATGGCATATTGAAAATAAAGTCGGATGTTGATTATCAAATGATCAAAGTGATTGATATCCGCGGAATTGTAGTGGATGTTCTGGAAAGTGATGTCAATGAAAAGATGGCCACATACATAGTAGACCTCCCTCCGGGATTCTATTCGCTAATTTTTTATCAAAACGGCGAGATACTGACCTACAAAGCAGTAATTTTAGGAGAATAATGGATTAATATATCAAATAGTCCGGGCCATGAATCAAAGAAGCCTCGCAGTAACTGCCGGTGTGAGCTATATCATCATTTTCTTCGCTGCTATTTTTGCCAATTTTTTTGTTCTTGAATCTATTCTTGCTGATCCTTTATACACTGTTCAGGAAAATTATGTCGTCGCCAGTTTCGGAATTATAGCGTTTCTCATAACCGTGGTATTTGACGTGGTTGTGGCCTGGGCGCTGTATGAACTATTCAAGAAACACTATTTGTCTGCATTAAGCACTTACTTCAGGATGATGCATGCGGCTATTATGGGAGTTGCCATTTTTGCTCTTCCGGTTGCTCTTGCATCCGAAACGAGTGTAGAGATACTCAGCCAGGTAGATATTTTCAATACAATCTGGCTTATTGGTCTTTTTTTCTTTGGAATTCATCTCATCCTGCTTGGAAAGATAATAGGAAGGCCGGTCTTGATCGCAGTTTTTTTGGCTATTGCGGGCGTCATGTACATGGTGGATACGGTCGCTCATTTTATGCTTCCAAATTATGATGCCTATGCCTCGCTGTTCCTGGCACTTGTCGCCATACCGAGCATCATTGGAGAGATGTCCCTGGCGGTCTGGCTGCTCGTAAAAGGGGGAAAAGTTAATTTTTGACATAGCACTTTTTGCTCGATAGGAGAAAAAAGAACTTCTCGAGTATTTTGACCGCAATGTGACTACATCGTGCTCAGAGGATAAGGAGCTTTCTATAATTAAATTGCCTAAGGTTTATAAACATCTTTTCCTTCTTATTTTTAACTTATAAAAGAGAGATTAAGGCATTCTGAAGAATATATTGAAATTGACATCTGGTGACGGCTTGAGTCGGACAATCCAATAAAGGATGAAAAAATATTCGAGCTGCATTAGAACAAAACCCAGAATAATGTTCACTATAAGAATATGGCGGAACTAGATCAACTAATACGAGCATTCAAAGGACTGGAATCGAGCGATGTCCTTATCCAACTTGCGCAATTTCTGATCTGGACCTTTTTCATTCTCTTTATCACATGGTTGATCCGAAAAGGTATCAACAGGACCATCGAGGACAATATGACTCGCTACCGGGCGAGGAAGGTCACCCGACTGACAGGTTACGCACTCATCCTTGTCCTCGCCGTCGTCTCATTCACGGGAAAGGTCCAGTACTTCACTATCGCCATCGGTCTCTTCAGTGCCGGTCTGGCCTTCGCTCTTCAGGAGGTGATATTGAGTATCGCGGGCTGGGTGGCGATCTTCACTACAAAGACTTACAATACCGGGGACCGCATAGAGATCAATAACGTAAAAGGAGATGTCATCGACATCGGTCTTACCAAGACCACACTCATGGAGATCGGAGAATGGACCAACAGCGACAACTACAGTGGAAGGATCGTGCAGGTGAGCAATGCCTTTGTTTTTAAAGGTACCGTCCGCAATTATTCAACGGACTTCCCCTTTGTTTGGGATGTGATCCGCATTCCGGTTAGATATGGTTCGGACATTCAACTGGCCAATAAAATCATTATTGATGCAGCGCATAATATGCTTGACGAGTATGCCACTTTTGCCAGAGAGCATTGGAAGACCATGGTCAAAAAATATCTTATCGAAAATGCCAATGTCGAACCAACTCTTACCGTCGAGCTCACAGACAACTGGATCGAGTTCAATTTGCGATTCGTTGTAGATTACAAGATGCGGAGGTCTACCAAAGACCGGCTTTTCAGGGATATACATAGCGCCATTGAGCAAACGAACGGCAAAGTCGAGCTTGCTTCAGCCACTCATGAGATCGTCGGAGTACCAGATATAAAAGTTGACCTGAAGAAATGAGATCAAACAATTAATAATTCCAATTAAATGAGAAGACTTATTATGACAATGCTGTTGGCCATGACAAGTATCACAATATGCCATTCGCAAGAAATTACAGTGATAAAAGTGTTAGGGGACAATTGTTTCATTCAGGATGGAAGAAAAATGTCAATGAACGATCTGGTTAAAAAAATGGAACCCTACGATGACATATACCAAGTGATAAGACGTGCCCAGTCCGATCGCTTTTATGCCAACATTTTCGGATTTTCTGGCGGTGCACTTCTCGGTTGGACCGGTGCAGATGCTTTGCGTGGAAGAGAAGTGAATTGGACGCTGGTCCTTGTTGGTGCCGGACTGGTCGGCGTCTCGATCCCTTTTTCCAAAAGCGAGAATAAGCGTGCTCTCAGAGCAGTCGAACTGTACAACTCATCATTATCATCCGTTCCAAAACAAAGATCGGAATCAGATTTGGGAATAGGCCTCACAGGTAATGGCTTTGGACTGACTATGACGTTTAAGTAATCCTTCTATCAGAGGCCGGTCTGACATTGCCGGTCCGTGTGATCGGGTAATTATGTTCCCCTTTCACCCAGGCAAATCCGTTCTATACAACAAGGGATGAAAAAGCCTCCTTTAACATCGTTTTTCTAATCCTTTACAACCATCGCGATCAATATGACAGGAAAGAGGATCTCTTTATTGAATTGATGCGTAACCTGGGCGAGGTGAAATTGCTGAATAAAAAACAGTCCGAAGAGTTTAGGGAAAGTGTGCACACAAAAGGGAGGGTACCTTACTACTGGTCATTGCGCTGGCCTTAAGCAAACTGAAAGGGACATAATATCAATCGGATACTGAGTATTCGTTTGAAAATCCTTAACTATCAGATCATCTGACAAGT
The DNA here is from genome assembly GCA_033722295.1 of Saprospiraceae bacterium. Classification (GTDB taxonomy): domain Bacteria; phylum Bacteroidota; class Bacteroidia; order Chitinophagales; family Saprospiraceae; genus JAWVZH01. The sequence continues at coordinate 24,946 of JAWVZH010000010.1, forward strand.
ATTGGTCCAGCTAAATGGCTATCGTGCCTTCTTCGCTGCCTTCTTTACTGCCGCTGCCACCTTCCATGCGACTTCCTCTTTCAACGTAGCCGGAATGATATGATCTTTAGTTGGATTTCTGACGCAGTCAGCGATAGCGTGGACCGCCGCCAGTTTCATAGCCGGAGAGATGGTTTTAGCGCGAGCATCAAGAGCACCACGGAATATACCTGGAAAACCCAGGACATTATTGACCTGATTAGGCAGATCACTCCGGCCGGTACCGATTATCGCAGCGCCTCCCGCCAAAGCTTCATCTGGCATTATCTCGGGATCTGGGTTGGCGAGAGCCAGAATAATGGGATCCTCAGCCATGGTCCTAACATCCTCTTTGGTCAGTAGATTGCCTATACTTACACCTATGAAAACATCTGCTTCCCTGATAGCATTCTTGAGGTCGCCTGAGCGATTGTAAGTATTGGTAAATTCAAGGAGTTCTTGTTTTTCTTCATTCAGATCATCTCGCTCTTTGGAAATAATGCCTTTACTGTCGCATACGACAACTTCTTTGACGGGCACACACTGATCATCCTCTTCATTGTCTTTGCATTTAAGCAATCTTGCAATGGCCACACCTGCCGCTCCTGCACCGTTAATGACAATTTTTAATTCAGAAAGGGGCTTTCCCACTACTTTGACAGCATTAACCAGAGCCGCGGCCACGACGATCGCCGTACCGTGCTGATCATCATGAAAGACCGGTATACCAATGTCCTGTAAGGCTCTTTCTATCACAAAGCTCTTGGGCGCAGCAATGTCTTCGAGATTAATCCCTCCGAATACCGGAGCTATCAATTTGACGGTCTTTATTACCTCTTCCGGGTCCTGGCTGTCGATACATATGGGAAAGGCATCGATTCCTGCGAATCTCTTGAATAGCATAGCCTTACCCTCCATTACAGGTATTGAAGCCGCAGCACCGATATTTCCCAGTCCCAGCACGGCAGAGCCGTCAGTAACGATCGCCACGGTATTGGATTTTATCGTGTAATCATAGACCTTCTCTGGATCGTCAGCAATAGCGCGGCAGGGCTCTGCAACACCTGGTGAATAGACCAGAGAAAGATCTTCCTTGGATCTTACATCCATCTTGGCCTGAACACGAATCTTGCCCTTTAGGGCTTTATGAAGGTGAAGTGATTCCTTAAAATAATCCATATAAATCTTTATTTCCAGTTGAAGCGCACGCCAAATGACCACCATCTACCCGGTAATTCTGCACCGAGTATATCCGAATATTCCGTATCAAGAATATTATGCACCTGGGTATGAAAGGTCAGTAATTGACCCAGTATCCCAACAGTCAGTCTCGTATGTAAGACATGATAATCCGGCTGAAGTTCGGCGTCTATGGCTTCGGCGACGTCCTGATTGCGCTGTTTGTACAATCCATACAACTCAAGACCGATGTTTTTACGATGCAAACCCAGATTCCATGACATGAGGTGGCTGGCGTGATTGGACAGATACTTGGTAACCTCACCTTCGCTACCTGTTGTTTCGATCCAGGTGTAATTCAGCCTTCCCCGCCAGCTCCATTTGTCATTGATCTTCTGACGATAGGCCACCTGGGCTTCCACACCTATTGTCTGCAATTCGCCAATATTCTGAGTATAAAAATATTTGGCTCCGGGGTCGATCAAGCGTGTTTCCGGGATCTCATCTCCCGGTGTCTCAACATAATCTATCAGGTCTTCACTGTTACGTAAAAAAGCAGTAGTCGATATTTTCAGATCACGGATAGGCCGGTAATCCGCCCCCACTTCATAGCTCCATGCCTTTTCAGGCTGTAAAGTACCGTTGCCCAGATTTCGTCCGGGTGCCAGGGTATCCGTTCGCCCAAAATTAACGTACAACTCTGTAAAATCTGCCGCCCGGATCGAACGTCCGGTGAATCCTCGGAGAATCCAGTTGCCCTTTTGATATTTTATCGCCAGTTGTGGATTTACCTCAACATCGTATATCTCGGAATAATCCAGTCGAACGGCCGGTGTCAGCGTCCATTCCGCATCAGGTTTATATTCAGCAAGTGCAATGAGGCCAAGGAAGGATTGCTCGTGGTCTCCCCTGTCATTACTGGTGATCTCACGGAACGTTCCTGTAGCTCCGATGTTAGATTTGAGCTTTTTGTTCCAGGTACTTTTCCATTCCAGACGGGCATCGTTAGAAATGGTATTATGTTCATTGGCAGAGAAGGCGGGATTGAACAGGAATTCATCATCCGTATCCATACGGCTGTAATTGAGATGTAGAGTGTGGGATTCACTGATCTCGTATTCTGATCCGAACTGCAACCATAGCCGCTTCACTCTTTCCCTAGAACGGTCGAATGTACTGCGGGTGTAATAGTACCGCGCATCAAAATCCCTGTCGTCATGTGCGACTCTCGCGTGGGCCCTGAATGCGCCTTTACTGTACTTTATGAACCCATTGATCGTAGAATTATCAAAATAACGGGAAAGTGTATCCATTTCATGATCGGGGCCATCCGCTCTCGCCGATGAATAACTCACGCCCATCCTCCAATCGGAAAAGCCTACTTCACCGTCAATGCCAAAATTTCTAAGGTCATAACCTCCAAAGTCATACTTGGCTGCCAACCTCAGGCCGGGGTTGGCCTGGTCAACCGATCTGGAAACGATGTTGATCACACCTCCTACTGCATCAGATCCATAAATCGCGGCTGAAGGTCCTCTCAATACTTCTATTTGCTCCACATCGATCATATTGATGGGGATATTACTGTTGAAATGTCCTGTCAACGGATCGTTAATAGGTTGACCATCGATCAAAACCTTGACCTGATTGAACGTACTGCCTCTCATGCTGATGTCTCCCTGCGTACCGTAGACCCCCCGGGTCTGTACCTCCACCCCTGCCAAAAGTTGTAAAGCTTCATCGATACTGCGGGCTCCCGACCTCAGGATCTCTTTGCCGGGTATCACAGTAATACTACGCCCGGATTGTCGCAGGTCCTGGTCCAGGCGATTGGCCTCAACGACGATGGTTTCGATGTTGACGGAAGAGTCTTTTTGACCGATAGCGATCGCAGCCGCCATGGTTAAACAAAAGAACAAGATTGTTTTTTTCATCGGATTAGATTGATTGAGGGGGTAAAGGTAAATAAATGGTGTATGGGGTATGGGGTATTGTATATGGAATTGGTTGAGGGTTTTAGGTTAGGAGTTTAGGTCGTCCATACGGGACTTGATGGCCACTTGCCTCTCCACCTACGCCTATTGGCTTCGGTGGACGCTGTGGCTGCTCGTCCTGAAGTAGAACGAAGATCTCCTTCGCATTCAGTGCTTAGGAGATCGCAGAGAGTAATTTAGAGGTGGCTATTGACCAGGTAAAAAGCCGCCGATTCGACGTTGCAAATCAGCGGCTTCTCATGAATTCATTCCGTTCTTCTTTTCTCAAAGAACACCTCTTCATCCCGAACAGGTTCGTAATTTTCGAACCCTTTTCGTACGCATTTGACCTCCCAGTCAAAACCAAAGGAACCACTTCCCTTGGCCAGTTCCTTCACCTTGAAACCGGTAGGCGTCTTTTCAACTACAGCCAGTCCATAGGTGTCGGCTGAATGCGGCGTTAGACTGACAGTCATGGTGGAGGTATTGGTTACCGCTATAAAGTGTTCTGACAGCTCGATGAAGGCTTTCCCATCATGAAGTTGCCCCACACCTCTCTCATAGGCTGCGGCCTCCGGTGCTTCCAGACTGGCGTACCAGATCTCCTTGCCAGGTCGGTCAGGATGCGGCATGCGGAAATTCTTAATGTCACCGAATACGACCCCGTTGCCGAATTCATCGATCATGCTGCCCGCTCGCATCACATTAAAAGCATCCACTACGCCTATCAGACCGTGGTTAGGGTAACCGTCGAGGTGGGAAAGCAAGGTATTGTAAAAGCCATTGGGACCCAGGCCGTCGAGTACAGCAGACTGATGGGGACAGGAGCGCAGCTCTGCGACGGTAATGCCGTTATTGAGCACCTCAAACTTCCCATAGACCGTACCACCAGAGCGTTCCATACAAATGTTTGAAACGTTAATCCCGGTCAAAGTATCATGACGGCTGATGCCGGTATCATCGATGACAACTCCTCCCTTGATCGTTTCATAGGCATCGGAAACAGCTGTCCCAGCATATTCTACTAAATTATTCAAAACGTCCTCTACCCACGGACTCACAAACGGAGAAAGATCTACTTCATTTCCCTTGGTAATACTTAATACATCTGAGTTCGGATCGAATATTAATTCTTGTAACTCATTAGTGGGATCATCGTCGTTCAAGGTAATAGAACCTCCTTCTTCGGATAAGTCTATCGTGCTACCGTTCTTGCTCAATCGCTGCAACTCATTGAGAGGGTCAAGATCAAAGAGCAATACTTGGTCATCAGTTACAGTTTGTGGAAATCCAAAGCTATCACACACTATGTGTCCCAAATGCAAAATGTGGGTACCGAAATCGTCGCCAAGACTTTCCAGCTCTAACACCTGCAACTCATTGGTCGAATCACCATCGGGCAATTCAATGCTGTTATACACTTCCCATTGCAGAAAACCGCTGGTGTCTTTTTGTTGGTGCAGAATATTCAGATCGTACCGCGCGCCACAAGGGCCCTCTTCTACCTCAATTTCCAGACGTTGTAATTCATTCTCGGGATCAGCATCCGGAAGAACTACCTCATCTTGCACCTGCAGCGAGATATTTCCATTCGTTGATAGCACCTTATTGCTGAGACGAAGGCTCGTTTCAGGACATTCTGTAACTGGATCCTTTATGGTTTTTAATTCCATTTCCTGCAGCTCATTGGCAGGATCGGTATCATTGATGAGTACCGGACTCATGAATGGCACCCACTTTAGCATGGGATTCCCACCGGGGGGAGTAACGATAACGGGTTGCAGCAGACTGAGTTCGGTAGCCCAGGGATTGGTTGGAGGGGTGTCAATCTTCAGTTGCTGTAATTCGTTTTTCGGATCGGAATCGGGTAGAAGTATAGCATTTGTTACTTTATACATAGGAGGATTGTTCGCAGTTTGTTCTAACAACTGTAATTCGTGATCCGCCAGTCCTCCGGGCAGCATGATTTGCAACAGGTCGAGCATCTGCAGTTCATTTGCAGGATCGGTATCGGTGATAAGTGCCTGGTCATGCTTTTTATTATCGGGATTCCAAAGCTGTATCCAGGAGTCCGGCCATGCAGCCGGAGCAACCTTTACATCCTGGAATTCATTACCCCATTCAGCATCCACTACAATTTCCGGAGCACCACTTTGACTGAGTTTGAGGCCTATCTCTGCCTTCGTAGAGACAGTAGTAGGCACAATGGTTATAGAGCCCACCTCCAGTTCCTGAAGTTCATTGAACGGATTGATGTCGACCAGCGTGAAGGTATCGGTGCTTTTACTCAGTACTACCTGCACACTGTCTGGGTACCCGAGAGTGTTCCCGAATGCCTTTGTCTGCAAATGCTGGATCTCATTCAGAGAGTCTGCATCGGCATCATCTACATCGTCAGCGCTTGCAGCATGCAGGGCATAAGGCACCGATTGGAGCTGATGTGTGCCCATATCTGTAAAGTCAGGATCCTGTGGGCGTTTCAATTCCACTTGCAGGTGGTGGAGATGGCTGCCCCAGTCGACATCCTCAAGGAGTTGACTCGAACTGCCTTCACCTACCGACACGGAAAACAAGCCATGAGATGATGTCTGTATATCATGTGTCTCCTCGTAGACTATCGAGCCGCTGACAGGATCGTCTCGGAGTATGGAAAGGCGGATCTGCAGGAATTCCTCTATCATGGGCTTGCCGTCGGAATCACGGGCAAGTCCCTGGAATTTAAAGGCATAAGGCGATTGGCTGAAGCCAAGGCTCACAGCGAGGAGTATGATGGATAATGAGAGAATAAACTTTTTCATGACAATGAATTTTGAATGTGAATGAAAGTGGCGTTCGAAGAGGTTATTTTGTTCCCGTTTTTATGATTTGAAAGGTCTGGAGCTTATCTCCCTGTATGACTTTCAGCAGGTAGGCACCAGGTGGAAATTCCTGCAAGTTGAGTCGGTAACGATTAGTAAAAACGAAAGTGCGCAGCCGCTGACCTGATATGCTGTAAAGGCTACATCGGTGTTGCAGCGACCGGTCGCTCTCGATATTCAGAAACCGATGGGTGGGATTCGGATATAATTGTAGTTCCAAATCATCTATCTGTTTAGTAATGGCTGTGACGGGGTCACTGTAATGGTGGTGGAAACCCAATTCCAGAATTACTTGAGGAGGCAACTGATTTATGGCTACTACCGGATCAAGTTCTCCTACTGTCCAGGCAAGGCTCCCCAATTCCGGATCGTGATGCTCGCCTCCAGCGGATCCTATGACCGTGGGATTCACGCTTTGAGCAATGAGAAATTGGAAGGACAATAAAACAAATGATAATAACATGGTCCGTTTCATGATTAATGCTTGAATTAATTAATGAGCAATGTTTCGATCTTCAAGTTGCCAAAACTAGCCACGGACCTTTTGCACTTTTTCGCCTAATAATTGCACATTTTCGCCATTTGTCTGATATTCAATGGATTATATGAGTTTAACAGGTAAAATCCTTACTCAGTGATAAAGGTGATGCTCATATTGCTGCTTTCTTCTTTCCTTCCGGGTTCAATGTCGGCTCAGGAGAATGAAATTACCCGGCTGCGAGTGATGTTGCAGATGGAGAACCTACCAGACAGACAGGCTGAAATCGCCCTGCATCTAATGGAAGCCTTTCGCGATCTGCATATCGACTCGGCCAGGCACTATGCACAGCTGGCACAAAAGTGGGCTATCCAGTCAGACGTTCCCCTGTGGATGGCTCGCGCAGGCATGGCAATGGGGCGGGTACAGGAACTGGAAGGTCGATTCAGGGAGGCAGTTCAACAATATCTTGAGGTGGAACAAATGCTAAGAACCCGAAATGCCGGCACTGATGATCTCTGGTTTCAGCTGCACTACAATCTGATCCTATGTTACAGTAATACAGGGCCTTTGGACCAGGCATTGATTCACTATGATTCGGCCTACTCCCACCTTAGTTCTGACGATATCGGTCAAAAGATACAGTTGAATAATGCGATGGGAATAATGTACAGTGAGGTGGGACATAACCACCTGGCCATAAAATACTTTCAACATAATCTTGATATAGCGAGGCAAGCTCAGGACAGTAGAGCAAAAGCCATGGCGCATTACAACATCGGTCTGGAGTACACTACATTGCAAATGGCCGACTCGGGTATCGCGCACTTCAAGAAAGCCCTTCCCTATTTCCTGGAAAATAGATCTTCGGATTATCTGGCTACCCTATATACCGGCCTGGGGGAGAATTTACTCAGGCAAAAGAAGTACAGGGAGGGTCTGAGCTATATGGAGGAGGCTGAAAAAATTTGTCTTGATCTGGGCCATGATGGACTAGCTTGCGGCGACTATGCGTTGGTGGCTCATGCATATTGGGAATTGAACGAACTGGATCGCGCACTGCTATTCAGCCAGGAGGCTTTGGAGGTCTTGGACAATACACAGGAATACAGTAGTCAGCAGCGAGCTTTGAAGGTATTGGTGGAAGTTTACCGGCTAAAAGGAGATTACCAAAAAGCGTTGGAATATTCCAGGCGCCTTATGGACCTCAAAGATACAGTGAGTCGCGTGGAGCACCAACGAGCTCTGGTAAGTATGGAGCAGAAGTACAGAGCCCGGGAGCGGGAAACCCAATTGGAAAACCAATCTCTGGAGTTGAAGTTGCGGGAGGACAGGATCATGCGACTGCGACTTCAGATAGCACTGGCTGTTGCGGGAGGAATATTAATGCTGTTACTCCTGTTCCTCATATGGAGGATCCTGCGACAAAAAATGCAGCTCAATGAACGGCTGCGTGAGCTTGACCAAAAAAAAGCCCGTTTTTTTGCAAATATATCTCATGAGTTTCGCACGCCCCTTACCTTGATTATGGGTCCCCTTGCAAGAGCCATGGAAGATGTTCGTAATCGCGTTGTGAAACGCGATCTGCAGCTCGCCTATGACAATGCCGGGCGCATGTCGAAGCTGATCGATGAGGTGCTTGACCTTTCGAAACTGGAAGAAGGAATGCTGGAATTGAAAAATGCCGAAGTGCTTCTTCATCGGCAGGTTCAAAGACTCTTTTCCGCTTATGAATCTTATGCCGACATGCGTGGTATCAGGATGGAAATTAAAAACAACCTTCCGGAAAATAAGATTTGGTGGCTGGACCCAGACAAATTCAATAAGATTGTAAACA
>JAWVZH010000011.1:0-33209 GCA_033722295.1 Saprospiraceae bacterium
AAAGACAGAACTACATGTTGAGGCACCCTTTCCCAATGATCCTTTATGGAGTAAGATGCAACGGTGAGAATTTGGAGTTGAGGAGCACAAATATCTTTTCCGGAGACATTCATACTTCCTGGTTCAAATATCACTTGCGATATCATGGGGAAGATAGTACATTTGCTCCCCGGTGAGAGTCATACGACCAGCTCCCTCCGAATTCCCCCAGGGCAGAAATGCAGCAAGGGTAGGAGGTCGTAGCGGTGCGATATGGCTTCTCACCATTTTTTAAACTTCCTCTTACAATACCATTACAATGAAATTTTTTATCGACACTGCCAACCTCGAACAGATCAAGGAGGCCCGGGATCTTGGAATTCTTGATGGAGTCACAACCAACCCCAGTTTGATGGCTAAGGAAGGCATAAAGGGTGAGGACAACATTCGCAATCACTATAAAACCATCTGTGAACTCGTGCCGGGAGATGTCAGCGCCGAAGTGATCGCTACTGATTATGAAGGTATTGTAAAAGAAGGTGAGTCCCTGGCGAAAATAGCGGATAACATCGTGGTTAAGGTACCGATGATCAAAGACGGAGTCAAGGCGCTTGCTTACTTCAGCGATAACGGCATACGAACTAATTGTACCCTTGTTTTTAGCGGTGGTCAGGCGATACTTGCAGCCAAGGCGGGCGCCACCTATCTCTCTCCATTCATTGGCAGGATCGATGACATCAATTGGAATGGCATGCAGCTGGTAGAGGAGATCGCCGAGATTTATGCGATCCAGGGATTTGAGACAGAGATCCTGGCTGCCTCGATAAGAAGCTCAAGGCATATCGTTGACGCTGCAAAAGCAGGTGCAGATGTTTGTACCTGTCCACTTGATGCCATTCTCGGTTTGCTGAAACATCCTCTCACGGACATTGGTCTGGAGAAATTTCTCGCTGACCATCGTAAGAACCAATAGTTGTCTTTTTGTGTAGAGTGTAGAGTGTAGAGTTTATGATGGGTGTACCTATGCAATCTTTTCCAAGACCTGATCGATCAATTTTTCTACAGCTTTCCTGGGGTCAGAAGAGAATTTTCCTGTTATGCGATTTGCAAGGATGGCACTCACGGATGTCGCCCTGTGTCCGAGTATATTAGCCAGGCCGAACAGACCGGACGATTCCATTTCCATATTGGAAAGATGTAAAGATCTAAATTCAAAGTTCTGAACCTGTTTGAGAAAATCGGGAGTTATGCTCGAAGCTCTCAGGCTTCTATATTGGGGGGCGTAAAAACCTGGGCAGGACAATGTGATACCCTCTTTCCAATCATCATGATCGAGGTCCAATGAGGCGGAGGCACTGTAAGGCCGTGTGTATAACTCTATCCGGTTTTCACAAAAGTCCAAAAAGGCACTGGACAGATCCTGATCTATATTGTGCTGGTAGGCGTGTATGAGGCCATCAAATCCCAAGGCATAACGGCTGATCACGACAGAGTCTGTTTTGATATCCTTCCTGATGCCGCCGGACGTTCCCAGGCGAATAAGTTCCAGGCTGCTTTGATCATCCTTGATATGTCCACTCTGCAGATCGATATTTACCAGCGCATCCAATTCGTTGATCACGATATCGATGTTATCCGTTCCGATGCCTGTACTTATAACGGTAATACGCTTATCGTTAAGGTTGCCTGTGTGTGTAATGAATTCCCTCTTGACCTTTTTGATATCAATAGAATCAAAATTCCGGCTGATCATCTCAACCCTTTTGGGATCACCCACTGTTATAATGGTATCACTGATATCTTCGGGTAGAAGACCAAGGTGATAAATGCTGCCATCTGGATTGAGAATGAGTTCGGAGGGTTGAATATTTTCCATAATTGGAGATAAATATAAAAACCAAAACAGTGAAGAAGATCTATTATCTAGGAACATGTGCGACCTGCAAGCGTATAATCAAGGAACTCGACCCCGGTAAGGATGTGGAAATGCAGGACATAAAGAAAGACCCTATAACGGCCAGCCAACTCGATAAAATGAAATCTATGGCAGGTTCTTATGAGAAATTGTTCAGTCGTCGATCGGTCAAATATCGTACCATGGGCTTGAAGGACAAGGAGTTGTCAGAGAAGGATTATCGCCAGTTGATACTTGATGAATATACTTTTCTGAAACGTCCTGTGATCATAGCGGGAGACGAAATCTCTGTAGGAAGTGCCAAGGCTGAGATAGACAAGGTTAGGGATAAGGTCTAGAAAAGAAAACCCTAGATACAATCCAGTACAAGTGCGTCGGTGGTTATCCTGTTGCTTTCATTACCGCTGCGGTCTTTGATATAAATCTTGAAGCTTAGTGTGTCTGTCAGTTGATCAGGGTTTCTGGAACACGGTGGAAATCCATTATCATACAAACAACAGGTATTAAACATGCGGATCGTGAGATTGCCATCTATGCCATTGCCCGTTCCTTCTTCTGGCACCTCAGGTATTCTGAATCTTTCCTGCACGAGACCTGTGCGCGTGTCAATGACAGTTATATCTTTTGCGGTGTCACCAAGCGCCCTTCCAATATCACCATCTCCGTCGGTGAAACTTAAAAATATAAAAACGCTGTCCGTGTTGAAATCTCCCTGGTTCATCCGTGATTTGGACATACCCTCATATGTCAGAACCGGCTCATCGGGATAGTCGGGAGGCGTGATGCATCCTGCCATCAGACCCAATGATATCAACATCACATGTTTGTACCTTAGCATTTAATCAAAGAACGGAATTATCTTCAATAAGTTATTGATCATACAATCAAAATGATGTCCAGATCAGCTTTACCCGGTCCAAACCTGTCTGAATATCTCGATGTTCATTCCCTGGATCATTTTGAAAAGGTCAAATCCCTCTACGAATATCAGGTCAAGAATAATCCGGTACTTCGGTCTTTTGTCAAAACCGCCGGTCGCCCCTTGAAAATAGAGCGATGGGAGGATATCACATTTCTACCGGTGCAGGCTTTCAAAGATCATGATGTGATCTCCGGCAACTGGTCAGTTGAAAAAGTCTTCCTCAGCAGCGGCACCTCCCAGCAGTCAAGAAGCAGACACCTCATTCCTGACCTTTCCTGGTATCACAAGAGAACAGAGAAATGTTTCACAGAAAGATTTGATAAGGTTCAAAAGTTCAGGCATTTGGTATTCATGCCCTTCTATAGAGAGAATCCACAATCTTCCCTGCTTGAGATGATGTCCCACTTCCTGGAATTGAGTGGTCACCAGGGCAGCAATTTTGTTGATTCTGAAGACGAACTTGACCGCTTGATCCGTCAGGGAGATGAGAGTAACACCATAGTGTGGACTGTAACTTTTGGATTACTGGACTATTTGAGGAATTCCAGGCTTGAGAAACTTCAAAACCTAACGTTTATAGAAACCGGCGGGATGAAGGGACGTAGGAAGGAAGAATCGAGAATGGAGATCCATCAAAATGTGAAGAAAAGGTGGCCTCGGGTGAGAGTCTATTCTGAGTACGGAATGTGTGAAATGATCTCCCAGGCATATTCCGAACAGGAAACCTTCACCTGCCCTTCAGGATTACTGGTGGTCGGTAACGAACTGGATGACCCTTTCAGGTATCGACTGGAGGGACGAAATCTCCAGTTGAACTTTATAGACATGGCCAATGTACATTCATGTGCCTTTCTCGCTACGCAAGACCTGGGCTCCGTATATGGTGAAACCATGTTTTCGGTTGAAGGCCGTGTACAGTCGGCCGACCTTCGTGGATGTAACCTTATGTATGAGTGAGGCGATTTTGATCACTTTGTGAGTCCCTCTGCCAACCATCGGGCCAGTGCCTCTCTGTTCTCCTTTCTCACCAGCCTTTCGCGGTCAAGACCATTCTTGATGTTGGCCAGTTCGACATAAACAGCAGGAGGATTGGTTTTTCTCAGCATGTATAAAGGTCGTGGCCCCAGAGTCCCATAATATCCCCTGTCAGCCTGATATTTCTTGTATTTTTCTTTGAACGTGGCATGGAGGTTAGAAGCAAGGTTCTTACCACTGTGGCTCTTTCCATAGTAATAGAAGAATACGTCCTGTCTCCTCTGAGCCGCCCGGCTGTCCACATGTATGCATATGACCTTGTGGTTTTTGATGCCTTTTTTGATATGGTCGCGGTGAAGTTTATTGATAACCATGACACGCTGACGCAATCGATCGAGCTGGTTCAGGGGAATGTATTTTCCATTGCATCGCTCATCCTTGTCACAATCAAGATAAAGATCGTCACGTATGCCGTCATTGGCATCCTCGATGATCATATGCACCGTCGCACCTCTCGATCTGAGTTGTCGCATTAGTCTTAGGGACACATCATAGGCATATTCATCTTCACACAAATTATAGGCTCCTCCTACATTGTGGGCTATGGCACCGGGATCGGGGCCGCCATGTCCGGCGACAATGTAGAATACCTGACCATCCAGACTGTTGTCCACCTTTGAAAAGCTTGAATATTTCTCGCCGAACAATGGTTCATTCAACAGTGTGCTCTCGGCAGGTTCGGAGTTTAGAGATGTCCTGACTGCGGTGGGTTGATCGGTCGTTGAACAGTGTATCTCGTTGTAGGGGACCCATAATATCCTACTTTCGGTATAATGTGTACGACGAAGGCCTCTTTTAAGAAGCATTTCATTATACTCCTTGATTCTGATGGCTTTGTCCCAATCATCATTGCCTATGGATGAACGAATGCTTTTACCATTGTAGCGATAGATCAAAACCGGGATCTTGTACTTTTTACCTTTGATCAGCACATCTTCCTTCTTGAGATCATTGATCCTATAAAAGTGATCGAAATTACAACTATGGTCATCCAGGCCGTATCTTCGCAACAAGGACCAACATCCATCACCATCATTCACATGAACGCTGTGATAGTAGGGTTCATTGGAAGCCGGGTCCAGAAAGAGGAATAGACTTGTAATATAAGTGACCAACAAACTCATATTGCAAAAATATTAAAAAAATATTTAATATGTAAACACCCAATTATAAGGTGTTTATTTATATCTGAGCTGATATTATGTGGAGGGTGTTACATTTAATAACGCTGGATTTTACAAGAAATTGGAAGCAGCCCAGAGAATGGCTGACGGTCTTGCTATTTCTTCTGTCGATATCTGTGGTTTTATTTATGGGATTCAACAGGATGCGTGCAGAGACATGGGCGGTCATGTATTGGATCGTCATGCTTTTTATGGCCGTTGGTGCTATTGTAGGAGACCAGGGAGCGGGCAGTAGTCGTGAAAAATATCTATATAACCTGCTTGCCACACCGGTAGAGATCTTCATTTCACGGATCGTTTTCAATACTCTCCTGCTTCTTGTCCTGGCTCTTATATTATATCTGGTGTTCGGAATATTCTTTGATTGGCAGCTCGTGATGAATGGACAGGTGCTTTTGATAGTCGTCCTTGGTACGTTCAGCCTGAGTGTTATCTTTTGTTTTGTTTCAACACTCGTTCTGGCTGCAGAAAAAGGCTCTATACTTGCATCGCTGCTCGGCTTCCCTCTGGTTATACCGGTTATTCTATTGTTGATTCGGTTGTTTTTAATAGAGATGGGCTTCACAAATGAATCTCAGGGGCAGATCCAGGACTATTTATCTCTAATTGGCATAGATGCATTATTAATTGGATTGGGTATTATCTTGTTCCCATTAATTTGGCGGTCATGAAGTGGTGGAAATTTCTTTCAATAGTACTTTTGCTATATGCTCTCGTGGTGGGCATGTTGGTGCCTCTGAGACCTGGTATTCATTCTGCTCAGCCCTCAAGCGTCAGAACGGGAGAGAATCTCCAACTAAAAATTACCGGATACAATACCCAATATGCGAAGGACGGCACTGTCAATCTGGTTTGGTTAAAAACCGATGGTGATGCTTTTCTCAAAGCAAGCTCTGTTTCAGTCGAGGACGATCAAAACCTGACAGCCAGTTTCACCATACCTGATAAACTGCCTGACGAGGACAGGATCGAAGATGTGACATTACTGGTTCATAACACTTATGACGGGACGGCCGTGTTCCCAAGCGCAGTGTTCATTACCAGAGACTCAACACTAAAAAATACAGCGACCACATGGACAGATATACGTCCTGATAAGCTCTCTCAAAAGGAAGGCTTCTATTTTCCCTACAGGAATATTCTAGTGGAAACCATAAGGAATACATTCTATCATGTCTCTCTGTGGTTTGCCATGTTCATCCTCCTGTTAATTTCCGTAATTTATGCTATCCTGTATCTGTTTAAAAGAGAGATCAGATATGACCGAAGATCAAAGGCATTGATAAGTGCAGGTATTCTGTTCGGGTTGCTGGGCCTTGCTACGGGGTCCATCTGGGCAAAAGTTACCTGGGGTACATTCTGGACCACGGATGTTAAACTAAACATGGCGGCGGTCTCGATGTTGATCTATATCGGTTATGTCATACTCAGACAATCGATTTCCGACAGGGAGAAAAAAGCCACCACGTCGGCCGCCTATGCCATTTTTGCCTATTTCGCCATGATTCCGCTCTTATTCATCGTGCCCAGATTGACAGATAGTTTGCATCCTGGCAATGGCGGCAACCCCGGTCTGGGAGGTGAGGACCTGGACAATACTCTGAGAATGGTCTTTTATCCAGCGATCGTAGGATTCACACTGTTGGGCTTGTGGTTGTCAGATCTGAGTTATCGGATAGAACGAATAAGGGACAAATACTTTGACCTTGAATAAACATTAATCTTCTTAATGATATCTGATCTAAAGCAAGTTATTATTCGACGCCGGAAGGAGTTGCACAACTATGTAATTGAAAAATAAAAGTGGTAGGAGCACATGGTAAATACAAAAAAATGCATCAAATTCGCCCTCAGATGTTGAAAGCATTTCATTTATATTTTTTAACAATCACATTTCTTCTCTGCTCCACGGCTTTGATGGCTGGAACCGAAGACTTTATGCGATCAACAGGTAAGATTTACGCTGTAGTCGCGGTCCTTGTTGTCACATTTTTAGGTATTATCATCTATATGATTAGAGTGGACAAGAGAATCAAAAAGATAGAAGATCAAATCAACAAATAATGTCACCAAAACAAAAGGCGCTCAGTTTTCTCGAAAGTGTTAATGCGAATTTTGATAAGGCGGCCGCTTACACCAAGATACATCCTGGTCTGCTGGAGCAGATAAAGGTCTGTAATTCGGTGTACCGGATGCGATTTCCCGTAAGAGTGGGCAAAGGATACGAGGTTGTCACCGCATATCGGGCTCAACACAGTCATCATCGTCTTCCTACTAAGGGTGGTATTCGTTATAGCAGCCATGTCAATCAGGATGAGGTTGTCGCATTGGCTACTCTGATGACATACAAGTGTGCCATTGTGGACGTGCCTTTCGGAGGTGCCAAAGGTGGGGTGAAGATCGATTCGAGAAATTATACAGAGGACGAACTTCAGTCCATAACCAGGAGATACACGACCGAATTGATCCGAAAGAATTTTATAGGTCCTGGTGTGGATGTTCCTGCGCCAGATTATGGTACCGGCCCCCGGGAAATGGCCTGGATACTTGATACTTATATGACATTTAGAGGTGGAGAACTTGATGGCGCCGGTTGTGTGACCGGTAAGCCTGTGGCACAGAATGGTATTCGTGGAAGAACGGAGGCCACAGGACGTGGTGTCTATTATGGATTGAAAGAAATGTTGAGCCACGAAAAGGATGCCAAGGAACTCGGATTGACACCGGGTATCGCCGGTAAGACCATGGTAATTCAGGGACTCGGTAATGTGGGGTCCTACGCAGGTATCATATCTCAGGAGGAAGGCGATGCAAAGATCATTGGAGTATCCGAATTTGAGGGGTCCATCTATGATCCTAAAGGGATAGACATCAACAACCTTCTCAAATACAGAAAAGACAAAGGCAGTATCATAGGCTTCCCAGGAACCAAGAAACTGAGCAGGAGAGAGGATGCGCTCGAACTTGAATGTGATATTCTGATCCCGGCCGCTCTCGAAGGCCAGATCACCCTGGACAATGCTCATAAGATAAAGGCGAAGATCATAGCTGAAGCAGCGAATGGACCCGTTACATCGGCAGCTGAAGATATTCTGGTAAAGCGAGGTATTGCAGTTTTACCTGATATGTATCTGAACGCCGGTGGTGTGACCGTATCATATTTTGAGTGGTTGAAAAACTTGTCCCATATGCGATTCGGCCGACTACAGAAGAGATTCGACCAAAATACTTATGGCAATCTCGTGCACCTCATTCAGAGACTTACAGGTAAAACCATCTCCAATCGTGAGTTTGACTTTCTTACAAAGGGAGCGGATGAGATCGACCTGGTGCGTTCTGGCCTGGAAGAAACAATGATCGAAGCGTATCGTCAGCTCAGGGAGGTTAAGAAAAGAAAACGCTCAATAAAGACTCTCCGAACAGCAGCTTTTGTGGTGGCACTCAATAAGATCTCAAGCGACTACATAACGCTTGGAGTCTTTCCTTAAACCAATTCTTAACATAGGAATACAGAAACTTATCCTTGTTTCTCACCGGATGTGTGCACAATAAATTGTTTATTTGCACCCTGAAACAAATATTATTCTAAATTCTGCTAAATGGGTAGCACCTTAACCAATCACTCATGACGGAAAAATTAGATAAAATAGACCTTAGGATTCTTCAGATCTTACAGGAGAACAGCAAGATAACCAATCTGGATCTGTCGAAGAAGATCGGCCTTTCGCCCGCACCAACTCTCGAAAGAGTAAAAAAACTGGAAACTTCGGGTCTTATACAAAGCTATCACGCACACGTTTCTGCTTTGAAACTTGGATTGAATGTCAAGACATTTGTACTTGTCAACCTGGCCTGGCAAATGGATAAGGCTTTGGATAATTTTATCAAGAAGATCGAATCTATCCCGGAGATCATCGAATGTTATATCATTACTGGAGAAGCAGATATCCTTCTGAAGGTCGTCTGTAAGGATATCCCGACCTATGAGGAGATGCTCTTCAAGACTTTGAGCCAGATCGAGGAGATAGAAAGGATGAAAACATTGATGACATTGAGTACAGTCAAGGATTCAAAGGTCCTGCCGTACGACTATTCCTAAAATTACTTAGTGTGAAATCATCACCACTCATCCTGGAGGTGAGTACGCGGGATGTACACCACAAATCCTTTCTTGTGGCGACCATGCATGTTCAGGACAGACGTGCATACGTACACTTCGATAAAGCCATTGAATTGATGGATAAGGTGGAATTGTATTGCAGCGAGGTGGACATCAATCAAATGCAGTTAATGAACGTGGAAGATGCCTTTATGATGCCTGAAGGTGAGAGCCTCAGGATCCTGTTGGGTGATAAAAAGTACAGGAAACTGAATATGATCGCTCAAAAGGCATTCAATATCAACCTGGACTTCTATGACCGGTTACAGCCCATAGTTACGATCAATCAGCTTTCAGTCAACGTACTCAGTAAAGACTTCCCCCTCCCGCTTGATGTCGCTCTTTGGTCAGTTGCCGCTGAAAGGGCGCTGGAGCTTGGCGGCCTGGAAACTGTGGAGGACCAGAAGAAGATCATGCAATCTCTGGATATCGATCGACAATTGAAAATGCTGAAGGATATTCTGAGGAACGTCTCAAAATTCCGTGATCATACTTTAAGACTGGTTGACCTCTTTGTTTCAGGAGACCTGCACCGCCTGTATATGATATCAAAAAAGGAACTTGGAAAAATGCGAAAGACTCTGATTTATGACAGGAACGATCATATGGTTGAGGCTTTTATGAATCTTCATGGTTCAAAACCTGTGATGGCAGCTGTTGGTGCGGGTCACTTTGCGGGATCGCAAGGGTTAATAAGCAAATTGAGGAAGAAAGGAGCCTCACTGCGTCCAGCAGGTTGACCTCATTATGCTGATTGTCTGATCTTATAAGACTTTTTAGCTGTTGTCTTCCAACTCTGAGAGTTTATCGAAAAAATACCTGTGTTCACAACAATTTCCAGATTATAGAGTCTAAGTATGGTAAATGCGAATATTGTTCGCCACCTAAAAGTCAATCCTCTTATGAGAAACATCCTGACATGTCTGTTTTGTCTGTACGGTTTCGCCCTTTCAGCACAGGAAAGAGTAACCATCAGTGGGTATGTAAAGGATAGATCCTCGGGAGAAACGTTGATAGGCGCCAATGTTTATATAAAGGACGCCCCGTCAATAGGCACCTATTCTAATACCTATGGTTTCTATTCACTCACTATAGATACGGGCAGTTACACAATGGTCGCCACTTATCTGGGTTATCAGAATGCAGAAGTTGTCATGAATGCAAGAGAGAATACTTCTCTAAATTTTGAGCTCAGTGAGGGTGTTCAGATCGAGGAGGTGATCGTCAGGGCGGAAGAAGTTGACAAGAATGTGGAAAGCACGGAAATGGGAACTGTAGATCTGTCGACAGAACAGATCAAGCGATTGCCGGCTCTACTCGGCGAGGTGGACGTATTGAAGACCATACAATTACTGCCCGGTGTCTCATCTGTGGGAGAGGGTAATGCAGGATTTTATGTCAGGGGTGGGGGACCAGACCAGAACCTGGTCTTACTGGATGAAGCGGTCGTTTACAATACTGGCCATATGCTTGGATTCTTTTCGGTATTCAATGCTGATGCCATAAAGAATACAACTGTTATCAAGGGTGGCGCTCCTGCAAAGTACGGTGGCCGCGTCTCTTCAGTGCTCGACATCCAGATGAAGGAGGGTAATGATAAAAATTATGCCGCCCAGGGTGGCATTGGTCTCATTTCCAGCAGGTTGACACTCGAAGGACCTCTTGTGAGAGAGCGCAGTTCATTCATTATCAGTGCTCGGCGGACCTACGCTTTGGACCTGGCACAACCGATCATCGATAAGACCAGCTTTGCGGGAACCAATTATTATTTCTATGATCTCAATGCCAAGGTCAACTACAGCTTCTCCGACAAGGACAGGATCTATGCCAGTGCTTACTTCGGTCGTGATGTGCTGAAATTCAACAGTAATGAAAGGGACTTCGGTGTAAGACTGCCTTATGGCAACGCTACGACGACTTTCAGATGGAATCATCTCTTCAGTGAAAAGCATTTTTCCAATTTGTCGGTGATGTACAACGAGTACGATTTCACATTCAGAGGGAGCCAGGAAGAATTTGAATTTGAGGCTTTTTCAGGAGTTAAAGACTGGACCGTTAAATTGGACCTTGAATACTATCCCAATACCGATCACGTGATCAAGTACGGAGTGAGTGCCATTCATCACAGAATGACCCCGAACATTGTAAGTGCAACCAACGGAGAAACCGATTTTGAAACAGACTTCAGACCCAAATACGGAATTGAAAGCGGCGCCTACTTTCAGGACGAATTCAGGGTCGGTGACCGACTGAAGATCAATGCAGGGTTGCGTTATTCCAGGTTCACTCAGTTTGGACCTTATACTTCAAAGATCACGGGAGACAATTTTGGAGACTGGGAATCCGTGATCAGTTACGACGGTTGGGAACCGCGTATCGGTGCCAAACTGACGATCAAGCCGGGTACAAGCATAAAAGCCAATTTTAGTCAGGCGTATCAATATATACACTTGGTATCCAATTCTTCGAGCACTCTGCCAGCGGATGTCTGGGTTCCGAGTTCAGAGATCGTCAAGCCACAGAAAAGCACACAATATGCCCTGGGCTTCTTCAGGAACTTCATGGACAATATGTTCGAGTCAAGCGTTGAAGTGTATTACAAGGACCTGGAAAACCAAATAGACTATCGGGACAGTTACGTGAATAATGTATCCACGGAAGTAGAGGACGACTTTGTATTTGGCAAGGGAGCAGCTTATGGAGTGGAATTGTTCTTTAAAAAGTCCAAGGGAGATCTGACCGGCTGGATAGGATATACTCTGAGCCGCACTGAGCGATCTTTTGATGAAATTGAAGATGGCCGAACTTATCCCGCGGTATATGATCGAACGCACGACCTATCGCTGGTAATGTCCTACAAATTGAGCGAAAAGTGGGATCTCAGCGGGGTGTTTGTCTATGGGACAGGAAGGGCCTTTACACCTATTGAAAGCCTTTACTTCATAGAGAACAAACTGAATGTAGAATATGGACCTCGCAACAGTGCAAGATTTGATCCATATCATCGTATCGACCTTTCTGCAACGTATACGCCTAAGCCGGACTCCCGGAAAAATTTCAGTAGCTCATGGACGTTTTCGATCTATAATGCCTATAACCGTCAAAATACTTTTTTTACTTATACGACATTTGAATCCGACGCGCTCTCCGGCAGTGCAAGTGCCAATGCATACAAGGTCTCTCTATTTCCGATCATCCCTTCTGTCACCTGGAACTTTTCATGGAATCAAAAATGATATATAATAAAACCATATTGTACCTGATGATGGTCTTCGCAATTATGATCAGCGGATGTGAAGAGGAGTTCATCCCTGGTGGGGAAGATATAGAATCTCAGATTGTGGTTGAGGGATATATAGAAGCCGGAGAGAATGCATTGCCTGTTTACGTGCTTTTGTCAAGATCATTTCCATTCTATAATGATATTGATAATGACCGTCTAAATGACCTTTTTGTAAAAGGTGCGGTTGTGACAGTGACTAGATCCGGTGGTGAAACTGTGGAATTGACAGAACTGTGCTTGGAGGAAATTCCTGAGCCGTTGCGAGAGGAAGTACTCGCTGTTCTCGGTATCCAAACCGATACCATAAGTGGTCTTCCCGATATTTGTGCATATGTCGACCTTATGAATGAGGTCATCGCTGACGAAGGGGGGACATATGATCTGAAAGTTGAGGTCGAAGGCAGAACGATCACATCTACGACAACGATACCGACTCATGTACCTCTTGACAGTGTGTGGTTTACGCCGCCACCTGGAGAACCGGCAGATTCCCTGGCTGAGATGAATTGCCGAATATCCGATCCTGGAGGAATAGAGAATTACTATCGATATCTCACTGCAGTCAATTCACGACGGTTGATCCCTAATCTGGGTTCTGTCACCGATGATGCATTTTTTGACGGCCAGGAGTTCGATTTTCCACTTCAGAAGGCCGAATATATCACGGATACGGCCGACCTCGACTTCAATACCTTCGGACTCTGGAACCGTGGGGATACAGCAACACTCAAATGGTGCAGTATCGATAAGGCCCATCATGATTTCTGGCTTACCTTCGAGTTCAATAGAAACAACCAGGGGCCTTTTTCCGGCTATACCAGGGTAGATTTTAATATTGATGGGGGCATAGGTATCTGGGGAGGATATTCAGTCAGTTATTACGAACTCATTGTTCCGCCCGAATAGAAAACAGCGATTATGACATCTTCCTTATCTTCGCCGCATGAGTAAGAATGCTGACATAGAGATCAAAGTTGATCTGGGAGAGGACCAGATCCCGGAGAACATATCATGGAAATCAATTCAGAACAAACAGGGAAAGTGGATGGATTCCAAGGCGATGATGGTGTCATTTTTTGATAAGGAAAGCAAGGATACATTGCGCATCGATCTCTGGACCAAAGATTTTCAGGTGATGGAAATGGATAGGTTCTTCTACTATACCCTGAGGGGGATGACAGACACCTATCTCCGTGCCACCAATAACAAAGAATTGAGTGAGGAGATGAGGTCTTTTACCGAGCATTTCGGAAAAGCAACCGGTTTGATCTCCTCCTGAAGGGCTCAATCAAAATGAAGCCTTCCCTGATCGTTGTATATATTGAATTTGCGTCCTTTGATGAATCCTGCGAGAGTCTGCCCGGTCTCCTCGGCAAGCTCGATAGCCAGGCTTGAAGGTGCACCAACCGAGATCACGATAGAGATTCCTGCCATGTGTGCCTTTTGCATGAGCTCAAAACTTGATCGTCCGCTCAGCAATACACCGTAATCCTTCAGAGGTAAATGATCGTTCAATACTGCCCAACCGATCAACTTGTCCATCGCATTATGTCTCCCTACATCCTCTCTTATGGCGACCACTTTTCCTTTCATGTCAAATAATAGCGCCGCGTGCACGCCACCTGTAAAATCAAAATTGGTCTGTGCATTTTGCAGGGTGTCCACCAGGCCAAATAACTTTTCAGAATGGAATTCGGGTATTCCCGGGCGATGAATGAAGACTCCGCGTTCGCCGACAAAATCTATGGAACCTTTGCCACACACCCCGCAACTGGAATTGGTCAGGGTTCGCCGTTCCCAGTTCTGTTCCCTTAATAATCGATCATCTTTCAGCTTCACGGTCACTGCATTCGATAATACATTTGTGACTTCGATATCAACAATATCGTCTCTGTTACCGATCAAACCCTCAGCATAAAAAAAACCGCTCGCTAGCTCCTCATCATCGCCGGGAGTTCTCATGGTTATCGAAATGGTCTCTTTTTTCAGGTTACCTCCTTCGTCATACGAAGCCATAACCTCCAATGGTTCTTCGATAGCAATGAAGTCTTCCTTTTCGCGGACAGTATCATTCTTGAATCTCCTGATCGGACGTTTTATATTACCCAAAGGATTCTTCTTTTGGGCGGGGGAAGGCATCTTCATCGGCCTTACAATTTTCAGGTGTTGGACATTTTAATTCCTTTTCTACAATTATCTCGATCTCCTTATCGCCAGTCTTCTGAATATGGTTGAAACCTACGGCAGCTTCTGAACGCCATTTTTCCGCCATTTCTTTAGGTATTCCGATTCTGATCGAATCCCCAAGCCTACTGACATTGAGGGTGTCTTCCTCACATTTTTCCAATGCATAGCTGATAGGCCCTCCCGGAAGCTCAAGTATATCTGCAATGCTGCCGTACTCTTCAAAGGCCTCGAACTCGAGCTGGTTCACCCGAATTCTCACAGAGTTGCCGTTTATTCTTAGTTTCATTAATTGCCTTTAAACTGGTATAATAAGAGTATTGCAATGAAAATACTTATTTTAAAGACGTTAAACAAACGATCATGAAACGTCCTCTCTTACTTGCGGCCATGTTGTTTATGGGTATGATCATAGGCCATGGACAAGCTGAAAATACAAGATTTACAAATCCAGAAGTACTTCCCATCCTACAGGGTGACTATGACCCAGCGGACTACAGGGCATCCGTGATAATTGATGACCCGGGTGTCATATTCCAGAAGCTTGTGGATGAGATCAATCCTGATTCATTAAAATCCTACCTGGAAGCTCTCAGTACTTTTGAAAACAGAAATACCGGCTCTGACACACTGAGCGATCAAAGAGGTATTGGTGCGGCTCAGCGATGGTGTTATAGGAAATTTGAGAGCTTTTCTCAGAATAGAGAGGATCGCCTGGAATCCACATATCTTGTCTTTGACCAGAACATCTGTGGAATGGGCAGGCACAAGAATGTGATCAGTGTACTACCAGGCCAGGGCGCCCAGAAGGAAGAGGTGATAGTCGTCCTTGCTCATCTTGACAGTCGATGTGCGGATCGCTGCGGCACGGATTGTCTTGCGCAGGGTATGGAGGATAATGGAAGTGGTAGTGCTCTCGTCCTTGAACTTGCCAGAGTCATGTCACAGTTTACATTTAATCGGACAGTGGTATTTATGCTGACTACGGGAGAAGAACAGGGCTTGCATGGAGCACGTGCCTTTGCAGATTATTGTACCGAACAAAATGTAAATGTATATGCCGCTTATAATAATGATATAGTGGGAGGTGTGATCTGCGGAGAGACCGCATCACCACCGGGTTGTCCTTATCTCAATCATATAGACAGCGTCAATGTCAGGGTTTATTCTGCCGGCGGAACGAGATCTAAATTCAAAATGCTGGCCCGCTTTATAGAAAGGGAATACAATACTCACCTTGCTCCGATAATGGATTTTGCCCATGTGGTGAACATAATGACTCCAGAGGACAGGACTGGCCGAGGCGGAGATCATATTCCTTTCAGGGAAAATCGATTTGCTACCGTGAGATTCTCATCTGCTAATGAACATGGTGATGGCAATCCATCCCAGCCGGGATATCATGACCGGCAACATACCAGAGAGGATGTACTGGGTGTGGATACAGATGGCGATAATGTCATTGATAGCTTCTTTGTGCATTTCAATTATTTGAGCAGAAACGCAATGATCAATGCCGGGGCAATCACTTCATCTGCCCTTGGCCCGATCCCGGTTGCGGATTTTCAGGTAGAAGAACAGATCGGAGGGTTTTCGATCTCTATTGATGATCCTAATAACTACGGGAAGTACCTGGTGGGCGTCAAGAGGCTTGGTCAGAATGTGTTTGACACGACCTACATTATAGAAACAACTGTAGATACACTGCCGGTCAAGTCGCCATTCTGGTATTATATCAACGTCGCCACGCTTGACAGCAATAATGTTCAAAGCCACTTTTGCCTGGAACGCGATGTAAGGATCCAAACCACCGGCACTGAGGACCTCTTGATCCAGAGTGGCGTTCAGTTACTCCAGAATTATCCTAATCCATTCGATGATGCTACGACCATTGCAGTTGTTGTCAACGAATACATCAAGTATAATGATGCAGAGATCAGGATTTTCGATGAAAGCGGAGTACAATTGGCTGTCCTTCCGATCACACTTGACAAAGGAAGTAATGAAGTGATCTATTCCTATCGCAACCATGAGTACAAGCCGGGTGTTTACAGGTACGGACTTTGGGTGGACGGAAAACGCATCGATATGAAGTCAATGGTCTACGCATACTAAACTAATTTGATGAAGATCTATACCAGGACAGGGGATAAGGGTACCACGGGTTTATACGGAGGGTCACGTCTGCGTAAGGATGATGCTCGGATCGAGGCTTATGGAACAGTTGACGAATTGAATAGCGTCATTGGTCTTGTGCGTGCCCAGAATGAGATACAGGATGATCTGTTGGAGCTGATACAGGTGGAACTCTTCAATATAGGTTCTCATCTCGCCATAGATCCTGAATCCGATCTGCCTGTTCCCGACTTGAACAGTAAACTGGTAGAAAGGCTAGAACAGGCGATGGACCGCATGTCAGAAGAGCTGCCAAAGCTGAAGAGTTTCGTGCTTCCTGGTGGAAGTATTGAGAGCGCAAACGTGCATCTGGCCAGGACGATCTGCAGACGAGCTGAAAGACGAGTTTTGACAGCCAGTGATGAACATAAGGTGGAAGAGGGGATCATCGTCTTTCTCAACAGACTTTCTGACTACCTCTTTATCCTCGCTAGACATGTCCTTCGCAAACAGGGAAGAGAAGACGTTTTATGGCAGTCCGGTGTTTGAGAAATGTGTGGTAAATAACCGGGATCGGTCGATATGGCATTTTAATTTTTGTCACCTGTTCCCTTTCTTTCGACTGCCTCTTCCTCCTTATCTTTACCAAAAATCAATTCATAGGATATGAAAGGACTACTTTTCCCTGGTCAGGGTGCACAATTTTCAGGTATGGGAAAGGAGCTCTATGACAAGAGTCAGGAGGCCAGAAATATATTTGATGGGGCCGATAATTTGCTGGGATTTAAATTGAGTGAAGTGATGTTTTCTGGCTCTGATGAGGAACTTAAGAGTACTGATATTACCCAGCCTGCTTTATTTGTACACGGCGTGGCATCTTTCAGGTCAGTGGAAAATGAAATAAGTTTCAAGGGAGTTGCAGGCCATTCCCTCGGGGAGTTCACTGCGCTTGTGGCTTCTGGATGTCTGAGTTTTGAGGACGCATTGGAGCTGGTGCGAACGAGAGCCAATGCCATGCAGAAGGCCTGTGAGTTGGTGCCTGGAACAATGGCTGCAGTGGTTGGACTGGATGATAAAGTAGTTGAGGACGTCTGTTCAAATATTCAGGAAACCGTAGTTACAGCCAACTATAACTGTCCAGGGCAATTGGTGATTTCTGGATCTTTGGAAGGAGTGAACAAAGCGGTTGACGAACTTAAAGAAAAAGGTGCCAAGCGGGCCATCGTTCTTGAGGTTGGAGGGGCTTTTCATTCTCCGCTTATGCAACCGGCAAAGGATGAATTGGAAGAGAAGATCAATGCCATAACTTTTAATAAACCTAACTGTCCGATCTATCAAAATGTGACGGCCAGGGGAGAGACTTCACCGGATGAGATCAAACAAAATCTCATCGAACAGTTGACATCACCCGTGAAATGGACCATGAGCATGGAGCAGATGATAGCGGACGGATTCGATGAATTTATTGAGATGGGAGGGAAAGGAATGGTTTTAAGGGGACTTATGAGAAGAATTAACCGATCTGCGCAAACCGATTCGGTCAATTAATACGTTATACAGGCAGTGGAAAAGTTGGATCAAAAAATAATTGCACCGGGACAAGTACTTTTAGCTCAACCTTTCATGCTGGATCCTCATTTCAAAAGGGCTTCAGTTCTGTTGTGCGAGCATACCGATGAAGGCAGCCTTGGTTTTATAATGAACAAGCCTATTGAAATGTCGGTGGACCGTCTTGTCGGAGATTTTCCGGAATTCGAAGCGCAGGTATACTATGGAGGACCTGTAGCGACAGATACACTGCACTACATTCACAATGTTGGTAACCTTCTCGAAGACAGCATCAAAGTTTGCCGGGGTGTATATTGGGGAGGTCAGTTTGATAAGCTTAAGTTCTTGATAGAATCAAAACTGGTGAAGAAGAAGAATATAAGATTCTTTGTGGGCTACTCTGGATGGTCAGAAGGACAGCTGGCAGAAGAAATGGAGTACGGCTCATGGGTGACGGCTGACATGCATGCCAATTACCTGTTCAAAGACTCATCAAAAAATCTATGGCATAAGATCATGCGCAATAAAGGGGATACTTTTTCAGTCATCGCCGAATTACCGGATAACATCAGTCCAAATTAAGCTTGCCTGTCACAAGATAAGTTCGAAGGTTGTGTGAGATGCCCGGCATCGGGTATCTTTGATCTCTTAGTGGATGATAATTATACCGTCCGACTATGCTCGTATTAAAGAACATATCTCTGCATTTTGGGGAAAGAACACTTTTTTCCGATCTCAACTGGACCATTAAGCCCGGTGAAAAGCTCGTACTCATAGGCAGGAATGGCGTGGGAAAAACGACATTGTTCAAGTTGATGACCGGTCAATTGACACCGGACAGTGGTGATATCAGCTCCGCCAAAAATGCGAAGATTGGCCTACTTGAACAAGACCTTGGAGTCTTTGAAGGGCATACGGTGCGATCGCTTGCCATGTCCGCCTTTCCGGAAGTAGCGCAGCACGCCGAACAATGGAGGTCATTGGAAACCAGGATGAATAATGCAGGTTCTGATGAGGAAATGATGAAGCTGTCCTCACAAATGTCAGACCTTGCTGATGAGATGAACATCATAGGTGCGCATCAAAAAAGTGCATTGGCAGAAAAGGTACTTAAAGGTCTCGGCTTTACCGATGATGACATGGATCGCAGTGTGGATACCTTCAGTGGGGGTTGGCAGATGAGGATCCTGTTGGCTAGACTACTATTGATCGAACCCGAGTTTTTACTGCTGGATGAGCCTACCAATCATCTTGATATAGTCTCTGTCATTTG
Source organism: Saprospiraceae bacterium (assembly GCA_033722295.1). Classification (GTDB taxonomy): domain Bacteria; phylum Bacteroidota; class Bacteroidia; order Chitinophagales; family Saprospiraceae; genus JAWVZH01. The sequence goes on from JAWVZH010000011.1 coordinate 19,598, forward strand.
GTTGGAGAACTACCTCAGAGAATATCCCGGTGCATATGTGGTAATTAGCCATGACAAAAGATTTCTCAATAAAGTGGCGGACCGCGTGGCTGAGATCGAATCCGGCAAGATCAGGACATACGCAGGCAATTACGACGATTATTTGCGACAAAAGGAGGAGCAGAAAGAGATACTGCTTAACACATATAAGAACCAGCAGGCTGAGATAGAGCGTAAGGAGAAACTGATTGATAAGTTCCGTGCTAAAGCCTCAAAAGCGAGTACTGCGAAAGCTCTGGCAAGCGAGTTGGAAAGAATGGATCGCGTTGAGCTTGAACCGGATGACGCCAGGACGATGAATATACGTTTTCCAGACGCTCCCAGGAGTGCTGAACGAGTTATTGAAACGGAAGATCTCGGAATGAGGTACGGGAAGAATCGCGTTTTTAGCGGAATAGACTTCAATATATTAAGAGGCCAAAAAGTAAGTCTTATTGGCCAGAACGGACAGGGTAAGTCCACCATGGCAAAGATCATTGCTGGCAAGCTGAAACCTACAGAAGGAGGTGTGAGTATAGGTTCCAACGTGATCCTCAAATATTTCGCCCAGGATCAGGGCGATCAGATCGATACGGACAAGACCGTCCTCGAATGGTTGGAAGACCAGGCAAGCCCGGAGATGCAAAAGAAGGTCAGACATATCCTTGGTGCATTCTTATTTAGCCAGGATGATGTCGATAAGAAGGTGAAAGTTCTTTCAGGTGGAGAAAAGAGCCGCCTTGCCCTGGCAGCACTCGTCTTACAGCCGATGAATTTCCTTCTCCTCGATGAGCCTACCAATCATCTTGATATGCAATCCAAGGAGGTATTGAAGTCAGCACTCAAAAACTATGATGGTGCCATGCTCGTGATCTCGCATGATCGTGATTTTTTAACGGGACTTACCGAAAATACGGCTATCATACATGATGGACGATTGTCCACGCACCTGGGTGATGTGGATAGCTTCCTGCGTCAGAAAGGATTTGATAGCATAGTCGAGTTTTCATTGAGTGGTGACAAACCTCGAGCTTCTGAATCAGCCGGAAAGGACAATAAGATTCGAAGAGATCAGGATCGAGAATTGAAAAAAACACAGGAAAGGAAACTCAAGAAGGTCGAGAAGCGGATCGAAGAACTGGAAAGGAGGTTAAAAGAGTTGGAAGCTGTCATGGCAGAGGCTGGTTTCTTTGAAGGAGAAAAAAAAGATGATGTGCTGGATAAGTACCAGAAGGCCAAGTCTGAACTGGAGGAATCGAATGAAATTTGGGAAGAATTGGTAACTCAAATGAGCTGAGAAAGGAGATGAGGGTCTTTTATCAAAAAATGGAAAGGGACCACAAGAAAATCTGTAAGGTTATCGATTGACATGAGGTTAAGTTCGCCAAAACTGAAGAACATTAGAGCTGTTAAAGTACTAATAAGGTCACTGTTGAGAACAAATTAGCGTAACAGAGCTACGCTGTGATGACCAAACTATTTCTCGCGGCCCCTTTTCGGATCCCATTTTTCAATATTCAAATCAAGCTATGCTTAAAAAACCCAATTGTGTTGGTGGTTCTACTTTTAGAACCTGATTCAAATATCAGTCAGTTTTACCATCTGTACATCAATGGAAACACCCATTTGAAAAAATAGGGGTTTTCCCTGATATTACGATTTTTAATCAAGTGGGATAGTGATCATGGTTGATGTGCCCTCGCCTTCACTGCTCTCTATATTGAGTTCAGCATCCAGGAAATTGGCCCTGGACCTTACATTTTCGCTGCCCATGCCTTCATCTACTTCGCTGGGGTCATAACCCTTGCCATCGTCTTCTACCATTACTACCAGTTGTCCGTTGTCCCTGTGGAGCTGAACGAGGATCTCTTTTGCCTGCGCGTGTTTCAAACTGTTGTTGATCAACTCCTGTACGATCCTGTATATATTCAATGAAGTGAACGTGTCCAGTTTGCTGTTGCCCATCACCCCGTAGTGCTGGAAGTGTATTTCTGTCTGACCGCTCCGTTCGTACTTGTTAATGAGGTCTGTAAGAGCCTCGATAAGACCAAGCTGTTCCAGAGCCCCTGGCTGCAGGTTGTTCGATATGTTCCTTACTTCCTGACAAGCGTCGTCGATGAGGTCCGTAATATTATTGAACTCCGAGACGTCGACTTTATTCCCCTCCTGGAGCAGGCCATCAAAGCGCAATCTGATCGCGGACAACATACCTCCAAGGCTGTCATGAAGATCTTTGGCAACGCGTTCTCTTTCGAATTCCTGGCCTTTCATCATGCTTTGCATCGATTCGATTTGCATCTTGTCTCTTAGCTCGATGAACTTTTGTTGGTTGATCTGTTCCTTCTGAGACGTAATGATCTCATTGGAAGCCAGCTTCTGCTGATAAAAGTTGATAATGAGATATGCCGCGACCAGGACAGCCAGAAACGATATCAAGAGGGCATAATTGGTCAGATTACTCCGGCGGCTACGGATCTCTTCAAGTCTCTTTTCACCTTCAAGGTCCAGTATGGCTTTCTGCTTTTTATCGCTTTCATATCTTACGATCTGGCGGGAGATGATCTCTTGGAGGCTCAAGTCCGAAAGACTGTCGGATAATCGATTCCTTTCCTCCTGTAGGTAATAGGCCTGGTCATAATTACCCCTGTTGCCAAGAATGGGAATGAGTTCATCAAGAGCAGACTTGTAGAGGAAGACATTGCCAAGTTCTCTGGAAACCTTGGCAGACTTCAAAAAAGATTTACTCGCCTCTTTTTCGTGATTTTTGGCAAGGGAGAACTGCCCCATATAATATTGTACATAGGCATACCAGTGGGGCAGGTCGTGCTTCAGACATAATTTATTTGCAGCTACGAGTTTTTCATCAGCTTTCAGGCTGTCCTTGTCAATGGCTTGGATCCGTGCTTCGGTAATGAGGTAGGGAACGATCTCTTTTTCAGAAAGCTTCCTGAGTTGAGATCGTCTGACAAGGTTGAGCTGAGTTCGCGCATTTTCTATCTCTCCTTCTCCGATCAATATCCAGGCAAGATAGATGTGAGCCTCTGCAGCCTTGACGCTGGAGTGGTTCTTGAAGTATTCTATGGCTTCCTTCAGCACGGTTTGGGCCTCCACAACATAGCCGAGATTCAGATATACCCAGGCCAATCTGATCTTGACGGAATAATAAGCAGAAAGATCTTCTTTGCCTTCATACTCACCCAGTAAATCGAGAAAACAATCCAGTGCATCAAAGTAATTGTAGGAGGTATAATGTCCATTGCAAAAGATCTTCAGAGAATCGATCCTTTCCTGGGAATATGACTTCGGAACATTCTCCTGACCGTTCAATGAACCGCAGATGAAGAGGCTCAATATGATCAGCAATGTATGGCGCACGATCATTATGATTCGAGTAGGTTGTTTTCCAAAGCTATGCGCACCAGGCCAGCAGAGTTCCTGGCATTGAGCTTACTGAGAAGACTGCTCCGGTGACTCTCTACTGTTTTCAGACTTATGAAGAGCTTTTCTGCGATCTCCTGAGTGGTGAATTCTTTTGCTATCAAGGCCAAAACTTCTTTTTCTCTCCTGGAGATCTTGGGAATATGAACACTCTTCTTGAGTGTGTTATTTCCAGCCTTTTGTTTTTTCATCAAACCGCTCATTATCGTTTCCGTCACATCCTTACTGAAATACGACTCACCGCTGAAGACAGTTCGAATGCCCGTGACAAGCTCGGATCGGCCGGTATTTTTAAGTATGTATCCCAGGGCACCTTTTTTAAGGATCTCACTGACAAAACTCTCCTCATTATACATGGATAAAGCCAGGATGCGGATCCCGGGTTTTTCTTTTTGCAGGCGTTCTGTCACTTCTATTCCTGTCATGCCCGGGAGGTTGACATCGAGCAGGATGACATCGACTTCATGATCCTCGAGGGATTTGAAAATGCTCGGGCCATCGTAGCACCGGTCTACGACAGTGAAATCTTTTTCATTTTTCAGAATGGAGTCTATCCCATCCACGAACATTTTATGGTCATCAGCGATCAGAATCTTGATCATAGGACTGTATTTAGAATATCGAAAGATGGGGCCTTGAAAAGCATAGCTTCTGGAATGGATAAAGATATATAAAAGCGCACAATCTGTTAACGTTTGACACCAAGTCTGTCGTACTCAATGGTGCCCGTATTCATAGATAAAGGCCAACACTGAAGAGTTGACCTTTCAAACAGAGAAAATTTGATCTTTTGAATACGAAAGACCTAAAAAGCTTTAGGTCTTTGCATGATTCATGCCCTATTCTGGGGGAATACGAAGCTTCTGGCCCGGATATATCTTATCGGGATCCGAAAGGAGAGGCTGGTTCGCTTCGAATATCTTATTGTATTTCATGGGGTCACCATAGAATTCCTTGCTGATCTTTGAAAGGGTATCTCCGCTCTTGACTTCGTAGAATTTGGCCTCAGGTTCAGGATTGGATACAGATATCCGGTCATCCACTTCACATATGCCCTCAACGTTCCCCAGGGCAAGTATGATCTTTTCTTTTTGATCCTGCTTTTCGACCTCGCCGAAAGCGGTGACCTTATCATCCTGAAGAGAAATCGCAAAATGTGCTATTGGAATGCCGAGGGATAGGGCCGCATTTTTGAGTTGGCCTTCCCTGAATCGAGCAATATCCTCGGGTCCCGGGCCTGCCGGTCTCGTGGCCTTACTTTCCTTTTCCTTGTTGAATACACTTGCGCCGACATTTTTCACAAAAGAGAATAATCCCATATAAATTGAATTTTGAGTATTAGATAAATAGATTGCAGGTTCTTAAAATAAGATTTTTGATACAAATCTTATTGGCATCGATTGTTATGTTTTTCGCATGTGGAAGATCTACTTCAGGAAGGTAGCCTAATACTCATGTATATATGTGAAAAGAACTATCTTTGCGGAGTTTTTTAAATACGAAAAGGCATTATAATGCAAGGAAAAGGAGTAGTTAAGTTCTTTCTGATATTGATGACGGTTGTGAGCCTCATACAGTATCTTTTCATAATACCAACACGGAAAGTCGAAAAGAATGCTGACGAATATGCTCAAAGAGCGGTGGAAAATGCCGGTGAAGAGGCCGACACCTATGTCGTTGAAAAAGAGGCCAGGACAGCTTACCTGGACTCCATGTCATCAGAGGTCGTGCTGAGCATACCTTTGCTCAAGGATTACACATATACCGATCTCAAACAGCAACAACTCAATCTGGGTCTTGATCTCAAGGGGGGAATGAGTACTGTATTACAGGTTGACCTCCGGGAGTTTATTCTGAATATGTCCAACAACTCCAAGGACCCTACTTTTCGTCTTGCTCTCGATAATGCCAGTGAAAGGCTCAGAAATGCCCAGACCGACTACGTCACTCTTTTTGGAGAAGAATTTCAGAAAGTGGCGGACGGTAAACGACTCTCGACCATATTCTCTCGGAATCAGGGATTGAGAGACAAAATAAACTATGAAACGAGTGATGGTGAGATCATCAGGATACTGCGAGAAGAAGCGGACAATGCCGTTGACCTGACATTCAAGATGTTGAAAGACAGGATCGACAAATTCGGCGTTACCCAACCCAATGTATCTTTGGATGCCAACAGGGACCTTATCCTCGTTGAACTTCCTGGTGTAGACAACCCTGAAAGAGCCAGGAACTTCCTTCAGGCCAGCGCCAAACTTGAATTCTGGGATGTCTATGGAATTACAGACCCGGGAATTCTGGATGCTTTCAATGAAGCGGACAGGAAACTTGATGCCATACTCAAAGGAGATACTACTGCGGTAGAAGATACCGTGAACTATACGCTTCAGGAAAGGTATGAGTACACAAGAGACACCGTTACCGGAGAGATCATCGACTCCACTCTGGCTGGAGTGGATACAATTTTCACCGCTGATGACGCACTGGCAGCGGCTGGTCCCTTACTCTCAGATTTCAATTTGAATGGGGCAGGAGGACAACTGGTCTATCCACGAGCCGTCTTTGGTACTGCCGACAGAAACAAGATTGACGAGATCACGGAGATGTTGAATCATCCTGCTGTGAGACCACTCTTCCCGAGGGATCTTGAGTTTAGATGGAGTTATCAGCCGATAGCCGACTTCGATACAGGAGAAGAAACCGATCAATACGAACTTTATGGTATAAAGGCAAGAAGAGGACCTAATAACCCACCCTTGGAAGGTGACCACGTCACCGCAGCATCCGCGAACCCTGACCCCGTCAGTGGACAGGTAGAAGTAATTCTCAGAATGGATCAGACAGGAGCCAAGATCTGGGGAGACATGACGACCAAGGCGGCACAGGATAATAACAGGGAGGTCGCGATCGTCCTGGATGATGAAGTGGTGTCAGCGCCTCGTGTGAATCAGCCGATCCTGGATGGCAACTCATCAATCTCTGGTAATTTTTCCATACAGGAAGCGAAAGATTTAGCTAATATCCTTGAGATCGGAAAGCTGCCTACAAATACAAAGATCATTCAGGAGTCCCTGGTGGGCCCCTCACTGGGTAAGGAGAATATCGCACGAAGTATGAATTCTCTTATAATCGGCTTCCTGCTTGTTCTGGTATTTATGATCATCTACTATGCCGGTGGAGGTATAGTCGCCATATGCGCACTCTTCCTCAATCTGTTCTTCATTTTTGGAGCTTTAGCTTCATACGGAACGGTATTGACTCTTCCTGGTATTGCTGGTATCGTATTGACCATAGGTATGGCCGTGGACGCCAACGTCATCATTTTTGAAAGGATAAGAGAGGAGCTCCGGGAAGGCAAGAGTATTTTGATGTCGGTTCAGGATGGTTTCAAGAATTCTTATTCTGCCATCGTGGATGCCAATGTCACTACAATACTGACGGCATTTGTATTAGCCTATTTCGGCCTGGGACCGATTAAAGGTTTTGCCGTGGTCTTGATAATCGGTGTTCTGTTCTCGCTCTTCACAGCTGTACTGGTTGGACGACTGATCATAGAATGGTGGTTGAAAAGAGGCAACAACATTGGATTCTGGACAGGATTTTCCAAAAATGTACTGGCCAATCTGAATATAGACTGGATCGGGAAAAGGAAGGTGACCTATGTTATATCCTCAGTTATTATTATAGCGGGGATCGTTTCATTCTTTACCCGTGGTTTTGAATTGGGAGTTGATTTCAAGGGAGGCTACTCTTACAATATCGAATTTGTGGAAGATCAGGAAGTTGAAGCGGAAGCATTACGGGCAAGCCTGGAAACCGCTTTTGAGGGAGAGCCCTTCATTGTGAAATCTATCGATACTCGTAATAATTTCAATATTACCACATCCTATCTGATCAACGATGATTCGGACGATGCGGCAGATAGAGTTGCAAGTAAATTACACCAGGGTGTGAATGGCGTTGTGGGCGGTGATCTGGATATAGATCAATTCAAATCGCCGGAAGGTGATGGAACCAGGATCACGAGCTTCAGCAAAGTCGGGCCCACCATTGCGGATGATATTAAGACAAGCTCGGTCTATGCAACTGTCTTTGCACTCTTACTGATATTCCTGTATATATTTATCAGGTTTAACAAGTGGCAGTATAGTCTCGGCGCGGTTGCGGCATTATTTCATGATACCCTGATAGTTCTGAGTGTGTTTTCCCTTTTCCATGGCGTCTTCCCATTCAGTCTGGAAATTGATCAGGCATTCATCGCAGCGCTTCTGACCGTGATCGGATATTCCATAAACGATACGGTCGTAGTTTTCGACAGGATAAGGGAATTCTTCGGTATATATACTGACAAGGATCAGGATGCAGTGATCAATGCTGCGGTCAATACGACCGCGAGCAGAACGGTGATCACCTCTCTGACGACCTTACTTGTAGTTCTGATACTATTCCTCTTTGGAGGAACAAGTATTAAGGGCTTTGCCTTTGCACTGGTGATAGGAATAGTTGTTGGTACGTATTCATCCGTATTTATTGCAACTCCTGTCGTCAGGGACCTCGCAAGTGACCTTAGAATTCGACAGTCTTCTTCACGGCGAAGTAAGAAATCTTTTACACGACGATCTCAGGCCGAGGCCTAAGACCGATCAGTTGATAAAAATGAGGGCGGTTCCCGGTGAGGGTTACCGCCCTTTTTTATTTATTTGGCTTCTTATATAAGTGTAAAACGAACCTGACAACAACCTGAAGTTGACGAGCGTTTTAAATATCATGATCAGAACCTACATCCTGGCACTCTGCATATTGGGCCTATCCTGTAATTCTACTTTGAGGATCAAGGATGGAAAGATGGCATATGATTATAAGAAATATGCTTTGGCGATAGAGATGCTTAAGGAGGAGCTCAAAAAAAGTTATGACACTGATAAGCACTTCCTCCTGGCCAGTGCATATGCGAAGATCGATATGACTGACGAAGCCCTCGAAACATACGGTGAGGCTATCGGTTCGGAAACATCTGCTGAGCGCTTATTGGATTATGCGTATGTCCTGAAGAAAGCAGAGCGGTATGATAAGGCGATCAGGGTCTTTCAAATGCTGAAAACCGAATCCAACCTCGATGTGCTCCTGGATAGGGAGATCGCCGCGTGTCAGGATGCCGAAAGATGGTCGTCTTCACCTGACTCTCTGACCATCATTGAAATAATGAAATTCAATTCGCCACAGTCGGACTATGCGCCGTCCATTGTAAATCGCCGATTGCTCTTTACGAGTGATCGGGACACAGAAGATGATGAGGAGATATACGAATGGACTGGCGCCGCATATTCGGACATTTGGGAAGTCGCGCTTGGTGGAGAAGACCCGACCCCCCTCGCTGGCAAATTTAATACTGAACACAACGAGGGCACACCGGTAATGACGTCTGACGGTAATGAGATGTTTTTTACGCGCTGCTATAGTGATTCCAGGGAAGATGCCTTTTGTCATATAATGCAGGTAAAGAGACAGAACGGTGGCTGGTCCAAGGTCAAGCCAGTAGAGGAGTTGAAAGGGAATTTCAATGTTATGCATCCGACACTTACCCAGGACGGTCAACTCATGTTCTTTGCTTCTGATGCATCAGGCGGAATTGGTGGTATGGACCTGTATTTTACAAGGAAGACATCCGATGGTTGGGAGCGTCCCAGAAATCTGGGACAAATAGTGAATGGAGAAGGTGACGAGGTCTTTCCCTTCATCTATCAGGACACACTCTATTTTGCCTCTTCTTCACATCCTGGAATGGGTGGGCTCGATATATTCTATACCTATTTCGGGCCTGATAATAATTGGGTGCGACCTATTAACATACAGGCTCCCATAAATTCCGGAAGTGACGATTTTGGATTTTTCCGAGATACGGTGATCTCTGATAAGGGTATCAAAATGAAGGGTTTCTTCTCTAGTAGCAGGTCAGAAGGTATGGGAAGGGATGATATTTATGGCTTTACAACGTACTATCCACAGGATACAGTAGAGGAAGAGAAAGAACCTCTCATCCTAACTATAAAAGTTGTGAAGCCGATCTACCGACTTGCAGGTGAACCTAATTCCGGGATCCGCAGGTATGTTCCGGTGAAAGGAGCAAGGGTGACGGTCAATGAAGAGTCATATACGACTGATGTGACTGGTGTACTGACCCAAAAGATTGATTCCAGTGACTTTTTCAGAATTTCGGCCTCCGCACCTGATCTCTTATCGTCTTCTACTCAGTTCTCTGCCCAGGATGATTTGGAGGAGGGCTTAGGCTATGTCCGCCTTGTGCTCACACCTATCTTTTATAATACGGAGATCGTCATACGCAATATATACTATGATTTCAACAAGTGGGACATTCGCCCTGATGCCCGGCCACCGCTGGACAGCCTTGTAAATATCCTTAAGGATAATCCCGATATCAGGATACAACTGGCTTCCCATACAGACTGTAGGGGAGAGCTGGAATTTAATCAGGAATTAAGTGAAAAAAGAGCGGCCTCAGCCCTTCAGTATCTTATAGCCAACGGGATATCACCCGACAGGCTTGAATCTGTCGGATATGGTGAAACCCGACCCTTCATTAATTGTGAATGTGCGCGTTGTACCGAAGAAGAACATCAGACTAACAGACGGACAACTTTCAAAATATTGAAGTAAAATTTAACATTTAAGCGTCTGAGATACATGTAAGTTATATATGAGATAAAACATGATTTAAAGAGATTTTTTCCGTTCCTTTTACGCCGGCAATGTTAAATATTATGCGCCACGACGAGATTGAATTATTACATATCAGTTGAATACACATTGTATAATATTATAATGTGATAATTACCACTTTTTGAGTAGTCTTATTGCCGACCCTTTTCATTAATTTTATGGCACTGTTGAATGATAGTGTATGTCAAGATGCTTGAGTGCATCGGGGCTTGCATCATTTTATATAACCAAAACTGAGAAAGATGAACTCCTATTGTCAGGAATCCATTCCTGCAATGGCGTCTGATCTGACGCGATTTGGCCTGCGGACCACAGTGGGCTTGCCATATCTTTTTCCGGTTTCTTTTACATACAACAAGACTGATAAAACAAATTCGATTTACCCATCCATGTATTTGGATGCGGTGCAGTCGTGTGCAACGAATTATAATCCTGAAACTATTCCCCCAACTCGTGTAATGATGAGTTACACCAAAACCCATGAATTATGAAGAGATTAGACATTAAGAACTTTCTGGCGATCATTGTTTGCCTGTTCTTCTTCCAAATGACAGGTACAGCCCAATCCTGGGAAACCGTGTACGACAACGATGGAATTGAAGTTTCTTTCAAGATCATTGATTGCCATGGACAAAATGTTCTTTTGTTCCAGGTAGCCAATCAGAATGGTGAATTGCGAAATGTGGATTTTACTGGCACTATCAAGGAAAGCAATGGAGGCAAAGAAATGCCACATCTCTACTTCAATAAAGAAATTCCGGGCAACTCAACAGTTGAAGGAAGTTGCCCTCAGAATATGACGCCAACGGGAGATTTCTATATGCTCAAAGAGTCGTATAGCAACCCTGAGGTGATAATAAGCATGAACTAATATAATCCTGAGAATCACATGAACGAATTTTACAAACCGACCCCCATGAAAAAGATATTTACATTTTTGATACTGATCCTTGGCTTCTTGAATCTACAAGCTCAGGATCCGGGAGTAGAAAATCTCACAGGTTGTGGAGGTTTTCTTAATAATGACTGGTCACTAGGTTGGGCGTTCACGCCTACAGAAGATATTGAGGTGACCGCATTAGGTGTCTATGACTTCAGCAATAATGGACTCAATTCCGATCATCCGGTTGGATTATACGATGGAGCCACTCAGGCGCTACTCGCGTCGACTACGGTTCCTGCCGGTACGGGAGCGACATTGATCAGCGGTTTCCGATACGTAGACCTGGCATCACCCGTTGTACTTACGGCAGGGAATACTTATGTCGTTGCTGCAGTTCATCTCCTTACCGGAGGTGACCTCTATGGTTCATTCTGTAACAGCGGGACATTCAACTATGTGAATTATATTTCAGACAGGTTTATTCAAAGTTCTACACTACAATATCCTCCAAATGTTGAGGGAAGTGCATTATCGCTCTTCGGAGGAAATTTCCTGTCTCGTCCGGCATTGACGATTGCCTGTCCTCCTGACACAACCGTCGATTGCGACTCACCAATGGGTCCTGAATCTTTGGGAGAAGCGAAGGTTACAACAGCCCCGCAATGCGGAGAGAATGGTAGACAGCTATTCTCCTATTCCGGAACTATTGAGACCTGGACCGTACCGGAAGGTGTTTGTTTTATAAATGTTACAGCTAATGGTGCTCAAGGTGGTAATGAGTTCACAAATACTGGTGGCCAGGGGGCCGTCATGAGCGGACGATTTGCGGTAACTCCCGGCCAGGTATTGGAAATTCTCGTAGGTCAACAGGGACAAACCAATCCTTGTGGAGCTACCGGGGGTGGTGGCGGTGGAACCTTCGTTGTCGATCAGGCTACAGGTGATCCGCTTATTGTTGCCGGTGGTGGTGGTGGTGCGACCATCAATTTTGGTGGAGTCGATGCCTCGACAACGCAAAATGGAACGGCGGATAGTGGTGGCTGGGGCACAGGTGGATCTGGTGGATCTGGCGGCTCACCATGTCGTACGGATTCATGGCCCAATGGAGGCGGTGGCGGTGGATTCAGTGGTAATGGTGCCTCAACGAGTTCATCAGGAAGAACAACCGGTGGTGGATTTGCATATATTAATGGAGGTGCTGGCGGTACTACTTCACCCACTCAATATGCTGATGGTGGTTTCGGTGGTGGTGGTGCTGCTAACTCATGCACCGTCGGAGGCGGCGGTGGAGGAGGCTATTCCGGCGGTGCTGGTGGCTGGCATTCTTTCGCCGATGTAGGAACACTATGTGGACCCGTTTATCTAAATACCCGATTCGGTGGCGGCGGTGGTGGTTCCTTCAACTCCGGAACCAATGCAACAGCGTCAGTAGGTAATACTGGAAACGGTTCAGTTCTTATTTCTTACACGCTTCCACTTGAAACGACTTACACAGACGTCATCGTTCCTGGAAGTTGTCCCAATGAGTACACAATAGAAAGAACCTTCTCGGTTTTTGATTTCTGTGAAAGAGAGGCTTCTTGTACTCAGATCATAACAGTTCAGGATACCACACTTCCAATGGTGATGGCACCTGCGGACACAACAATAAATTGTGAGGATACCTGTCATTTGACCCCTATCGGCGGTGGTGCCGGTGGAGCAGCAGCAGTGGCAGTATTGGGCTCTCCCAATAGTCCTGCATGGAATACTGAAGTACAAGATAAACTGATAGCCAGCGGTGCCTTCAGTGTCGTTGATGCTTATTTGATAAATAATGTCACACCGACACTAGCGCAGTTGATGCAGTATGATGCGGTACTTGTATATAGTAATGGTGCGGGTTACCAGAATTCTACTCAATTAGGAAATAACCTTGCGGATTATGTAGACGCCGGAGGAGGAGTAGTTACGGCTGTTTTTGCCAATGCCTCTATTCCTTTTGGTGGTAGATTTAATTCAGATAATTATTGGTGTATTCAACCGGCAAGTCAGTCCCAGGGAGTTGTATTGACTCTCGGTACTGTTCATGAACCTGGCAGCCCTCTGATGGTTGGAGTGAACTCATTTAATGGTGGTTCTAGTTCGTACAGGTCTACAGGTAGTGTACACCCAATGGCCACAAGAGTGGCAGATTATAATAATGGCTCTCCACTTATTGTAAGAAGAGAGATCAATGGAACGAATAGGGTGGGCTTGAACTTTTTCCCACCATCTAATGATTCAAGAGGCGACTTCTGGTTAGCATCAACGGACGGCGTGCAGATCATGGTGAATGCTTTGAATTTCACCGGTGGAGCAACGGGGCCGTGTACAGGAACAGCGACCGTCACCGATAATTGTACAGGTGTAGGTCCACTTGCGAGTGGGAATCCAACGCTGACATTGACTGGAGTCGACCCCGGTAATTGGTGCGCTCTCACCTATAATCCAAACGAAAATAGATATTACGGAGCACGAGCGGGGAACGCTGGATTTGATATTCACTGCTGGAAC
>JAWVZH010000012.1:0-32465 GCA_033722295.1 Saprospiraceae bacterium
CGAAGATGGGCATGAGTATGTGCGTACTTGGTATGTCTGAAGAATTTAAGCCCTGGGACATAGCCGTCAACGCCTTATGGCCACAGACTACCATAGCCACGGCGGCGGTGAAGAATTTGTTGGGAGGAGACTCTATGCTTCAGGTCTCTCGTTATCCAGAAATAGTGGCTGACGCGGCCTTTTTCATCCTTTCCAGAAATAAGGATAAGCCTACTGGCCAGTTTTTCATAGATGAAGAAGTTTTAGCAAAGGAAGGGATAACCGATTTTGATAAATACGCAGTAGATGGGTCAAAGGAACCCATGAAAGACCTGTTTTTGGATTGAAACCACAGGCTTCAGGCGCTATGATGTATGGAAATAAAATGCCAAAGTCAGGGCGTTAATGAAAGCTTAACTACCCATTTGGGTAGGTAGGTTAACTTTTTTGGGGCCTAGATTAGTTGTTCTGCTATGAAAATGAAAATCCTCGTCCCGGTTTTGATCACCATTATCCTTGCAGCACAGGGAAGGACGCAGGAATCTTATTCTGTCCGGGAGATAAAATTGCCCGACTGGCAGGAGGATACTGAGATCCATGATATTCAGCAGGATGAACTTGGATTATTGTGGTTGGCGACGGATCGTGGATTGTACAGGTATGACGGTACTGAGATGGTGAGTTACTTTCATCATCCCTTTGAACTTTCCTCTTTGAGATCGGATAAGGTCAATTGCCTCTTTGTGAATCACAATAGTCGATTGCTTCTCGGAACACACAAGGGCTTACATCGCTATTTGAAATCATCGAATACATTTAAGCAATACAACTTCACCAGTTCATTGGATATCCAGATCATAATTGAAGATCTACATGACTATCTCTGGTTCTGGTCCCGGGATGGCTTACATTGGTTATATCATGAACCAGGGACAGATGAATACTGGGGTGAGGCAGAATTGCCTGAACTACTGTCAAGAGTTGATCTAGAGATACATGACGCCATGATTACCCCGGAGGATGAGATGTGGATTGCGACAAACGCGGGACTGGTGGTTCTATCCCTCGCGGATCGATGTACACCCGTACTTGTTTTTCATGATGACAGATTCAGTTCAAATGGACAATTCGGACAGTTAAGAACGATCAAAAGAGACATCAAAGGAAGGATCTGGCTGGGCTCCGAACACGTGACTTATGTTATTTCCAAAGAGCGTGATCTGGTGGAAGTTCTGAATGAAGATGAAAATCAGAGCCTTTCATCAACGAGTATCATCCTTTCTCCTTCGGGCAAACTTTATCTGGCAGACGAATCGCAAGTGTTTGTACTCTCAACCCGGCATGAAAGTGAAATGATCCGGTCTCTTGACCTTAATTATGGATTTCAATGGCCTGATGATGACATTACTCTTCTCAAGGAAGACCTGTTGAAACCTGAAAACATCTTTATCCTCACCCAGGATGACAAACTCTATTATTTAGAAAGAGCGGAGGTCAGGACAACTCCTGCAAAGTTTTTGTCGCCAGAGGTTTATTCCGATATGAGGTTCATAAAGAACAAGGTCCTTTTATTGGAGGATGAGGGGTCCTGGTTGATCTATCACCAGGAAAATGAAGTGGCTTCTCCATTGAGAGTTCAGGCTGTTGATCATGTCAAGCCGGATGAGATTATCGATATCTGTCTGAGTGAGAAGGCCATTAAACTGGCACTACAAGGCAGGATCCTCGAAATAGCGTTGGAGAATGGTGAGATCACCCGCGAATTCAGTTTGTCGTCATTCGACATCACAGCCCTTGAATGTCAGGAAGATACACTTTGGTTAGGCACTTCAGGACAAGGCTTGGTAAAAATGAGAAACGTGAATGAGCACCTGAATTCCTATGTTCATGAGGTCAATGACCCATCTGGTCTCCCCTCCAATGAGATAAATGACCTCCAATTCGATAAAGGAGGTTCTCTTTGGATAGCTACTGACGAGGGTGTGACTCTTTTAGATATATCACTTGATAGATTTCGTACGTTTCGAAGATCAGCCGGTTTGCCGGATAATCATATCAAGGCCCTTACAATCGATAGCCAGACCGGTGTTTGGGTTCTGACCGCAAAGGGGCCTGCAATCTACCAGCAAGAAGAAGACCGGTTTCATGTCCTTAAGGGTGTTTATTCAGAATCGGTAAATGCAACGGATTTATCCCACATCGACCAATCTTTACTGCTTATCACAGATAGCCTTGCGGTCAATGTGTTTCTTGATAGAATCGAGTTTCAGAGGGACTTGATACCGATCAGATTTTCAAAGCTATATGACGCCAGCGGCAAGGAGCACTACCTATTACATCGTAATCCTGATGCGGATATATCAGTGCCCTACGAGCACAATTCACTACTTATAGAATTCGTCACAATACAGCCTTCAGCAAGATTGCATTATACGTTCGAATATGAATTGTCAGGCAAAGATGCGGAGAGTGGTGCTCTGAATGATGCCAAGAGTTTGAACCTCAACAGCCTGTCTGCAGGGGACTATCAACTCACTATCAAGGCTATAGACGACAGAGGCCAATTGTGCGGCCAGGACATGATTAGATTCGGTGTACTTCCGCCGTTTTGGATGACGTCCTCATTTTTCCTGTTGATCGTTGCGTTATTACTCATGCTCTTTTTCATCTACTGGCTGATCATCAAGGATCAGGAGCGCAAACGAGTAGCGGCTATCCGTGATATTCGAAAGAGAACAGCGGCGGATTTTCATGATGAATTGGGAAGCAGGTTGACGGTGATATCGCTTTATGGCAATATGATCCGCGAGAAAAAGGGAACCAACCCGGAATCCGAAGCTTACCTTGAAAAGGTGCTCGATTCAGCCAATGAACTTTATTATGCAATGAAGGATGTGATATGGTCACTCAAGCCTGAAGCGGAAAATCTGAATGGTCTTCTGGACCATATCGAAGATCTCGCCCGTCGTCTCTTCAAGTCGACACGTACTGACCTTGAAGTGACAAGATCTGGAAGACCTCCGGAAGAATTACCGGTTTCCAAATTGACTTCCAAGAATGTATCACTTATTTGCAGGGAGGTCATGAACAACGTTATTAAGCACGCAGAGGCTACATCATTTATCCTGGATATCTCTTTGGAGCAAAATCTATTGACCATAAGAATGCAGGATAATGGAAAGGGTATTCCTGAAGATCATGGTTATGGTGAAGGTATGGAAAACATGAAACTCAGATCAGAAGAGATCAATGGTGAACTTTCCGTCAAGAGCTCGAAGAAGGGTACATCAGTAACACTTCTATTCAAGATTTAACATAAGGCCAGGCAACTATTGATATATGGCATTCGTCTATATAGGGAAATGACCAGGGTAGCCATCGTCGAAGACAAAAGAGATATCAGGGAAGGGCTCAAGAACCTACTTGATACCAGTGATGGCTATGAATGTACTGAAACTTACTCCAATGCTGAGTCCGCACTGGCGTCGATCGGTCAGAATTTACCGGATGTTGTTCTGATGGATATTGAACTTCCCGGAATTTCAGGTATAGATTGTGTTCGTCTGTTGAGTTCGGAATATGAAAACCTGGAATTCATCATGCTGACTGTATATTCGGATGAGGAACGCATTTTTAGTGCGCTCAAGGCTGGAGCATGCGGATATCTGGAAAAGAATGTATTTCCCACTGCTCTTCTCAACGCAATTCAGGAGGCCAAAGAGGGTGGAGCCCCTATGACTCCAAAAATAGCGAGAAAGGTGATATCGTCATTCAAGGTTGTACCTAAAAATGGATATGATCTTTCACCCAGGGAAAGAGAGGTTCTGGGACACCTATGCGAAGGAGCTAATTATCGTCAGATCGCCTCGAAGCTATTTATCAGTAAGAACACCGTGAGATTTCATTTGAAGAACATCTATAAAAAGCTCCACGTCAACAGTAAGTACGAGGCGGTTATAAAAGCAAATAAGGAGGGAATCCTTTAATTAAGGCCTACTCAAAACTACACAACTGTGTAGTGTTTTTGACTGCAGGGCTATCCTATCTTCACTTCTATCTGTATCTCACTCATATGAGCTGACTCATACCATATGACGGTCAGTATCGTATTATTTCACATTAAATCACAATTATGAAAAAACTGTGCTTACTGCTATTTTTTGCAGCGGTCACCATAGCTCTCTATGGCCAGAGGACCGTTTCCGGTGTAGTCACCGATTCAGGGGGAGAACCCTTGATTGGCGCCAACGTCCTTGTAAAAGGGACGACCATAGGTACCATAACAGACATAGATGGTTCTTATAACATTGTGGTGCCCGAAGGATATGACCAACTCGTTGTGAGCTACACAGGCTTCTCTCCCAGGGAGGTGGCACTGGGAGCTTCCAATATTATCGATGTATCCCTGGAAGAAGGATTGTTGCTTCAGGAAGCTGTCGTCACAGCCTTTGGAATAGAAAGGGAAAAAAAGGAATTAGGCTATGCGGTGACAACGGTAGATGGTGAAGAGATCGCAAAAGCAAGGTCGAGCAATATTCTTGACAATCTGAGCGGCCGGGTTTCCGGTGTCAGGATCAATTCATCGTCAGGTACAGCTGGTGGTAGTTCCAGTATCCTGATTCGAGGTGCGACCTCTTTAGGAGGTAATAATCAACCACTGTTCGTTGTGGATGGCGTACCTATATCCAACTCCTCATTTAACGGAACCCGAAGTGAGATTATCGCTGGTGGTGCAGATGTGGGAAACAGAGCGGCAGACCTCAATCCTGATGACATAGCTTCGATTTCTGTGCTAAAGGGAGCATCGGCCGTGGCTTTATATGGTCAGCGGGCAAAGAACGGTGTGATCCAGATCACTACAAAACGAGCAAGACAGCAAGGGATCTCCGTTGACGTCAATTCATCATTGAGGTTCTCTTCACCCATGAAGTTACCGGATTTTCAAAATGAATATACAACCGGGGATTTTGGACAATATGACGCCCAATCTTTTTCCAATGGCTGGGGACCCAGAGTTTCAGATGTCGAGGGTCAAACGTTCTCGCAGTTTCCTTATGACGGGGAGGAGCGTCCTCTCGAGATCCACGAGGATAATGTCAAGGACTTTTTCCGGACAGGAGTGACAGCGATCAATAATGTGTCCTTCGGAACAAGGAGTGGAAATTCAGATGTAAGGGTCTCTTACACCAATTTTAATGAAGAGGGAATAATACCAGAGAATTCATTGAATAGGAATACTGTCTCGATCAATGCTGGAACGAATTTTACAGAGAAGATCCGTGCTAGAGGGGTAGTGAATTATGTGCGAACGGAAGGACTGGGGAGACCGAGACAGGGATCCAACAATCCCAACAGGATCATGTCTTTGATCTATAGTATACCCAGAACAACAGATATAGGACTTCTTGAAAACAATCTAATCGATGACAATGGTCAGGTGATCGGACTGGACGGAAATCGAACAGTCAATAACGTTTACTATGTTTTGGAGAATAATCCATTCAACAACTACGTAGACCGGCTCTACGGAAATGTTCAGGCTGAGTGGGATATCACCCCGTGGCTGAATCTTTTGGGACGAGCTGGCTCTGATGTGATCAGAGAGAGCAGGAGAAATATTACCTCCAAGGGCACTATCAACCGAAATACCGGAGAATTCGAGGATCGTGGTATTTACATCAGGGAAAATAATTTTGACCTGATCGCATCGGCCGAATTTGATCTGACCTCTGATCTGGGATTGACAGCTTTGGCAGGTTTCAATGTCAATCAGATCGAAGAACTCAGAACAAGATTGCTTGCCAGTGATCTTGTCGTATCAGAATTGTACAATCCGGCCAACGCGCGTTCGACCAATAATCAAAGAGAAGAGAGGTTGAGGCGATTGATGGGCGCCTATTTTGATGTAGGCTTTTCATTCAAGGATTACTTGTTTGTCAATGTGACGGGAAGAAATGACTGGAGTTCTACCTTGCCGGTTGAGAACAGATCGTACTTCTATCCCGGTGTTAGTACAAGTTTCATTTTTACTGATGCGTTTAACATCGATAACGGTCCGCTTTCGTATGGTAAGCTCAGAGCGAGCTATGCCAGCGTAGGAAGTGATGAAAAGCCTTACCAGCTTGACTTTCTCTTCAATCCAGAATCTGATATATTCACCCAATTTGTGGCCAACAATACATTTCCAATTGGTGGTCAGTCGGTGTTCACCGGGCCTGACCTGTTGCCAGCGGGGAATAGCCTGGTACCCCAGTTGCAGAACACTTTTGAGGTCGGAACTGAACTGCAGTTCTACGAAGGCCGTGTAGCTCTGGACCTGACGTACTATAATTCTATAACCTCTGATCAGATCCTCAGTGTCTCTGTGGCACAATCAACGGGCTTCGATGCAGTAAGAAGGAATGTAGGTGAGATCTCAAATAAAGGTTTCGAAGCTCTGATCTCGGTTGTACCGGTTAGGAGCAGTGATTTCGAATGGGAGTTGACGACCAATTACACTCAGAATGAGCAGGTCGTTGAAAAATTAGCTCCGGGACTACAGAGTCTGAATTTGACCAGTGGTTTCAGCGGTTTGAGTATTCGTGCAGAAGAAGGTGAGAGCTTTGGTTTGTATGGCGCCGGATGGGAAAGAAGCCCTGACGGTGAAATAGTGATCAATGCCGAGACTGGATTACGCGAAAGAGGCGCTCGAACGAGGCTAGGTAATATCTTTCCCGACTATCAGGTAGGTTTTAACAATCGATTCACTTACAAAGGTGTCACGCTTAGTGCCTTGGTAGATATCAGCAGCGGTGGGGTGGTATTCTCGGGAACAGTGGCAGCCCTCAGATTTGAGGGGCTTACTGAAGAAACTGCCCGAGATCGTGATAATCTGTTTGTCGACCAGGGTGTCAATCGCATTGAAGATCAGGATGGGAACGTAACGTACGTCCCTAACGAAACTCAAATCAGTTCTGTACAGGAGTACTGGCAGAATATCGGTAACAACAGTAATACGGAAGGGTCGGTATTCGATGCTTCATATGTAAAGCTGAGAGAGGTGACGCTTTCCTATGCATTACCACAAAATATCCTGGGTGATGGATTCATCAAAGGATTGAGTATCGGTATCGAAGGAAGAAACCTCTGGTTGATCGACAGCGAAGCACCCCACATCGATCCGGAAGCCAACTTCTTTGGACCGAGTTTGATCGGTGGAGCTGCGAATGTGGAATTCTATAGCGTACCGACAGCCAGGTCGATCGGCGGCAATCTAAAAGTTACATTTTAATAAAAGATGACAATCATGAGAAAATTAATATATCTATTCACACTTGGAACTTTAGTTCTGGGGCTGACTTCATGCGATGATTTCCTTGATGTCAATGATGACCCCAATAAATCATCCTCAGCAGAGGCAGGACCTATTTTTACGGGTGCCATCACAGGATATTCCACAAATAGGGTCATAGACCTTGGTCCTGCTGTTTCGACAGCAGGTCAGATGTGGTCGGGAGGTGGATCGCTGGGAGCTGGTGTTTTTACCAATCCTGAACGTTACAATTTCAGCATCTTCACCACAGGAAATACGTGGAGATCGCATTACAGGGATATTCAGAAGGATCTGGCTTTGGCCATAAGAAATTCTGAAGAGTCTGGTCAGACCAATGCCATAGCACAATGTAAGATCATAAGTGCGATGACTTATTGGACGACAACTGTATTGTGGGGAGATGTGCCATTCTCAGAAGCCATCGATGTGGACTTTGACAACGTGGCGATACGTAATCTAAATCCGGCATTCGACCCGCAAGAGCAAGTCCTGGAAGGGGTCCTGGATTTACTGGATGAATCCCTTGAGTTGATCGATGAAGGTGCGCCAACAGCAATTACCTCGGGAGATCTCATCTTCAAAGGTGACATGGATAAATGGCGCAAATTCGCCAAATCACTCAAGTTACGTACCCTTCTGACGATGGTCGATGCGGATCCATCAAAGAGTACGGATATTGCCGCCCTGGTTGATGAAGGCGACCTGATAGAATCATCGGATGAAAATGCGGCATTTCCATTCTTTGCAGAGGCGGGCAACAGAAATCCTTTCTGGGAAACTCTGAATGCCTTTGCCGGAGCCTCCAATTTTTTCTATTTCGCCGGAAAGACGATGGTTGATGAAATGGTAGCCAGGAATGATCCCAGACTGGAGGTTTATTTTGATAAATATCCAGGAGGCGGCTCATCTGATACCATACAGGGTGCGCCTGCCGGTGTTACGGATATTGGTTACATACCCTGGGTGTTGAGTACGGCCCCAGTGGGGACGAATGGTACAAACGAATTGGTAAGGCCCAATTCCGTGGATGTATTATTCTCAGTACAGGAATCCCAGCTTCTTCAGGCCGAAGCTATGGCAAGAGGATTTGGTTCCGGGGGGTTGGCAGGTGCCGACAGTAAACTGAGAATGGCGATCACCAATGCCATGCAATCTTATGGGATCGATCAGGCCAATATAGATGGGTATCTCAACAATGAAATTCCCGATCTGACGAGCTTGACTCCGGAAGAAGCTGTGGAGATCATAGCCGTCCAACATTGGATAGACTGTGTGATCAGGCCGGTGGAAGGATGGACCAGCTGGAGACGAAATGAGTATCCTGCACTAAATCTGCCGGAGGGTGCGGCTACGGCCGATCTGTTCCGCAGACTCCCACTACCACCTGATGAGATCGCAGCGAATGACAATGCTCCCGACCCTGAGGCCGCAGATGTGCCAATGTGGTTCGACAAATAATACTTGAATGTTGCGAATGAAAGGAAGGCTGCCTAAAAGAGGGGGCCTTCCTTATTTATGACAATGAGCACTGAATTTTTAACTTTCTATCTTTATTCTGCCCAACCCACCTAATCCATTTGAAATGAGATGTATTTTTCTGATGGCCTTTCTTTGCTCAATCACACTCATTAAGGGACACCCTTCCTACGGCATCGCCGTAGACCACAACCGGAATATTTATTTCGCTGACATCTTGCACAATGGTCGGGGATCTATCTGGAAGTTGACCCACCATGGTGAATTACATCTGGTACTCAAAGACTTTCATTCCCATAATTTGACGCTCGATACCGCAGGAAATATTATCACCGGACAGGGTGAAGGACAACACACATTTTTAAGACTCTGCAAGTCAGGTGAACGTGATACGATCTTTGATACACGGGATCCTGAATTATTCACCGGTGATATATCGGGCTATGACAGGTGGGGGAATGCCTACTTTGTTCATGAAGATCAATTGTGGAAGGTGAATCCAAACGGTCCCCCGCTGCGTGTAAGTGATGAACGCATCACATGGCCTCGAAGCATCTACGTGGATGATGAAGGGCTGGTTTATATTACAGACATTGGAGAGGCGAATGGGCGTCTCATAAGAATGGATCCAGGGAATGGAGAACATGAGGTTCTAGCCAGTGACCTGATAACGGAACTGGGCCGTCCCTTGGACAAACACAATGACATTTTGGGCGGCGTGACAAAAGGTTGCGACGATCTTACCTACGTAACTGAATATGCTGGAAGGCGCGTGATTCAGATCGATCACTCTGGATCAGCCAGAACATTTTACAGATCATCTGGAGAATGGATTCCTACTGGATTGGACTTTTTTTCGGGAGATGCTTATATCATGGAGTATAGATTTGGCAAAACAGGGATGATGGGACCGCAGATCGTTAAGGTCACAGAGAGCGGCACAAGAAGTATAATATTCAATTTTGAAGGGTATTCGAGTTACGATGAGGTGCCATCAAGGCAAGTCGACCGGTTTGGCCTTTCGGGTGTGACTCTTCTGTTAATGATATTATTGATTAACTGTATCTCTGTTTTAACATTAGGAAGTGTCATAAGACGAGATCTGCCATAAAGGACATAGAACGCTCCATTTTCACCGGTCTTATTCTCAAGGTTAAAGGAATGTTAAATAACTGATCATCAGCTATAACTACCCAATAAGGTAGTGGTTTCAGCGTATTGTCTAATGTACTTTTGTACACAGAGAGTTTTTTTATTATTAGCAGAATAAAAGAGGTATGTTGTAAAGCAGTGTACCTCTTTTTCTTTCTGACCGAAAATGTCGAACTTCCCCATGTGAAAAGGGAGAAAAAAGATAAGAACTTCATACACAAACCGATCTATCCCGGTGGCAATGAAGCCTTCAAGAGTTTTGTTAAAGCTGAACTCAAATATCCAGAGGAGGCTGTGAAAAATAAGATCGAGGGAACTGTCAGGGTGAGATATGAGATCGATTATGAGGGTAAGGTTATCAAGACCAGGGTCATTTCCGGGATTGGATATGGGTGTGATGAAGAAGCAGAGCGCATTATCAGAAAACTAAAATTCCAGGTTCCTAAACATAGAGGTGTCAAGGTTCTTTTCCACAAGACCACCAACATACACTTTCGACTTCCTAAAAAGAAAGAGATGTCCCTGAAGTACAGTTATTCCAGTTCTGAACCCAATGAAAAGAACAGAACCGAAAACGGATACACGTACACTGTTGAATTCTAGCCTCTATCCTCCATAGTCCAATATCCATAGTCCAATATCCAGGCTCCATCTTCCAGGTTCCATCTCCCAGGATTCCATTTCCATTTCTCCCTGCCATCATATACCTTTATGAGGCTTAATTGTGTGCAGACTTTGAAGATCTTGATCAGTCCCTTTATCACCTAAGGGATACTACCCGCCTTACATATTATTTCAGGGATTTATCAGATAGGCCGAAGTTGGCATCCATTTTGCATGTATATAGAAGATTTTTAATATAAACCGATTTAAAAGAGGCAATGAAAGTATTTGATGTAGTCCTGGCTGACGATCATAAACTTTTCGTTGAGGGGATGAAGGCCATTCTCGAAGGACTGAATGGTCAATATAGATTCAACCTGGTCGGCATAGCACACGACGGATCTTCATTACAGGAACTTTTGAAAACTGTCAGTTGCCAGATCGTACTACTTGATTTGAATCTACCTGACATCAATGGTATCGAATTGATACCAGTCATTAAAGACAACTATCCAAAGACACTCATCATTGTGATCAGTGGTTATGGAGAGCCCAAGCTTGTCAGGAAGGCCTTTAAGAACGGTATCGATGGATATCTTCTGAAAAACTCAAGCCTCAAAGAATTGCAAAAAGGATTTGTGGAAGTGATAAGCGGCAGACCTTATTGGGGAGAAGGACTCAGACTTTCTCCGATCAAGACAAACGGAAGTCGCGATAAGAATCGAAACAAATCCCGAGGCCTGTTCGAAGATAAATTTACAATTAAGCAACAGCTGACCAGGAGAGAATCAGAGATCTTATCTCTCATCTCCCAGGCTCAGTCCAATAAAGATATAGCAAGCGAACTTTTTATCAGTCCCGAAACTGTGAGTGTCCACAGAAAGAATATAATGAGAAAGCTGGGCGTCAACAGTACCGCGAGCCTGATAAAATTCGCTTTGGATCATAACCTGATCTAAAAAACTCACACCTGATCGTCCCGAAAGACGATCCCCCCCACAATTAATAACCAACACCATTAGAGATTACTCTCCTGCGGGAGAAGAATGTCACGATGCCTTCGTGCCTCGTGTGCAATACAAAAATTGATTTTAAAACCATTAACCGATTTAATCACATGAAAACTAAATGCCCTACACCAAAATGTTTTCAAACGGTCCTCAGGCATACGACATATGTCCTATCAGTGATATGCCTCCTGGGAGGCATGAACAAGCTGAGCGCACAATGTCCTTTAGCCTGTAATGACCTTATCCAGGTTTCTGTAGACAGTAATTGTACTGCACTGGTGACTCCCGATATGTTGTTGGAAGCACCTGGTGACAGTACGGTTTGTGACTACATGATAACCCTGTTTGATGAAAATGACAATCCTCTTCCCGATGATATTATCCGGAGAGATCAGGTAGGAAAAACCATCAAAGCCAGAGTCGAATTGGGAGCCAATTCATGCTGGAGCCTTATCAGAGTAGAAGATAAGACGGCACCATTCATAGAATGTTCTGTTCCCGATACAGTGATGTGTAATGTCGACAATTATCTGATCTCAAATGATACCGTCATTGAGAATTGTGACGTTGCTGACACCATTATTGTGAGCGACGAGTTTATAGATTTTCCTTGCGACTCCGCATTTAGTGGAGTCAGGATCATTTGCAGATTCTATGTTGACGCATGGGGCAACGCGTCCGATACTTGCTGTCACAGAATATACTTTTCACGCCCTCAACTGGAGGAGATCGATTTTCCAGCTGATACGATATTCACATGTGACAATTTCCCGGGTGCTGATCCTTCTATAACCGGTGTGCCAACATGGAATGGTGTGCCACTCTATCCGGATCGTGGGGTATGCGAGATCAATATCTCGTACAAGGATGATACCCTGGACATTTGTCCGGAAAGTTATAAGATCATCAGGGAATGGTTGGTCTATGACTGGTGTCTGCCTTCCACGGGCAACAATCCGCGTCTGGAATACCAGGTCATTAAGATCGTTGATGAAGAAGGTCCTGTCGTTTACTGCCCAACGGCTGATCGACACAGAGATACGACATCATCTGATATTTGGACCTGTACAGGAACGTATGTCCTGCCGGAACCTATTGTTCTGGATTCTGCCAATCAACCTATACTGGATAGTGGGGCTATCTATATCATATCCGAGTGTTCTGAAGTTTCTTATACGGTAAAACATGTTCCGGCGGATGAACCGGACGATTGTACGCCAGATCCCAATGTGATTCCATCGGACAAGAATATAACTTTTGATAGACGTTTGAACAGATTTGTAGCGACTGATCTGCCTATTGGCTGTAATTGGTTCTACTACACCTTTACGGATGAATGTGGAAATACAACACAATGCGTGTTTGATATATATGTGGAAGACGACGTGCCACCCGTGGCCGTTTGCGATGAACATACCATAGTCTCTCTTGGTATCGATGGAACGGCCAAAGTGTATGCCACGTCACTTGATGATGGCAGCTGGGACAATTGTGAGTTGGATACCATGTTGGTGAGAAGGATGGACTTTGGAAGACCATGTGGAAATGACATCAGGGACTATAGGAACTATGTAGAGTTCTGTTGTGCCGATGATGGACAGACAAGAATGGTCGAATTCGTAGTGTGGGATGCCTCAGGTAACTCTAATACTTGTATGGTGGAAGTTGAGGTACAGGATAAAATGCCACCTATCGTTACCTGTCCTCCGAATATTACGGTCAGCTGTGATTTTGACAGGTCCGACCTCAGTGTATTCGGTACAATTGTCAATGCGAGATTCAATCAGGTAAGAAAACCGATAGTGATCGACGATCCTTATGTGCAATTCTCTGGACCGGCGCTTGATGGTGAGTATTATGACAATTGTATTGCCACATTCCGGGTCGAAGAAGTGGACAGTGTGGAATGCGGCAACGGCGAAATTTACAGAACTTTCATAGTGACTGATAAGAATGGCCGTGAAGCAAGATGTACTCAGGTGATCACAGTAAGGGATTTCGAACCGTTCGAGATCATTCCTGATGACTGGCCTGATAACTATACGTCATCGACTACTTGCGCCAACGATCTGGATCTTGATCCTTCCGTAACGGGAGAGCCACGTATCCGAAATGAGGACTGCGGTTCGATCTTCGTCGGTTATGATGACCAGGTCTTCAATATAGAGCCTGACGCATGTCTTAAAGTGTTGCGTAAGTGGACTGTGATAGACTGGTGTTATTATGATCCTAACTCGAGGGAACCTGAAGGAGTCTGGACACATACCCAGGTGATAAAAATTACGAATTCAATACCACCGACGTTTACGAGTAGCTGTGATGATCAGGAATTCGATCTGTTTGGTGCCAAGTGTACCGAGGACATCAGGTTGACAGCAACAGCAACTGATGACTGTACGGCGGAAGAAGATATAAGATGGAGATGGCACCTGGATGTCGATAATGACGGTATTCCTGATACTTCAGGTACTGGAAATGATTTCGTAATTACGCTTACTGCGGGGGATTATGAGATCTGGTGGACGGCCATCGACCAATGTGATAATGAAAGTAAATGTCACTATAACTTTAGTGTCATAGACAAAAAGAAGCCTACCCCTTATTGTCGTACCGGCATCAACACCGTGCTTATGGAGCGGTCCATGTCAGTGACGATCTGGGCAAAGGATTTCGACATTGCCAGTGAAGACAATTGTACAGCACCCGAAGATCTGGAATTTGCCTTCCTTATCAATGGTGTATTTGAACCGAGTATGACCTTCGATTGCAACGATTTGGGTATTCAGACCATCAGGATGTATGTGATCGATGAAGCAGGCAACTTTGATTATTGCGAGACGACCATAGATATTCAGGATCCGAACAATATCTGTGGTACTGCAAATATTGTATCTGTAGGTGGATACATCAGGACAAATGTGGGCGATGATGTGAAGGATGTTACTGTCAATTTGATAAAAAAGAGTAACAACCTTATCAAATCTACGACCACTGGAGCTGACGGTTTCTTCACCTTCGACGATGTCTATACAGAATCGTCCTACATTCTGGAGGCGGAGAAAAATGACAAGCCACTCAATGGCGTGAGTACCAAGGACCTCGTGCTGATCCAGCGATACCTGCTGGGTATGCAGCCTATGGCCAACGGTTACCAGATGATCGCCGCGGATGCAAACAATAATGAAGAAGTAACGGCAGCCGATATTGCGGAGTTGAGAAAGCTCATTCTTGGTAATATCGCAGGATTCAGAAATGGACAGAATTCGTGGAGATTTGTGAATGCCGGGTCCGTGCCGCCAGTACATAACCCGTTTCCATTCAATGAAAGCATGAACTATGACAATCTGAGTAGCGATAAGATGTCATCAAACTTCAAGGCTGTCAAAATTGGTGATATCAACGGAGATGCCGAGGTCAATGCGACCGGTAATTCTACACGAGGAGGTGGGTCTGACTGGATGATCACGATCGAAGACAGGGAATTCGAAGCACAGGAGTGGGTCGAAGTGCCCGTCTATGCTGAGGCAGGAGAACTGGTGGGAATGCAGATGACCCTGGACCTTCAGAACAGTTCACTTTCTGTGGAAGATGTGGTCTCCGGACAAATGGATATTTGTGATGAATGTTATAGAATTGATGAAGGCTTGCTCACAATTTCATGGTATGATGTGTATCCCGTGGAATTGAACGACAAAGACCCTATATTTACTCTGATATTCAGATCAGAAACCTCGGGTGATCTGTCCGACGCTCTCGAAGTAACATCCGATGTCACCACAGCTGAAGCGTACCGTGATATCGATGATGTGATGAATGTAAGGTTGAGTGTAAAGAAAACGCGGACGACCCAACTTCCATACGCCTTGTATCAAAACGTACCGAATCCATTTACGTCATCGACGGTCATTGGATTTAGCGTACCGACTTCACAGGATGTAAAGTTGACTATATTTGATGTGAGCGGAAAAGTACACCAGGTGTTGGAAGGACATTTTGAAAAAGGCTATCATGAATTTATGATAGATAGCGATAAGTTGAATGTTGAAGGTGTTCTGTACTACCAGTTGAGCGCTGGAACGTATACATCCACACGTAAGATGCTGATGTTACGTTAATGGTTATGAACAGCTAAAAGTGTTTCAAAGCCTAGACTTGTCTTCAGACGAGTCCGGGCTTTGGGCATATTTGGACTTTTGGCATTCTCAGGCGTTTAAATATGAGCCAAACTCGACATATAATGAAAGAGATATTTTTACCTTTGTTTAGTCAAACTATAGACATGAACGAACGATTACCGCATATGAAGCTCCTCACACTTCTCACTTTTCTTACATTTTCTATGAGCACTTTAATTGCTCAGCCGACTTTTATCATGTCAGATGCTGAACCGGATCCCGGGGATACGGTAGAAATTGATGTCGAGGTGGTCGATTTCGTGAAGATCTCAGCCATGCAATACCTGCACAGTTTTGATTCCCTGGTTCTTGAGTATGTCGATGTGATCGACAAGACGCCAAATCTTGCGGGTCTGTCCCACCTTGGACCGGAAGGAGCTACCGTGGAAAATGGCCAGATAGTCATCACCTGGAATGATCCTTTAGGTGAGAATGTGACTTTGCCTGACAGCGAAAAGATATATACCATACAATTCGTAGCCATCGGCTCAGAATGCGATACGTCCGATATTTCCATTATTGGCACGGATACGAGGAAGATCGAAGTTCTTGATGAGAATTTTGATAACATTGGACTCGAACAGGTCGAAGGATTTGTCATGATCCCTGGAGTGGATTGTGAAGGCGGCGGAGGCAATGAAGATGTTGTGATTCGTTCCACTTCAGCTTCGGGACCCACCGGTACCGAGATCTGCGTGCAAATACGGGTTGACAACTTTACAGACATAGAATCCATGCAATTCAGCATGTCATGGGATGAAAGCATCATTACATATTCCAGGGTGGCCAACTTCAATTTGAGAAATTTGAATGCCGGATCCTTCAATAACGGATCACCTGGCTCACTCGTATGTATATGGGATCCCGGAACGGGAATGGGAGAAACCGTAAATGACGGTACCAGAATATTTGACCTCTGTTTCAATATCATAGGTATGTCAGGAGACGTATCTCCTGTAGAATTCGTAGATATGCCGATCCCGATCGAATTCAATACTAGTCAGGGAGTCACTTCATTTCGTACGACGAATGGTCGTGTGACCGTGACCGGTGGCGGTGGCGGTGGAGATGTCGAATTGATCCTGGGCGACGCCACGGGTGATTGCGGTGATTGCAATGATCCGATCTGTATTCCACTGACCGTAAGAAACTTCCAGGAGGTTGAAGCCATGCAGTTTTCTATAAACTACCCGGAACAATTGCAATTCTGTGAAGCTAGAAACTTTATGTTAAGTGGTTTGTCCGAAGGAAATATTTTCAATCCCAATGCCGGTGTATTGAGAGTGGTGTGGGATGATCCCAATGCAGGTTCTCAGTCTTTGCCAGATGACAGCAAATTGATGGATCTATGCTTCAGCTCTTCAGTTGGAGATATCATGTACGATATTGAGATCACGGACACGCCTCTGAAAATAGAGATATTCACTTCTTCCGGCGTTGCTGACGTGGTGACGACCCCCGGAAAGATAACGATCAATCCGTGCCAGATGATGGATTTCGAGATTGACCTGGAAAGCACACTTGATGAATCCTGTTTTGGAAGATGTAATGGATTCATTTCTATTGACGTGAGTGGTGGCAGTGGTCAGTATGAGTTTGTCTGGACAAAAGATGGTCAACCATTCGATACCACGACAGTCAATCAGTTATTCGACCTTTGCGGGGGCAACTATTCTGTAACGGTGACGGATGTCAATGATCCTTCCAATTCAGAATCGATTAACAATATAGTGATCATCAGGCCCGATGAATTGACCGGCCAGGTGGTGACAGTCCCGGTGATGAATGGCTGTGATGGAGAGGCTTGCGTTATTGTGGATGGTGGCACCCAACCATATTTTTACAGATGGTCCAACGGTGTAAGAGATAGTTGTGCGACAGATCTTTGCAAAGGGGATTACAATTGCACGATCACAGATATGAACAATTGTGTCCTGATCATTGATACGTTTACTCTGACAGGACCACCTCTTGTATTGGGAACGCCGGAGATCACTCAGCCGACCTGTTTTGGAGATTGTAACGGGGCTATACTTATCGCTCCGAGTGGTGGATGCGGTGACTATACCTTCAATTGGGAAGGAATGGGCATCACGGATCCCACAAGGCAAAATCAAACCGGACTCTGTGCGGGTCAGTACAATGTGACCGTGACAGATACGATGGGCACATCGGTAATGACGACCATTACCGTCAATCAGCCGGATTCGATAAAAATTGAACTTGATTCCATTCTGAATGGCGCAAGCGGTGCGATATTTATATCGGTCTCAGGAGGAACAGGACCAGGGACTTATAATTACGCCTGGGAAGATGAGGACGGCATCCTGGTCAGTCAAAATGAAGATCCTTCACAACTGGAGCCCGGAACATATACAGTTATTGTGAGCGATGCCAACGGATGCGCACGCAGCAAGACCTACACGGTGAGCTTGTCTGACCTCAATCTCTTGGCTGAAAAGTCAGAATATGAAGGCGGCGTTAATGTGAGATGTAATGGCGGATCCGATGGGTCTATTACTGTTACCGTCATGGAAGGGATAGGCCCGTTTACATATAGTTGGGATCACGATCCTGCAGCCACAGGTCCTACTCAGTCCGATCTTCCTGCCGGTGTATACAGGATCACTGTTATGGATCAGGCCAATGGAAGTACCAAGGTCATTACAGTGACGCTGAACGAGCCGGACCCTTTGGATGCCCAGGTTGCTCTGAAGAGTTGTGCAGATTTTGAAGATGACCCTTCCGGTTCTTATGAGGTCATTCCGAGCGGCGGTACGGCACCTTATACATATTTGTGGTGCAACAATAGTTCGGCAAGAGTGCCGATCAACCTGCCCGGTGGAGAAAATTGTAACGTTCTGGTCACCGATGCCAATGGCTGCCAGATCTTTATGGATAGTGTGCTGATATGTTTCGATGATGATACGACTGGAACGCCTGGCATACCTTGCTTTGAAGGAAGAGATGTGATCACACCCAATGGAGACAGTTATAATGAGTTTCTGGTTATCACCTGCGTGGAAGAACCACGATTCCAGGATAATGAGCTTTATATCTTCAATCGCTGGGGACAGGAGATCAATAGCTTTGACGGATATGAGAATGAGTGGAACG
The DNA here is from genome assembly GCA_033722295.1 of Saprospiraceae bacterium. Classification (GTDB taxonomy): domain Bacteria; phylum Bacteroidota; class Bacteroidia; order Chitinophagales; family Saprospiraceae; genus JAWVZH01. Next base: position 18,825 of record JAWVZH010000012.1, read on the forward strand.
GACTGGATGAGAATGGCGAAGAAGTGGATGAAGATACCTACATGTGGGTATTAAAGGTCGTGTTACCGAGCGGAGAGACCGATGTGTACCGCGGAGCAGTAACATTGTTAAGAAATTAAATTCAAATTAAAAGTTAAATTTTAATTTGATGAAGATAATTTTCAGGAATTTTCATTGAAGTTTCTGAAAGGGATAGATTTGATTTTCGATCTATCCGGATAAAATAAAAATAGATGAGAAGAATACTATTAATTCCGGTTTTGATATTCATCATGGTCTCAGCCTACGGCCAGGATTTTGGCACATCTATTAAATCGCCACTGGCTTTCACTCAATATTACCTTAACCCGCAGGTTATGAATCCGGCCTACACCGGTTTTCAGTCCAAGTACAGGCTGGCATTGAACTACAGGAGTCACTGGTCGGACTTTCCGGATGCTCCCAAATCGTTTGCTGCACATTATAATGGTCCGGCCACGGACAGGGTCGGTATCGGTGCTATGTTATTCACCGAATCCTATGGTGCTGAAAATCGATTTAGAGGTCAACTGTCATACGCCTACATGTTCGGATCGGAGGATTATAAAATGAGCCTTGGTGTGAGCACCGATTATTCTCAATTCAGGCTGGATAATTCCGCAATAACAAATCCACTGTATGATCCTAATGATCCGACCGTCAATGCGGCCTTGGACGGCAGGAGATATTTCGCGGCTTCTCTGGGTTTTTATACGGAATATAAAACTCAATTCTATTTTGGATTAAGCCTGCCGCAGGTCATCCTCACCAGGATAGATGATGGAGAAGGCGATGATGAGACATCATTTAATTATATAGCTACTATAGGAACCTGGATCATGCTTCCGGATTATGATATGGTGATCGAGCCTTCTTTGTATTTGAAAAAGATCGGCAATGCACCACTTCACGTAGATATAAATGTGGTAGGTAAGTTTTTGGAAGATCGTCTCTACGGAGGTCTGAGTTACAGCGCGGGTGCCGGTAACCGATTCGGTTTCCTCCTTGGAGCCCGTATTGCCAATTTCCGGTTTTACTATGGATATGATGTTTCATATCAGGAATTCCAGGATTATAACAACGGGTCACATGAAGTGACTCTTAGTTTTGACCTGTTCAGCAAATTCCTGGAAAATGCCCAGTCGGGACAATAGATATCTGAGTCTTCTCTGTCGAAGACTTGACTTTTCTTGAAAAATCTTATAGAACTCTATCTATAATGCAGTACACAGTATTATTATGTACTGTTCAGAGTATATTGTACATCTGATATGGCATCTGTGAAAATTGGACAGGCTGCATCACTTCAAGGATTATCCTGCTCTAACATCTGACACTTCATCTTCTCTTCAGTTTAACCGTCAAAAGGCGATCGGAGGGCAGCCAATGGCCATATAAATTTGTCTATCCATGATCTCTATGTTATCTTAGGGACAAGACGAACAAGTCATAAATATGCATTTTAGCGAAGTCGGTAATAGTCGGTGTGTTACGTATTCGAGTATTTCGTAATATGAAAATTACCGTCTTGCGGGTATATGCAGCCTGTGCCTAAAATGTATCTTTGTGTCGATAGGGTATGTGGATATCCTGTCTATGTTGTATGTATATAAGACGAACAACTTTTCACATGCAACGCTCAATCAAGCTCGATGACATGAACATCGGGTACCTGATAACCGAAGACGAACAAATCAAGCTCTACTGAAGTGTCGGGCTATGTTATAAGGCCAAAGACGAACAATTATTTTAACTAAAAACTCAATCTCATGAAATTGACGAATTTTACGTTTTCACGGGTTGGGAAAACTTGGCTTCTCAGGTCAATTCTTCCTTTACTCGTTTTCATGACCCTTTCCTTGGGAGTTGAGGCGCAAGCCATTACTCCAGGGGATGCCGCAGAAATACAAAGTGGTGTCTCTCTGGTTGGTGATGTTGAAGCTTCACAGCGTTTGAAAGCGCACATTGGGCAACTTGAAGCCCAGCAACCTCAAACGGACGAAGAAAGAGCAAACGTCCAGTTTAGGTATGACTATGGCATGTACATCATGGATGATGTAGGCCAGAGTTACAAGTACACTCTTCTTAACAGCTTGCCATGGCTTCAAGAGAGAAGCGATCAGGCATTCGAAAATTCTGGAATTAGAGTCGATGCACAAGAAGTCTACGACGAAATGATAGACCTGTTGAGGTCTTAATTTTCTATTAGACAAGTGCAGCTAATTATCAAATCATTTTTTAAGAAGAAAATTAAGATCTCATGAATAAAATTTTAACTAACCTATTTAGGTTGAGCGTGGCAGCTTGTTTGCTTGCTCTACCTGGTTGGATGGGAGCTCAGACCTTTACATCCAGCCCAAATGCCTCGATAGGGCCTAATGCCGGTACGGTCACTACGGATGTGATCACAGTACCTAACGGTGCCCTTCCTGGCGACGGAATATTAAATAGCGACGTGGTTCTTTGGGAAGTGTGTCTGGATCTCCAGCATACTTTTGCAGATGACCTCGATGTTACATTAACTAACCCTGCCGGAAGAACATCTACATTATTTGCAGATGATGGTGGAGCTGGCGGTTTGGATAGCAGAGCAGATGTCTGTTTGTCCGGAACCGGTGGTGTTGCTGTCGACGTAGATGATTGGCAGTCTGGAAATCCGGAGCGTTTCAATCCGATGAACCCTGAGCAAGCCATAGGTTCTACTTGTGAGCGATACTTTGGTGTTGAATCAGGAGAAGGAGACTGGACTCTGGAGATCACCGATGACGCTTTTGGTGATGCGGGAACATTGTTCTCATGGTCTATCGAGTTCAGAGCAACAAGCTGTGGCATCGAAGGCGTTGAGGATGTTGTTTATGAAGCGCCTCTTGGACTGTGTACTGATATCCCTGTTGAAGTAGATCAACCTACCACAACTGGCAGATGTGCACCGATCGCTTCAGGTCCGACTTTGACCAGTGGCCAGGTGACGTACAACAACTGTCCTGGCTCGGTTACTGATACGGACTATTTGATCGATGCATCCTCTGTAGCTAATACACAGCCATGTGCGGATATCGAAGTTTGTGTGAATTATAACGGTGACCACGATGGCGGTAACGAGGAGTTTATCCTTCGTGATCCAAATAATGTTACCAGAATTCAGGAAGCCACTTCACAGTGTCAGGATGAGAGATCATGCTTTACTGTGGCTCAGGCTACATGGAGCAGCTGGTTGACAGATGGTGACGGTACCGATGTAGTGTTCACTTTTGTTGATGAATCAGGTGTTAACTGTATCTGCGGTGCTGGTGCTGGTGGAGACTTCTTTGAAATCTTCGTTACTGTACCTACGGATTGCAGCGTATTTGCATTCAATACTTATAACGGTACTACCGATGCTTCTGACAACTATCCAATTGGAACGACTTGTTTTAACTGGTGTGCTGTTGATGCGGCTACAGGTGGTGATATCGTTGTTGAGCAGTGTGTAACTGTACTTCCACAATTCAATCAGTGTGAAGACATGACATTGCATGCAGGACCTGGAGAGTGTGAAGCAGTATTGGTTTACGATACTACATTGAGCTGTCCTCTGGGTGGTGGCAATGAGCCATTGATCTGCCCTGGTCTTGATACCAACGGTGTTTCAGCTAACTCAGTATCATGTATCATTCCTAACACTACTCACGGTATGGCCTGGGAGAACCCAGCCAACTATATCGTTACTGGTGTAAGATACCTGAGAAGCCAGTTCTACGGTGGTGGTACTAACGTAACTTTCAGATTGTATCAGTTGAATGATCCTAACGGAGATGTTAACTGTAACAACTTTACATTGATCGACGAAGTTGCTTATACTCCTCTACCTGCTGGATTTGGATACATGACAGTTCCATTATCTACGAATGGTCAGAAGCTGGATGCTGGTAGGATATACTTCGAGGTTGAGTACGAAGCCGGTTTCTCCTTCCCAACAGGTATGGATGTAACTACTGGTGGTAACTGTACTTACTTCGGTTCTACTGGTAACCCTGCTGGTTGTGGTGATCCTTGTGATCCACCATTGATCAACCAGATCACTCCATTCCCTTGGGATATGTTGTGCTACGTACAGGGTTTCACCGAGCAGGAGATAGAGATCATTGGACCACGTCCATGGGAGTATGTTCCAATTGGTGACACATCAGTATGTATGTTCACTGTATTCCCTAGTGGTGACTCTGTGATCTGTAAGTTCGACGTAACTGTTGACGAATATCCAAACCCAATTACAGCATTGGCTTGTAATGATGATATCCAGTTGAGCCTTGACGAAACTTGTATGGCTACTGTAGGTGCCGACATGGTACTCGAAGGTGGACCTCACGGATGTTATGATGACTACATCGTAACTGTCGAGGACGACAGAGGTAACAGAATGGATATGGATAATGATCCTTCCAATGGAACTCAATTAGGATGGCCACATATCGGAAGATGCTTCCAGGTGACCGTCTTTGATCCAGAAACTGGAAACTCTTGCTGGGGTAATATCTGTGTAGAAGATAAATTGCCTCCTGTTGTAATAGAATGTGCTAACGACACAGTTGACTGTGAGACCAACACCAATCCGCTTTGCGCTGGTGGAGGTATCCCTTGTCCTGTAGTTGTTGACGCTTGTGATCCAATTCTTTCAGCTTCTTGGGTTGACTGGGAAACTGACGGATCATGTGAGTCTGGTTACAACAAAGTGATCTCCAGAAGATGGACATTTACAGATGATTATGGTAACACAACAACATGCGAGCAAACTATCGTTGTTGAGCTGTCTACATTGTTTGATGTAGTTGTACCAAGCAGCTATGACGATATTGCCAATCCAGCATTGTTGTGTGATGAGAAAATAGACAGAGATAAGGATGTAACTCCACACATCAGGGACTTCCCATTCTGTGTGGACGGATACTTGCTTGACAGTGCGATCTGGTTTGCTACCGGTGGTAATCCAAATATTCAGAATCCGGATGCAAGAGATCTCAGTGGTGTAAGATTGCCTAGAACATTAGGTTGGAATTGTTTGGATAGTGGTCCTTATGTGGGTCACCCATCTCCAACTGGCGTGTACTACGATCCACATCCACAGTGGGAGTTCTTCGGCGTATGCTGGGGACCAGAGGAAATTGTTCAGTGGGAAGGTACAGGCCTGCCTCTAGGAACGGCTTGTTTCAACATCCATTACGAGTACAGAGATACTCGAATCGACCTTTACGATCCTGAGTGTGATGCAGGTGATGTAGGTTGTTACAAAATCTTGAGACAGTGGACAGTATTTGACTGGTGTACAGGTGAAGTTGGTGGTCATAACCAGATCATCAAGGTATTGGACAAAGAAGGTCCTGAGATCTTAGCACCAGACGAAATCGAAGTTGGTACTGATCCATGGTTCTGTCTGGGTAGATTCGATGTTCCAGCTCCTTGGATCATTGATAACTGCTCAAACGACGTTGACTACAGAGTAACTACTAAGTACGGTAACGTATTTGGTAATGCTGATCAAGGATATATCGTAACTGATATTCCTATCGGTAGCTGGCCATTGTACATCGAAGCTTTCGATTGCTGTGGTAACAGAACTGTCGATAGTATAATTATGAACGTTGAGGATAACACGCCTCCAGTATGTATTGCAGAAGATAGAGTTCAGTTGAGCTTGTCTGGTAACCAGTCTCCTGGAACCAACTTTGCAGCCATTTGTGCTGAGGATCTGAACAAAGCTTCTTACGACAACTGTACTGAGTGGTTGTGGTACAAGATGATCAGAATGGACGAACTACTCGGAACTGTTAATGGTAGCTTCGCAGACAACACAGTTGGTTGCGGTGGTATCAACGGTGACGATGATGCGATCATTTCAGGTAACCAGGTTTACTTCGATGATTGTTCTAAGTTCTGCTGTGACGATGCTGACGAGATCGTTATGGTTGTATTGCGTGTCCACGATGTAGATCCTGGCGCAGGTCCTGTGAATCCAGCAAGATATACACCACCAGCTGGTGATCTTGTAGGCAGATTTACTGACTGCTGGGTCGAGATCGATGTTAGAGACAAAGCTCAACCTATCGTAGTAGCGCCACCAGACATCGTAGTAAGCTGTATGTTCTGGTTCGATGACTCAGAGGATGCGCTGAGCGATCCTAGCAATCCTACCTTTGGTAGAGTTGTAACAGACCTCAACGACAGAGAGAAAGTTAAGACGCTCGACATCGTATGTGAAGAGTGGTGTGAAGACCATCCTAAGTACGACTACGAGCCTTCTAGAAATACACCAGTGATCTGGTCTACAGCTTGTGACTTCTACGGCAGATATTATAACCCTGCCCACCCAGGTGACAAGTATGAATTAGTGTGGGGCTTTGACGGGTACGTACTGCGTACATGCGGAGCTACACCTGAGATCAGAGTGGATGACAGAAGAGAATGTGGACAAGGTGTGATCTTGAGAGACGTAATAGTGAGCTATCAAGATCCTAAGACAGGTGGTGTTGTTACATTCAGAGACAGACAAGAGATTTGGGTGATCGATTGCGATCCGTTCTACGTGAACGCTGACGATTGCTTCGATGATGAAGACTGTATCGAATGGCCACTGTTCTGTCAGCAGCCAGATCCTCTCGATGGATGTGGTGCAGACCTTGATCCTTACAACAATCCTGATTTAGGATTCCCAGTAATAGTACCTGGTTGTGATGACAACTGTGCACTTGTAGCTGTGGATTACGAAGACGAGATTTACACTATCGAGCCTGACGCTTGTTTCAAAGTGATCAGAACATGGACCATCATTGACTGGTGTCAGTATGATCCATTAGCTGGACAAGAGCGAGATGGTGATAATCCAAATGAAGTTTCTCCTGGTAGATGGGAGTATGTACAGAGTATCGTAGTAAGAGACAAGATCGATCCTGAGATCACTGTTGATGTAGGTGATTGTGAGCCTGCAGTGTACGTTGATTCTCTGGGTACTTGTGTCGGACATATCGACATCTGTGCTTCCGCTACTGACGATTGTTCACCAGACGACTGGATCGTATACGATTATAAGGTCGATGCGTTCTCAGATGGCGTTGGACAATTCGGAGACTTTGACTTCTACGTAGGTAAATTGACATTGAGACAGTTCAACAATGGTACTGTATTGACTCAGGGTCGTCTTGACTGTGAGCAGTACAACCAGTCTGGATACTGTAACCCATTTGCTGATGATCCTACGCAGCCATTCTGTGCAAGCGGTACATACCCTGTAGGTACGCACACGTTCTACTTCTTTGCTGAAGACGGATGTGGTAATGTCTACAAGCACACAGAAGTTGTTGAGATCCTTGATTGTAAGGAGCCAACTCCGATCTGTAAGAATGGTATTATTACTGTTGTGATGCCAGTGAACGGAGAGATCTGTATCTGGGCATCTGACTTGAACGATAAGAGTTTCGATAACTGTACAGCAGAAGAGGATCTGAAGTTCTACTTCAACGGTGATCCTAATATGCTTGAGTACTGCGTTAACTGTGATACGTTCGAAGCACGAGGTGCTGACGACAAGATCCTGATCGACGTTGAAGTATGGGTTGAAGATGAAGAAGGAAACACAGACTACTGTGTGACTACCATCGAGATCCAGGACAACAACGATGTCTGTGAAGGACCTGGTTCACTGGCTATCAACGGTCACGTTGAGAATGTCATGACTCAGGAGAGAGCAGAAGATGTTCAGGTATACGTTAACGGTGCTATGGATCAGTCATCTCAGTTGACTAACAGAAGTGGTGTTTACAAGTATGAATTCACTACTCCTGGCGACTTTGTAGTTGCGCCATACAACGATGATGATCCATTGAATGGTGTAAGTACAGCTGACCTCGTTGCGATTCAGCGTCACTTGTTGGGTAAAGAAGAATTCAACAGTGGTTATCAGTTGATCGCAGCTGACGTTAACAATACGCAAGGCGTATCTGCAGCGGATATGGCTGCACTGCGTAGCGTGATCCTCGGTAGATATAATGACTTCAGCAAGTGGAACCAGACTTCATGGAGATTCTCTGATATGAATGAGAACCTCGCTGATAACATGAACCCATGGCCATTCACTGAGGAATTAGACTATCAGGATGTTGCGACAAGCATGTACGACATCAACTTCAACGCCATCAAGATCGGTGATCTCAACGGAGATGCCATCAGCAATGGATTGACTGGAAACAGCACAAGAGGAAATGGTCTTGTCACACTTGTGGCTCAGGACAATGACCTCGTAGCTGGAGATACTTACACTATGGAAGTAACTTCAGATAACTTCAGCGAAGTGAGCGGTTACCAGTTCACCATGACATTCGATGCAGGTGTATTGAACTACACTGGTGTTGAGTCAGGTGCGTTGACAGTGAACGGATCTAACGTTGGAACTTCTAAAGTTGCCGACGGTATGATCACAATGTCTTGGAACGACCTTGCAGGTAATGCTGTAAGTGTTGAGGACGGTGAGGTATTGTTCTCTGTAACGTTCGACGTAGTGTCTAACGCTAAGGCGAGCGAAGTCATCAATGTTAACTCATTGATCACGAAGGCAGAGGCTTACGATGCTGATATCCAGGTCAAAGACTTGAACCTTGAATTCAGAAATGGTGGACAGGTTGTAGAAGTATTTGAACTGTATCAGAACGTGCCGAACCCATTCGAGGCAAGCACAGTTATTGGCTACACATTACCAAGCGACATGTCAGCAGTACTGACTGTATACGATGTATCCGGAAAAGTACTACTGGTAAGAGATGTTGATGGTAAGCGTGGATATAACGAAGAATTGATCCGCAACACAGAACTGAATGGTGCAGGCGTACTGTACTATCAGCTGGATGCGGCTGACTTTACAGCTACCAAGAGAATGGTGTTGATCGACTAAGTCGATCAACCCTCCTCTCGGAGCCGTAAATAGTCCAAAGACTTACAACTAAAATCGGTTTTTGGGATGGCCTCTTCTCGAGTTTCTCGGGAGGGGGCTTTTTTTATACCTAATTTTCATATTAAAATATTTTATAATATGAATAATTCGTTTTAGATTTGCTTTGCAATTGATCCCATCCCAAAAACTTTGTCTTCCATCCCTCCAGGACTTACACACAGGAAATTAGATTATTGAACCTATTCTCAATCTCTTTAGGATGACAAAGCGTGTGTTGATCCAAGGTCTATTCGTATTAATCGGATTAGCGAGCTACATTCAAACCAATTCAATGGATCGTCTTCCTCAGATGAGGGCGCCATTGGAAATCGAGGCTCCACCCGATACTACTATCAATGTTACAATGTTGGGCTGCAGAGCTATGGTTGTGCTGGATACAGCCAGCTTGATCTCTTTTGATGTAAACTGTCTCCCGATCACCTTTATGGTGTACATTCCAGGTGTGGATACCCTCATGGGAAATGGTGGAAAGGCCACGTTCCAGGGGACTGGCACCTATGATGTTTACTATGAAGCTGAAGATGCCTGCCAACAAGTCGACAGAGATACCATGCAGGTCTTTGTCATTGACAGTATACCTCCTACAGCGGTGTGTACTGGCACAAAGACCGTGTCTTTGGACGGAAATGGCATGGCCATATTGCCCGCTTTCGTTTTTGATGGTGGCAGCACGGACTCCTGTTTTCTTTACTATAAGGTAAAAAGGACGAATCCACCGGTCGGCTATGATTGTACCACGCCTGATAATCCGAACTATATGTTCGACGATGAGGTGAAATTCTGTTGTGAGGATGTCAACGATACGATCATGGTAACACTTAGGGTTTATGACACTGTGCCACCTCCGGGGGTGGTCTCTGACAATACGCTGAGCGGAAGATTTTCGGATTGTATGACCGAGGTGATTATCAGGGATAAAGCGCCGCCTGTTTTGACTTGTCCGGATGACTTTACCATTGAATGTGGTGAGCATATCGATTTCGATACACTGGATCTACCGATGGTCAATGATAACTGCGATTCGATAAGATTCGAGTTCAGGATCGAGCAGGATCTCGATCAATGTGGAACGGGTGAGATCCGAAGGATCATCATTGGTATAGACGAAGGTGGTCAGAGTGATACTTGTACGCAGACCATCTTTGTAGAGAACAACGAACCGTTTGACGGCAATGATCCTGATGATCTCATATGGCCAGAGCCATTTGTTATGATATATGACTGCATCTTCGTACCTGATACGGGACTGGCGGGAGGCCCTGTCATACGGGATGATGAATGCTCGCTGGTGAGCGTCAGTTGGACCGACGAAGTCTATTCATTCTCAAGAGGCGCCTGCTCAAAAGTAATTCGGAACTTCAAGGTCATCGACTGGTGTCAGTATGATCCCCGAAGAAGCAGTTCGTGCAATCCAGCTAATGGATGCTGGACCTTTGAACAGATCATAAAAGTTATAGATACCGTACCTCCCACTATTATGAGGCCAAATGATACGATAGTTGATTATCTGCAACCCGGATGCACTGAAATGATGGTGGATCTGGATACGGCATCGGCGGACACATGTTTCTTTGGAGAGCAGATAGAGTTCCGGATAGAAATTGACTTTTTCTGCGATAATATTATCGATGATACACTGAATAGTAATGATGCTTCCGGGATCTATCCCGTTGGACAACATAAGATCATATATTTTGCTACGGATGAATGCGGTAATACTTCAGTAGACACCATGCGTCTCGAGGTGAAAGATCGCGTTCTGCCGACTCCAATTGCCATGAGCGGGATATCCATTGCTCTGGTAGACATGGGAGGAGGAGTGGCCATGAGCTCGGTTTGGGCTAAAGACCTCAACGCCAGCAGTTATGATAACTGTACAGATCAGGAGGACCTGATCTATTCTTTCTCTCCAGATACGAGCGATAAGGAAAGAGTCTATGATTGCGATAGTGTTGGTGTTCAGCAAGTCAGACTGTGGGTCACAGATGAATGTGGAAATCAGGATTTTGTTACGGCCATTGTCCGTGTGGAAGATACCGGTGGTTTTTGTCCGGACTCGATCAGGATGTCCTCAGTGTCGGGTCTGGTACAGCGGCATGATGGAATGAAAATGGAAGATGTTGAGATCGAACTCGCTGAGCAGCTTGCAAAAAAGATGGCAAAGACCGATAAAGAGGGCCAATATATGCATGACCAACTTGAAAGGTTTAAGGACTATAAACTGCAACCCAGAACAAATGACGATCCATTAGCCGGCATAACGACGCGGGATATTGTTGTCATTCAAAGACATTTATTGGGCATAGAACCTTTCAGTGAGACTTATCAGTACCTGGGAGCAGATGTCGACCGTTCTGGTCATATTTCCACGAGCGATCTTATCATGATCAGAAAACTGATACTTGGACGCATTGGTCAATTTGATCATGGTGAAGAATGGTTATTCATACCTTCCAATTGGAAATTTTCGAACCCGAATGACCCGTGGAGCAGCCCGTGGCCTCGATCCTTCAGAATAAGCAACCTAACAGATCCAGAAAAGGTCAACTTCACCTCTTACAAGATAGGGGATGTGGATATGTCGTATAATCTTGACGTTAACCGTCAGAGGGAGAACAAGCCTCTTGTATTGAATGTAAGTCAGGAAGGATCGGATATCGTCCTTCGAAGTGAAACTGAACGGTGGGTGTCTGGTCTTCAGCTGACATGTGACATTATTGATTATCAGGGTGATGACCTGATCATAAAGACCTCGCTCGATAACTGGAGTAACGCTAATTATAGATTCGACAGGGAGAACGACCAATTGATCATCAGTTGGCATTCGACGGAAGCACAATGGATAGCTGCTGATGAGATATTCAGATTGAGCCCAGGCTCGAACACAGATTCGGGATCCGCGTTTTCGGTTGTCCTCCGGGAAGGCGCTTACAATGAAGTTTATAATGATGACCTGTCTGTTTCGGCGATCCATTTGAGCAATAGCCGAAATGATCATAACGACGACCTGATCAACATAACGTTGAGTCCCAATCCATTCAAGGATATACTGAACATCGAATTTTTCAGTAGGGATAGTGGTCCGATGAGACTTTATCTCAATGATTTATTGGGACGTCAGGTCTGGTCTAAGGAGTACGAAGTCCGGGAGGGCTGGAACAGGATCGTGCTGGATCAGGAGCACATCGGAGAAGCAGGAATTTATATGTTGAGATTTTCCACTTCTGATCTGAGGAAGGAATTCAAGATCGTCAAGTCTCAATAAAGTGCACCCTGAATTTTTTAAATATCAAACGAGGCATATGAAAAGGTTTGCAGTTCTGTTAATGGCTGTGATAAGCATAAGTGCGTGGGGAAGAGGTGGCATGCTCTCTGGAGATAATGAGACTTCAGAGACGGTTAATGTAAGGCCTCTAAGTTGTCATCAAAACCTACAGCTTTCTATAGGGCCACTGGGTTATACGGTGATATCACCGCAGATGGTGCTCTCTGACACATTCATGTCATACGCGCCTTTCAGGATCATGATAGACGGTAAAAATACCGATACGATCAAATGTGTATCAGTAAATAGTGTAGTTGAAGTGAAGGTGATAGATACGAGAAATGGCAACAGTTGTTGGTCAAATATTCTGGTAGAAGATAAATTACCTCCCGAGGTGACTTGTATCAATGATACATTCCCTTGTTATGTAGACCCATTCAGTGTCGATTATAGCGTATATGCCTCTGCGAGTGATAACTGCGACGATTCCGTCTCACTTGATTATGCCTTTTTCTTCCGTGAATTAGGCTGTGCCAGTAATCAATTCGTTTCCTATGTAGAACTCAGATGGACAGCGGAGGACGATCAGGGATTGACCGATCAATGTGTCAGTCTGATATTTTTTGAAAGAGTGTCTCTAAACAGTACTGAATTTCCCGGGGACACAACTATTTCCTGTCCCCTGTCTGATACAATTGACTTTGGCGAACCATTGATAGATAGCCTTCCAATCAGTCCTCTATGTGACCTCGTGTCTTTCTTTGAGGATGATACCATACCTGGAAGATGCTCTGGAGAATTTGAGATCAGAAGAGAATGGACAGTAATGGATGTCTGCGCCAATCGGGCAGTTCTGGATACTCAGATAATTACAGTTATTGACACGGTAGCTCCTGATCTGATTTGTGCAGATAGCATTACCGTTGGAACAGAATCGGCGACCTGTACGGCCCTGTACGTCGTGCCTCCAGTCATGGCAAGTGATGCATGCGGAGAAGATTCTCTGATCTCATTCATGATACGCATAGAAGGCCAGGGCATGGTGAATGTTGGAGATACTGTGGAGTTGGACACGGGCAGTTATGACGTGATGATCTATGCCGAAGACGACTGCGGGAATATTGATTCATGCGATCAGGAACTTACCGTTGTGGATGATGTAGCTCCGGTATTGATATGTATACCTGATCTGGAGATATATCTGGACTCAATGGGAAATGCCCCAGATTTATGTCTGGCAGACCTGGATCACATGAACTTCTATTTCGATAATTGCGGAATAGACTCTCTTTTTATTGCTAAAATGGTAGACTTCTGTGATACAACAAGAAACAATCAATTCGGATCATGTGTAGAATTTTGCTGTGCAGATGTGGGTAAC
>JAWVZH010000013.1:0-32206 GCA_033722295.1 Saprospiraceae bacterium
AACAATAAGACCACCCTTGGTCTTGCTGATGATGGTACCCTTTATAATAGTACCATTGTTGTAAGAATCGACGATGTCGTTCCATGCCTTTAGTAACTTGGCCTTTCTTCTCGATAAGACGAGATGGCCCTTTTCGTTTTCACGCTGCTCTACATATACATCAACCTCGTCGCCCACTTCCAGATCCGGTAGGTCACGGAACTCTGATAGTGGCAAAAGCCCGTCTGACTTGAAGTTAAGGTCCAGTACTACATCACCTTCATTAATGGCGGTTACCTTACCAGTTACGACTTCATAGTCATCTATCTGATTGAATGATGAGGAGTAGAGGTCCTCTAACTCTTTGAATTCTTTATCCGAGTACGTGGAAATGGTTTCATTGCCAGCGTCCCAGTCAAAATCGTCATGGGCAACCTGGGGCTTTTCTTCTTCAGCTGGCTTCTCTGGTTCTGATTGTTTTTCAGCTTTTTTATCAGCTTCCTTATTTTCCGGGGAATCCTTAGTAGCTGTTTTTGTAGTACCCTTTTCTGGCGTGCTCTCTTTTTGCTCGCTCTTGGCCTCCTCTGTTTTGGTTTCCTCGGAGGAGGGTACTTCCTGATCTTTTTTTTGTTCGTCTGACATGTCAAACTTTGGGTTTGTATATCCCGCCCATTGACGAGATAGAGATTAAAAAATATTTTGGAGGCGCAAAGGTACGGTTTCTTTGGTAAACAGTAAAGATCAGAGGTAAAGAAAGGCCTGACCCGTTATTCGTGTTGCCAGTATCTATGTGACTGTGATCTTGAGTAATATCAGGTTTTGATAAAATGAATAAACGGTGTGTCGGACCAGATCCAATATCTCAAATTGAGATTTTTACTACTTCTTCACGGTCCATCTCTAAGCTTTGATTAATCAACTTCTATTTTTAGCACTTCTTCGTATCTTGCTCAAAACGAAATCTCATGTACGATCAAAGACCATGGCTTAAGAACTATCCCAATGGCGTACCGGCAAACATTGATCCCGGGAAATATGAGAGCCTTGTAGAGTTTTTAGAAGAATGCTTTAAAAAATATGCGGAGAAGCCGGCGTTCACATGCATGGGGAAAACGCTGACCTTTCATGAACTTGATGTACAATCCAAGAGATTTGGTGCCTATCTCCATTCGAGAGGGCTGAAACCGGGAGACAGGATCGCCATGATGATGCCGAATCTATTGCAATATCCCGTGACTCTGTTCGGGGCCCTTCGTGCTGGCCTGATCGTCGTCAACACCAATCCACTCTACACTCCCCGGGAGATGTTGCACCAATTTACCGACTCAAAGGTTACGGCCATCGTGATCGCTGAGAACTTTGCACATAACCTGGAAAAGATCCTTCCCAAGACCGAAATAAACACCATCATCATTACGTCCATAGGTGAGATGTTGGGTTGGTTTAAAGGCGCATTGGTCAATTTTGCCGTGCGTAAACTGAAGCGTATGGTGCCCAGGTTTGACCTGCCGAATACAGTAACCGTATCAGAAGCTGTCAGTCAAGGAAAGAAGTTTTCATTAAATGACTTCGAAAATTGTTCTGACGATGTCATCTTCCACCAGTATACTGGTGGGACTACAGGAATAGCCAAGGGTGCAATGTTGACCAACCGGAATATGATCGCCAATATGCTTCAGATAAGAGCCTGGATCGGAACGGTACTGGAAGAAGGTAAGGAAACCGCGATGTCACCTCTTCCAATGTATCACATCTTTGCATTGGCTGTTAACGTACTTGCCATGATGAGTTTGGGAGCACGTACCTTATTGATCGTGAATGCGCGTGATCTGGACTCCATTTTAAAAGCCTGGAAAAAACACGAGGTTAGTCTCATGACGGGCGTCAATACGTTGTTCAATGGACTTATGAACCATTCGGGATTCTCTGATCTCGATTTTAGTCATTTGAAAGTTACCGTGGGTGGGGGTATGGCAGTACAAAGGGATGTTGCGGAAAGATGGAAGGAAGTCACTGGTTGTGAACTGGCAGAGGGATACGGAATGACAGAAGCTTCGCCAGTCGTGACAGTGAATCCGATCGATGGGACTGCAAGATTGGGAACCATAGGACTCCCTGTGCCCTCAACAGACGTAAGGATCATGGGAGAGGATGATCAGGAAATGGCAGCAGGTCAGCCCGGAGAACTTCAGGTAAAAGGCCCCCAGGTTATGTTGGGTTATTACAATCAACCTGATGAAACCTCGACCAGTATTCAGGATGGCTGGTTGAAAACTGGAGACATCGGTTTGATGGAAGAAAGTGGTTTCTTCAAGATCGTCGATCGTAAGAAGGACATGATACTGGTCTCAGGATTTAATGTATATCCGAATGAGATTGAGGATATTGCTACTCTGCACCCCAAGGTTATGGAGGCTGCGGCTATTGGTATTCCCGATGACAAGTCTGGAGAGGTAGTTAAGCTTTTTGTTGTTAAAAAAGATAAATCCCTCAAGGAAAAGGAGTTGATGGAGCATTGCAGAGAGCATTTGACGGGCTATAAATTACCCAAGGTAGTGGAATTCAGAAAAGAACTACCCAAAACCAATGTGGGTAAGATACTACGTCGGAAACTCAAAGAAGAAGAGGATCAAAAGGCCTAATCTGAATCCCGATGAGTGGTGTTGAGAACAGAATATGGACCATTGTATTCAATCCCAAAGCTGGAAAGAACTCAATTGCCAGGGAAGACATATTGAAAAAGGCCCTTTCCCGGCAGAATATACCCTTTACATGGATCTCGGTTGTTGAAACAGAAACGCTTAAAGCGATGATCGGCGAGAGCCTTGCCAGGGGTTGCCGGCGATTCCTCTCAGTGGGCGGAGATGGCACCAATAATACAACGATCAATCAATTATTGGCTTCTCAGGATCTCGATGACCTGATATGTGGTATTCTTCCCTGGGGTACAGGAAATGACTTCGCGGAATATCATGGATTCTCGGATCAGACGACGCAGCTTGTAGATTGTATATTGAAAGAGCCTCTCAAACTGATCCCTCTCGGGAGGATAGATTTTTTCAGAGAAAACCGGACCCATTACTTTACCAATACCTTGGGTGTGGGATTCGATGCTTTCGTTGTCAATAAACTGAAAGACACGAAAAAATCAGGTCGATTCAGTTACATGTGGGCAATTATGAAAGGGCTCAGAGAATATTCCAGTCGAAGATTGGCTTACCGGATAGATGATAGCGGCAAGGCGAGCAAAGTATTCAGCCTGCACCTTGGCCTGGGACCCACTACGGGAGGTGGGATGAAGATCACGCCTCACGCCGTATCCAGGGGGGAGCGATTTGCCTACAGTATAGTACAGGATTCCAGTAAATTGAACTATATGCTGGCTCTTCCCAAATTACTTACTGGTAACATACATCATCTCGATTTTGTCGACTCGGGTTATTTGGAGAGGCTGGAGATCCCGGAGCAACATGTTAATGTGGTTGTGGAATGTGACGGAGAAATATGTGGAAAGGCACCTTTTTATATCCAAATGCACGAGCATCGATTGAAATTTCTTGACACATCTCCGGGTGGTTCGTTGAGCTGACTTATCAGTATTCGACCAGAGACTCTTGCTAATTGGAAAGGTGAACGATCACTTTCGATCATAGAAAATGCTGGGATTAGGAACAGTGCCTGAGTAAGAGGTGTTTTAAAAACAGGGCATGGCGTTTCAAATTGCCAAATATGAAAAAGATCATAGAGGTCGGTAGAGATAGAAAGGTGGTATTTGATCCGATCGTTATGATATGAGAGCAAACCTCTTGAAAACTAAAATACAAGAATATGAATCCCATTAAATTATTTTTTCTGTCAATTTTGATGCTTCTCTTCTTCTCCACGGAAGGACAGGTAACTGAACAAGCGAAGACCATGAGCCTCGGAACTCAGAATGCACTCATTGTTGGTGTTCCTGATGCTGATGAACGCACCATTGAAAGACAGTGGAAAGACTATCTGGGCGAATATGGCCGAGTGCGAAGGAATCGAAAGGCGGGAGAATATTATGCAGATGACATCAAGATACCTTCTATATCAGGGGCCGGCACACTGGATGTGTATAGCTGGGCAAAAGATGGTCAGTTGATCACATTTTTTGATATGGGAAATGGATTTCTCTCTTCGGAATCGCATCCGAGTGACTACAGGAATGCCGTGGTCTTTCTCAATGAGTTTAAATACCATGTGCAGAGGTACATCATCAATGAGGAGCTGGAGGAACAGGAAGACGAGCTTGATGATTTGAAGGATCAACTCGAGCGACTGAAAAAGAACAATGATGATTATCACGAGGACATCGAGGAGGCGAAGGAGGCCATTGCCGAGGCGGAGGCTAATATCGAACAGAATGTGGTCGATCAGAAAAATAAAAAGAAAGAGATCGAAGGACAGAAAAATGTCATTGAAGAGATCCGGAATCGCCTGGAAAATGTAGGAAAGAAATAACAGACATCATATTATATAAATTTATATATGAAAAAGGTTTCCACATAAACCATACAGTCCTACAAGCCTGAATGCGTGAAGCACTACGTTCATATTAGAATTTTATATATATAAAGTTTCTTTAATATATTCTTCGTATCTTAGACAGATCACTCCTGGCCATTTGAGGCAGTGACTCGCTTGATATTAACGTACAGTTAATTTAGGTCGGGCCCAGAACCTTGCAGATGGCAGATGGTTATTTTTTATATGTATAAAAAATTTAATATATAATTAAAGATTGGCGATATTTGGATTTGACGATTTCCACAATTTGTCCACAAGGTTTTGAACAGGCCATGACCCTTCGATCTTGTGATGAAATGTGAATGGTTAATCCTAAACCTTAGATTTGTTCGTGAGTTATAAATCAACCTGATGTCGGAGAGTAGAAAACCCTCACAGAAGCCTGGTAAATTGAAGGCCGTGCATACCTCACCCGAGGCGGATGCGCTCGCTTACGGACGCTTGATGCCTCAGGCTACTGATCTGGAACAGGCGGTTCTGGGAGCAGTGATGTTGGACAGCGGGGCTATATCGATAGTGATCGAGATTCTGAGGCCTGAAAGCTTTTACAAGGACAATCATAAGATGATCTACCAGGCCATGGTAGACCTCTTTTCCGAGCAAAATCCGATCGATCTCATGACGGTCGTCGAGAAACTCAAGAAGTCCGACGATCTTGAAGAAGCCGGGGGTGTGAGTTATCTGGTGCACCTTACCAACATCGTGGCTTCGGCGGCCAATGTCGAGTATCACGCGAGGATTGTGGCTCAGAAATATGTACAACGAGAGCTCATCAGAGTATCGACCCGTATTGTCAATGATTCCTTTGAAGATTCCAAGGATGTGTTCGAACTTCTCGATGAGGCTGAGCAGGGATTATATGAGATCACAGAACAGAACCTTAGAAAGGGATATCAAAGTATAAGTGAGCTGGCGGCGAGAGCCTTGAAGCAGATAGAGCATATAGCGGAAAATACGGATGGATTGACCGGTACCCCGACGGGCTTTTCAGAACTGGATGGGGTTACCGGAGGCTGGCAGAATTCTGACCTGATCATTCTCGCGGCGCGGCCAGGTATGGGTAAAACAGCCTTCTCTCTGGCATTGGCAAAGAACGCCAGTCTGCAGCATGGAAGATCCGTGGCTTTCTTTACTCTGGAAATGTCGAGCCTTCAACTGGTCCAGAGGATGATAGCGATGGAGGCTGAGCTGGATAATCAGAAATTGAGAAATGCCAAATTGGATGATCACGACTGGATCAAATTACATCAGGCCCTGGAACGCCTTGGTGAGGCCAATGTCTTTATCGATGAGACACCAGCACTGAATGTTTTTGAGCTGAGAGCTAAATGCAGAAGACTTAAGACCAATCACGATATAGACCTCATCGTGATCGATTATCTGCAGCTGATGAGTGCTTCCGGAAATGATTCCCGGGGCAATCGAGAGCAGGAGATCTCTTCTATATCCAGAGCACTTAAGGGATTGGCAAAAGAACTAAATGTTCCTGTTATTGCCCTTTCACAATTGAGCAGGGCTGTAGAAACAAGAGGGACAAAACGACCTGTTTTGTCTGACCTCAGAGAATCGGGTGCCATAGAGCAGGATGCGGATATCGTAACCTTTCTGTATCGTCCGGATTATTATGATGGCGAAGAGGATCCAATGATGCCACCTGGACTGACAGAAGTGATCATAGCCAAACACCGTAACGGAGCTTTGAAGACCGTTAATCTCAGATTTGTCAAAGAATTTGCCAAGTTCGAGGAATTCACGGATTTTAATTTCATAGATCCAAAATCCGGATTCAGCAATCCTACCGATAATTTCATTACCAAGAGTTCGAGAATAAACGAAGATGACATCCCCTTCTAAGGAAGGAATGAGACTGAATAAGTATGTCGCACACTGCGGTGTGACCTCGCGTCGCAAGGCGGTCGACCTGATCGAGTCAGGCAAGATCAAGGTCAATGGAAAAATTGAGAAGATACCTTACGTTCTCGTGACTGACCAGGATGTCGTCGAATATAACAATAAGGTGATCCGTCCTATTGAAAAAAAGGTATACCTTCTATTGAATAAACCCAAGGATGTCATCAGCACAACGAGCGATGAGCACGGTAGAAAGTCCGTCATTGATCTTGTTCCTAAATACGAAAAGTATAATCTTCATACAGTTGGCCGCCTGGATCGCATGACTACCGGACTCTTATTACTTACCAATGATGGTGATCTTACTCAAAAGCTGACGCATCCCAGTTCGGAGGTCAAAAAGATCTACCAGGTCGTTCTCGATCGTCCATTCAGTCAGAAGGACCTCGATACTCTTAAAAAAGGGGTTACCCTGGAAGATGGGTTTATAAAACCCGATAAACTGGCCTATGACAGAACTGAGGGGCGAAATGTTCTCGGTATAGAGCTACACAGCGGTCGTAACCGAATAATCCGCCGTATGATCGACCATATGGGATATGAGGTCGTCAAACTCGATCGGGTATATTTTGCAGGATTGACCAAAAAGGACTTGCCAAGGGGTAGATATCGTGAACTGACGGAGAGGGAGATCATAATGTTGAAACATTTTACATGATGTTCGGAACTGTCAGGAACTCTAAGATGTACTCCGTTCTAGTATATAGTCAGCGAAATACGCCCTGCTGTCCATAATTTTGTCAACGATCTTGAAATCTGTCGGAGCGAGTATTCTGGACAGTATCCTATCGTCATATTTTCTGGAAACTTCGGTCAGGATGAGCTCGCCTTCCTCAAATTCGAATGTTCTGTCGGCCTCCGCAACGTAAACAACCTGATCTTCAAGACTGATCAAATGGCTTTTGGCTATTCCCGTTTCTTCATCATAATGGGGACGATGATCAAATTTCTCGAGATCGAAATCAGCACCCAGTTCTCTGTTAATCCTTCTTAGCAAGTTTAAATTGAATTCCTTTGTTACTCCTGCATCATCATTATAGGCAGGCAGAACAATTGACCTGTCCTTGATCAGGTCCAATCCTAATAACAACTTATCGCCCTGGCTTAAAGAAGAGCCCAGATCATAAATGAACTGACTGGCCTTATCGTCATCCATATTGCCTAGTGTAGAACCCAGGAAGAGGACAACCTTGGGTGTTCCCGAAGCCGCCAGGTCTTCGAGGATCTCGAAATAATCACCATGCCTGTATTCCATGACCAATGAAGGCACCTCCTTTTCATAAGCTTCCTTCAATGATATTAAAGCCTTTTTTGAAATGTCAACCGGTATGTATTTAAAGTTGTATTCACGATCGCATAGCTCTTTGATCAGATAAATGGTCTTCGATCCATCTCCTGCACCTAATTCTATTAGTTCAAAAAACTGGTCTTCTACGATCTGGAGGGCATCGATCAATTGATCAGTCTTTCTGGAGAAGATCTCACGTTCGGAGTCCGTGAGATAGTATTCGGGGAGTTGCATGATATCGACAAACAGGTCACTACCTCTCTTGTCGTAGAAATATTTTGAAGAGAGCTTCTTTGGTGACTGAGAAAGACCATGGATGACATCTTTCAGGAACTGTTGTTTGAATGTCATTTTGCCAGCCGTATTCCCGCGAATTGCCATCTCAGATGAGGATGGAAAAAGTTGCGATAAGTATTTCTGCTATGGCCGGGAGTTGTCGCTACAGAACTTCCTCTCAACACCATTTGATTGATCATGAACTTTCCATTGTATTCGCCCAATGCGCCCTGTGCAGCGCGATATCCAGGATATGGATGGTAGGCAGAATAAGTCCATTCCCATCGTTTGCCAACATCGATTTCAGGACTACAAACCTCCCATTCGAATTCTGTGGGTAGTCGATAACCAGCCCATCTGGCAAATGCCTCTGCTTCGTAAAAAGAAATATGACAAAGAATATCATCGGGTTTGATCAGTTTTTCTCCTCCAAGCGTGTAATTATACCATCGGCCATCCTTCTTTTTCCAATATAAAGGATGCTGGATTTTTTTCTCATTTATGTGATTCCAACCATCGTCCAGCCACAGGTTCACTGATTCGTAACCACCGTCATCTATGAATTCCATAAACTCTTTATTGGTTACCAGGGATCGACGAATTTCAAAATCTTCGAGATATACCTGATGACGTGGCTGTTCATTGTCATAACAAAAACCACGGTCATTGTGACCTATTTGGAATAGCCCTCCATTTACATTATGCCAGCCGGAATGACTGTTCTGATCATGGATCAAGGCACCATTTTCCGAATATTTGGGCATTATAGGATTGAGTGAGAGTAAATACTTCAGATCACTTATCAATAATTCCTGATGTTGTTCTTCGTGGTTGATACCAATTTCTATCAATTCTTCCAACTTCCTTGATGGTGATGTGGACATTAGTCCGCGGATATGTTGATCGACATATTCCCGATACTCATAGACCCTTTCTACTCCGGGTCGCGTGATCCAACCCCTTTTCGATCTCTCCCAGGGATCTCCGTGATGCTTGTAATAGCTGTTGAAGAGATGATTAAAGTTTATGTCAAAGGTGCGATATCCTTTCTTGAGAGATTTGAGAATGAATTGTTCAAAAAACCAGGTCGTGTGAGCAAGATGCCATTTCGGTGGGCTGGCAAATACAGCGGGTTGAGGTACGTAGTCCTCGATCTTTAGCGGGGCACAGATAGATTCTGTGCGTGTGCGAGTTTGCGAATACCTCTCGGTCAGAGAGACTTGCTCTATATTCTGTTCAAGTTTTTCGTTTTGTTCAGTCATGTATCTAATTTTTGAAATTCCCATCTCTTTCCTCCATTCCATTCCTCGGGAATATTTCCATAAGACGGAAATCCTTTGTTGGACCTTAGCATAGAAGCGAGATTCAAGAGATTGTAGGTCATGAAAGTCGTGTTCCTGTTGGTGAAATCATTTTCCTGAGCGTTGGCTTCTTCATCAAGATAGCTTGGGCCCGGACCGACTTCTCCGATCCAGCCGCAGTCCGCTTGTGGGGGTATGGCGTAACCAACATGTTGGAGTGCATAGAGGATTCCCATAGCACAATGCTTTACACCATCCTCGTTACCTGTAATGATACATCCACCAGCCTTGCCATAATAGATATATTGGCCCTTCTCATTCGTCTTTGCACTCATACTGTAAAGTCGCTCTATCAATTTTTGGGCAACAGATGATTTCTCTCCCAGCCAGATCGGTGTGCCAATGATCAATATGTCGGCCTTGATGATCCTTTCGAAGAGCTCAGGCCATTCATCGGTCCCGACACCGTGTTCTGTCATATCTGGATAGACGCCATAGGCTATATCATGATCTACCAGGCGAATGATATCGACCTTTACATTTTCTCTTTTCATGATCCCTGCCGAGACGTCGATAAGCCCACGTGTATGACTTTGTCGTGGAGAATGCTTTAAGGTACAGTTGACAAAAACGGCTGAAAGGTCCGAGTAATCTGGCTTTGACATTGACTTAGGTATTTTTTGAGCTTCAGTTATATGACCAATGTTGGACCGTAGATGTTCGGATATTGGACGACGAGTAGGGGTGGACAACATTTGGTAGATTAAAATCCTACCGCTTCAAATTCAATACGCATTATGTTATCTATGCGTTCAGACAATGGTCGGCGAAGAACATAACCGATATCAAGTCCAAAAAAATCTTGTTCGACGAAAGGTTTGACATTAGGAAGACCAGGAAGGAGGGGTAATTCAGATCGATTATCACCGGGTTGGGGATATTCCTCAGCTATCACGAGCAGATCGTCGGGGTCACTCAGCTCAAAAATGCTCACGTCTATCTTTCGTAGTATGCCATAGCTTATATTCCTTCCTGTCGGGAAGATCTCTGCAGACCTGACTCGGACCGTTTTGACGTCTTGAGCATTAAGGTTGTTCTCATTCAGCATCTTGTCATAAGAACTGCTAATATCCCTGTGTCTGACCCTGTAGGTAATGGCCGTATTCGTACTTGGCTGAAAGGTGACCGGGACAGAATATTCCATGATAAAAAGGGGAGTCTCTTCCTCTTGGCAGGATAGCAGACAAAAGAACACAATCAAATAGAAATAGACCTTCATCATAGTTTCAACGCTTGAGCGTCCGGGATGGTATAACCTGAACCCTAATATGGAGCGATTTTTGGATTATATAATATTTAAAAAAAATCATTTAGTTTCGAATCACTCTTTCGTTTAACGAAAGTTTCAAATATCCAGTCAATGGGCGAACAGAAAGTTTCCCTTCTTAGCGATAATACTCAAATGCAAAAGTTTGTGCGCTCTCTTCTGGATGATGTACAGGCTTTGAGTTATATGCTGGAAAACAATTGGTTCGACACGGAGAACATGCACATCGGGGCGGAGCAGGAAATGTGTTTGGTTGAAGGACTGAATTATCGTCCCGCCTTTATAGCGATGGAAGCCCTGGAGAAGATGAAGGATCACGACTGGGTGGAATCAGAGTTGGCAAGATTCAATCTCGAGATAAATTTGTCTCCTCAGCCGTTTACAGGTTCCTGTCTGAGTGATATGGAGAAAGAGAACCGGAGTCGACTGAAAATATTACAGGAAAGCCTTGATGATCTGGATGCCAGATATATCCTTACCGGCGTGCTCCCTACGCTGAAGAAATTTCATCTTGATTCTGACTGTCTGACTCCCAAAAGGCGTTATAAGGCACTAATGGAGGCGATAGATAATCAGTTGCTGGGCAGTAGTTATGATCTGAGGATCATTGGCATCGACGAGTTACTCGTCAAGCACAGATCTCCACTTCTGGAAGCTTGTAACACAAGCTTCCAGGTTCATCTTCAGGTAAGGCCCGAAGACTTTGTCAACCAATACAATATCGCTCAGACTTTAGCTGCTCCTGTGATGGCCATTGCGGCCAACAGTTCTCTGGTATTCGGACGGCGTCTATGGCATGAGTCACGCATAGCCCTATTTCAACAAAGCCTGGATACCCGGTCGACTCACGAACATATGAGGGAAAGAAGTCCGAGGGTGAGTTTTGGTAATGACTGGTTAAAGAAGTCCATCCTGGAAATATACAGGGAGGACATCGCCAGGTTCCGTGTATTGCTGGCGGCTGACATTAAAGAGGACTCATTGAGTAAAGTACAAAAAGGAGAAGTTCCACATCTTACCTCTCTACAGGTCCACAATTCTACTGTGTACCGATGGAACAGGCCGTGTTATGGGATCTCGGCTAATGGTAAGCCACATTTACGTATTGAGAACAGGGTTTTGCCTTCAGGCCCAACAGTAAGGGATGAGATCGCCAATGCGGCTTTCTGGCTTGGTCTTATGTCGGCTATGTCCTCTACGGTGGATGATATCCGCGATCATATTACCTTTCCTGATATCCGGGATAACTTCACCAAAGCAGCAAAGTTTGGTATTGACAGCAGTTTCAATTGGTTTAAGGACAAAAAGATATCCGCATGCGAACTCATCCAGAAGGAACTCATTCCGATGGCGAGGGAAGGATTGAAGAACAGACAGGTCGACCAGGAAGATATTGATAAATACCTCGACGTCATAGATGAGAGAGCAGATGCCCATATGAACGGAGCGCGATGGTCCCTGAGAGCCTTCACAAAACTCAAAGAAGAGACAACGATCGATGAGGCACTGACCACGGTAACCTCAAGCATGATCAAAAATCAACGTGCCGGACTTCCAGTCCATAATTGGGACTTGCCATCACTGAGTGATTTGCAATCATACGAGCCTTCCAAGCTTGTGGTCTCCGAATTTATGCAGACCGATCTATTCACTGTTCAGAAAGAAGATGTTATCGAGCTGGTCGCGGAAATGATGGACTGGCGCAAAATACGCTACACCCCTGTTGAGGATCGAGCGGGCAATCTGGTGGGACTGGTTTCTTCCAGGATATTACTTCGTTATTATGTCCGTAGGCAGTCCGCAGGTGACAGGCCAGTATGTGTTGAAGACATCATGATACAGGACCCCATCACTATTGGCCCCAATGTCACACTAATTGAGGCTTTGAACGTGATGCGTCAAAAACGGATAGGGTGTCTTCCGGTAGTCGATGATGAACAACTGGTGGGTGTCATAACAGAATCGGACTTTCTCAGGATATCGAGCCGCCTGCTTGAACGCTTAAGTGCGAGGGAAGAATAACTTCGGATTATGTGTCCAATTTGTATTTTTGGAACCCTGCTGTGAGGAGGTTCCAAACGCGCTGAGTTGTTCATTTTGCTTATAAGCCTGGCGTTATTTGGAACAAAATGCACCGTAGGACATTGTTAAAAGTAGCAAAACCATTCAATTATGCCTTTCGATATAGAAATGATCAAAAAGCATTATGCTACCTTCAAGGAGAGGGTGGATAAGGCTTCAGAAGTATTAGGACGTCCAATGACGCTCGCTGAAAAGATACTGTATACACACTTACACCCCGAATCACCCTTAAAGGAATATAAAAGAGGAAAGGATTATGTTTTCTTTTCCCCGGACAGGGTGGCCATGCAGGATGCTACGGCACAGATGGCCTTACTACAGTTCATGATGGCCGGAAAAGACGAGGTGTCGGTGCCTTCTACAGTCCATTGCGATCACCTCATCCAGGCTGAAGTAGGAGCAGAACATGACCTCAAGGCTGCACTGAATACGAGTAGTGAGGTGTTTGATTTTCTGGAATCTGTATCGAGAAAATATGGCTTGGGTTTTTGGAAGCCAGGAGCAGGTATCATTCATCAGATCGTGCTGGAAAACTATGCTTTCCCCGGAGGTATGATGATAGGAACAGACAGTCATACACCCAATGCAGGCGGTCTGGGAATGGTGGCTATAGGTGTAGGTGGTGCTGACGCGGTTGATGTCATGGCCGGTATGCCATGGGAACTGAAAATGCCTAAACTTATCGGTGTTAAACTGACAGGTGAGATGAGTGGGTGGACTTCCTCTAAAGATGTCATTCTAAAGGTTGCTGGTATCCTCACAGTAAAAGGTGGAACCGGTGCGATCGTAGAATATTTTGGTCCGGGAGCAAGGTCACTTTCATGCACAGGCAAGGGAACCATATGTAATATGGGAGCTGAGATCGGGGCGACGACCTCTACTTTCGGTTATGATGAAGCCATGTCGAGATATCTCAAGGCCACCGAAAGGGCCGAGGTAGCCGAACTGGCAGATCAGATCCCGGAATATCTGACCGGTGATCAGGAATGCTACGATTACCCGGAACGCTATTTTGACCAGGTGATCGAGATCGATTTATCAGAACTCGAACCTCATATCAATGGTCCCTATACTCCGGACCTTGCCTGGCCGATCTCAAAATTTGCGGAGGCAGTAAAAGAGCATGATTATCCCTCTAAACTAGAAGTTGGACTGATAGGATCCTGTACTAATTCATCTTACGAGGATCTTGACAGGGCAGCTAGTATTGCTCAGCAGGCCATGGATAAGAATCTCAAGGTAAAATCTGAGTTTACAGTAACACCGGGTTCTGAACAGATCCGCTATACTGTAGACAGGGATGGCTTGCTCGACCCATTCAAGAAGATCGGAGGAATTGTCCTTGCCAATGCTTGTGGACCGTGTATAGGTCAATGGGCAAGGCACACTAATGACCCCGACAAAAAGAACTCAATAATCACTTCTTTCAATCGAAATTTTTCCAAAAGAAACGATGGTAATCCTAATACACATGCGTTTGTAGCCTCTCCTGAGGTCGTAACTGCTATGGCTATTGCCGGTGACCTTCGGTTCAATCCATTGAGCGATACCCTGACCAATGAGAACGGTGAGGAGGTCAGGCTTGAGCCTCCCAAGGGTGTAGAACTACCGGTCAACGGGTTTGATGTAGAAGATTCTGGATTTGTGCCTCCTGCGGATACGACAGAGGTGGAAGTTGTGATAGATCCGAATTCAGACAGAATTCAAAGACTGGAACCATTTGAGCCAATTACCAAAGATCAGGTCACCGATATGCGGATCCTTATCAAAGCGAAGGGTAAGTGCACCACGGACCATATCTCAATGGCCGGTCCCTGGCTGAAATACAGGGGTCACCTGGAAAACATATCTGACAATTGTTTCATAGGTGCTATCAACTATTTCAATGATAAGGCTAATGAAGTACTGAATCTTGACAAGGATGAATATATGGCTGTACCCGATTCTGCGAGACATTACCAAAACAAGGGCATAGGCACTATCGTGTTCGGGGAAGAGAATTATGGTGAAGGATCATCAAGGGAACATGCCGCCATGGAACCCAGATATCTGGGTGTCAAGGCTGTTGTGGTGAAATCCTTTGCGCGGATACATGAAACAAATCTTAAGAAACAAGGTATGCTCGCCCTTACCTTCGTGAATCCAGAAGACTATGACCTGGTTCGCCAGGATGATAAGATAGATATTGTGGATTTCAACGAATTTTCTCCTGGAAAAAATCTGACTGTCAAACTGAAACATGCGGATGGTACTTCTGACGAGTTCGAAGTCGCACATACATATAATCAGGCACAGATTGACTGGGTGAAGGCAGGGAGTGCGCTAAATAAAATAAGGCAAGAAACTGGCGCTGCATCCTGATCTTTAATCAAGATTAATTTAAGCCGGATACAATCAGTGTCCGGCTTTTTTATTGCCTAGGGTTAAATAAATATATATTTTTCTAATATGTTAAAAGAAAATATATTATTTTGGCCATCGCATAATTGACCAAAAAACTAATTAGTCATGCTTAAGGAATTCAAGGCTTTTATTATGAAGGGCAACGTTCTGGATCTGGCGGTAGCCGTGATCATAGCAACTGCATTCGGAGCGATCGTTTCTTCTTTTACAAATGACGTCCTCATGCCCCCGATAGGTGAGATGATCGGTGGTGTTGACTTCGAGGATTTGAAATATGTGATCAAGGAACCGGTACTTGGCGAAGATGGTAGTGTAATCACTGAGGAAGTAGCCATCAAGTATGGGGCATTCATTAATACGATCATCGATTTCCTGATCATAGCTTTCGTTATATTCCTCATCGTAAGATCCTACAACAGGTATATGAGAAAACCGGAGGAGCCCGCTGCGCCTTCCGGTCCGACGACCGAGGAGTTGCTTGCAGATATAAGAGATATACTGAAAAAGGGATAATGAGATTGAATTAAAAATGAGTCAAGCCCGAAGGCCCCAGCGATGTGGGGCCTTTATTTTTTGACCTTATAGGTATTCCTGAAATTTAATGTTGAAGTATTTGATCCGTCTTTCTCAGATCGAAAAATTTCTAATGCCTGTCCAATATGATGGGTAGTTTATCCTGAGCCTTATATCTTATCCAAAAATTTCATAACAGGATGTCTGTTCTCCAACTGAGTCGTGTCAGAAAAGAGTTTGAAGGTCATGTGGCTGTGGATGACGTGAGCTTTGAAGTACCGAAAGGCATAATTTTCGGATTACTTGGGCCAAACGGTGCCGGAAAGACCACATTGATCAGGATGATCACCGGGATCACGCAGACGGATCGTGGGGAAATACGAATGAACGGTAGTATCATCAATGGCGTGTTGAATCGCGATATCGGATATCTGCCCGAGGAGAGGGGACTCTATCGAAAGATGACGGTGGCCGATCAACTGGTCTATCTCGCACGATTAAAGGGGTTGTCCAGGAAGGAGGCGGTCAGCCGCTTGAAGATGTGGTTGAAGAAGTTCGGTATGATGGAATGGAGTACCAACAAGATAGATGAGCTGTCAAAGGGCATGCAACAAAAGATACAGTTCATAGCTACTGTCGTCCATGATCCCGCCCTGTTGATACTTGACGAACCTTTCACTGGGCTGGACCCCGTGAACACGAATCTGATCAAGGAAGAGATCCGTAAACTCAGGGAACGTGGACGAAGTATCATATTTTCCACTCATAGAATGGAGCAGGTTGAAGAAATATGCGAGCAGATCGTACTTGTTCATCAGGGCAGGAATATACTTTCCGGAAGGGTCGATGATATCAAGGAGAACAACAAATTGAATCACTATGTCGTGCGATTTTATAGTGAGCCTCGGGATGTTCATAGTCGCTCTTTTGATATACTCGAGATGAACGGAAGCCAATGGCTTATAAAACTCCATGAGGGAGCAGATACGAATGTCGTCTTGGGGGAATTCCTCGCACAAGGTGCCAGAATCCGTCATTTCGAAGAGAAGCTCCCTACATTAAACGAGATTTTCATTCAAACAGTGGCATGATTAGAGGTAACATCTGGTTGGTATTACAAAGAGAGTACATGACAAGGGTGAAGCGTAGGTCATTCATTCTCGTAACCTTGCTCACCCCACTGGCCTTCCTGATGTTCTTCATTGTGGCGGGATTGATCTTTACCTATCAAAGTGATGAAAAGACCCGTATTCTGGTGAAGGATGAACCGGGATTGCTTGAGGATGGAAATAATCAGCTTCGCAGATTTGAGCTTTACTTCACCGATGATGAGAAGGCTGGTTTCATGGCGCTGCTCCAAGAAGGTGATTATGAAGCTGGCTTGTGGCTACCTGCATTGGATACTTCGTATGGGGGACCGTACAAGTATGAGTTCTATTCCGATCAACCTCTTGATATTGAATCCTCGAGTTTGCTCAGCAGAACCTTGAGGTCTCGTCTTAGAGCTGAGAGAATAGCCACGTTGAAGATTGAGGAGGACATTCTGGAACAATTAGAGATAGAAACCCGGTTAGATCAACGCCCTATAACAGAATCTTCAAGAAACCTCAATGAAATGACGGGCGTGGTTGCCGCGGCCCTGGGCGGGATCATGGGATATATTATGTTCTTTGTTATCCTACTATTCGGTGTACAGGTAATGAGAAGTGTAACTGAGGAAAAGTCGAATCGAATTGTCGAAGTCATCATTTCTTCTGTGCGACCTTTTGACCTTATGCTCGGAAAGATTCTAGGCAGCAGCGCGGTGAGCTTAACACAGATTCTCATCTGGCTGATCCTCATACCAGCCTCTGCTCTTATCGTACAACTCATGATTCCGATGGACATGAGCGAAGCAGAGGCCCTGACCCAGACCGCCCAAATACCGGAGGGGTTTGAAAATCTGCCATTGGTGATTGAACAGCTTGGAGAGATCAACTGGTGGTTTATCGTTCCGCTTTTCCTGTTTTACTTTGTAGCCGGGTTTCTGATCTACTCTTCGCTGTTTGCAGCGATCGGTGCTGCCCTCGGAGATGATATAAATGAGGGGCAGTCCCTGACAATCCCGGTCGTAGTGCCAATAGTTCTTGCAGTCTATATCATGTTCCAGGCAGTAAGAGAGCCCAATTCGAGCCTTGCTATATGGTCGTCCATTTTTCCGTTTTTTTCAAGTATTGTGATGCCATCAAGGTTGGCCTTTGAACCGGACTCATGGCAAATTGGTCTCTCCATGTTGGTTACCGCAGGTACGGCTGTTCTTATGATCTGGCTTGCCGGAAGGATCTACAGGGTTGGCATATTGATGTATGGTAAAAAGGCAAGCTTCAGGGAGTTGGCAAAGTGGATATTCTCTAGGTCCTGAAGAAGACAAATCGAAATATTGCAACGCTTATGATATTGCAGATCAGTCCAGATCGTAAGTGATCTCGACCTTGTCCGTTACCGGCCTGGCCTGACAAGTCAGGATAAAGCCCTGTTTTTGCTCACGCTTGCTTAATGCGTCACATCTTTCCATATGAACTTCACCACTTGACAGATGAGCCATACAGGTACAGCACGTTCCGGATGTACATGAATAAGGAGGGTCGTATCCGGCTTCCAGTAACCCGTCAAGAATTGCCTGACCGCGATGGACCATTACTGATCTTTCTTCTCCTTCCAGATTGAATGTTACCTCACTTTCACCGGAAATTGTCTCGTCAACATCAACAGCCGTAAAGTATTCCATCTTGATATTGTCTTCCGGCACACCTAAACCACCCAGCACCAACCTGAAATCTGAGTTCATCTCACCTGGTCCGCAAATGTAAAAAGCCGTTCTATTCAGGTCCCAGGATTTTGATTTCAACCATTCCTTGAGGTGTTCCGAGGTTATCCTGCCCTTGAAATAGGGCTGTTTATTGGAAAAAAGGATCTGCTTCAAACCGGGTTTAGATAAAAAAAGTCGAAAATCGAAGTGTTCGAATCTATCTTGCCATTCATTGAGTTGATCCAGAAAAATCGTCTCTTTTATGTTCCGGTTTCCATAGAACAGGGTCAGGGGAGTGGAGTTTTCTTCCATTGCTGTGGAGAGCATACTCATTATTGGAGTAATTCCGCTTCCTGCTGCGATAAGGACATGTTGGTCAAAACGAGGTGCCGTATCGAATTGAAACCTTCCTTCCGGACCTTCAAATACTACATCCTGACCAACTTCCAGGTTTTTATGGAGATAATTGGATAATTTACCTCCTCCAACCTTTTTGACCGTGATGCGCCACTCTTCCTCCTTCGGAACTGAACTGAAACTGTAGGAGCGTTTTACTACCTCACCATTCAGGGGATGAACAAGTGTGATAAATTGCCCTGGTTTGTAAACTTCTTTTTCTTCAGGTTTTAAATAGACCGAAATGGCAGAAGGGGTTTCAGCAACGATCCGGCTTACCTTGGCTTTCTTCATAAACTTTACTTACAGCTAATGGAACGAAACAGGCTTTAAAAAGATCAGTATAACACATAATAATTCTGTTCGCCATTCCGAACTTTGAAGAGTCTCTTATTTGCAGGCATCCGGTTTTTCCTGAACTACAAATATTTGAATTGAGGTACCCATATCCACCCTTTCTCCATTGGCTTTGGGGATCTGATCATAGACGTAAGCGGTACTCAGATCCGAGATCTCTCCCTTTTCGATGACTTCTCCAACGCCGAGTCTGGCGGCCTGACACATGAATTTGGCGGCTTCCAGTTCCTTGCAAACCAAATTTGGAACTTTTACCCGTCCTCCCTCACGTTTCGACAAGACAAAGTCGAGTTGATCGCCCTTGGCGATCTCCACTCTGTTGTTCTTTCCCTTGGCGTTCTCAATGGGTTTACCGTTATACTGAACCTCCAGTATATGATCCCTGGGACCAGGATCATAGGCATAAGCCTTGATGTTGCTCTTTATCTTGAATAACGTCTCCAACTCTTTGGCCTTCAGGTCAAACCTTTCGCCGTATAACTGTGGCAATCTCGATGACAGGAATATATCGGGATTATACTTGGCTATAGTCACATATACTTTTCGCCCCTCTTTGACCCCTGATTCGGGAGCTGGATTTTGTGAAAGGATCTCACCACCCGGTTTTCCAACAATATGCACAGAATCATCCACAACGATCTCGAACTCGTTCTCTTTCGCTGATTTCCTGGCATCCTCAACGTTCATTCCGACATAATCCGGAAGTATCAGCTTCTGACCATGATTGGTGTACATCCTCAGAAAAAATATAAGCGCAACGAACAGTACTACTGACGCGATCAGAATATAGATCAAATTCCTGAATATCGCACTGGACCAAAGTTTTTGTCTCAAATTGCTCACGATAGTTGCTTTTGCTGTCGCTCCCTGGCGAATGTCAATATTTTGTCTATAAAATCATAAGGTTTCATGCCTTCCAGGGCAGCCTGGTGATAAATGCAGGTTGCCGGTGTCATTCCGGGCAAGGAGTTTATTTCTATAATGATGGTGTCCACACGTCCATCACTGGAGACTTTAACGAATGCATCGACCCTGGCGTATCCTTCAATGCCCAGAATTTCAACTGCTCTTTTGAGGTCTGACTTGACACGCTCAGAGATATAGTCATAATCATAGTCGCTCGTCCTCAGCCTTGCCGGAGTAATGTTTTGTCCCTGACCTGCCAGGAACTTCTCTTCAAGGCTCAGAACATCGCCAGTGGAAAGAGCCTCACTTGGCTCAAATACCTGGATTTCCATATCACCATTCTGATATTGCGTGAGCACGCCACATGTTATCTCCATGAACAGTTCCACCTTCTCATCATCGATCAGGCTTTCAATAAGGACTTCCTTCTTTTTTGGAAACTCTTCATTCCATGCCAGGGAAAGGCGATCTCTTTGTTCGTCGGTCAGTTCTTCATTCTCCCTGAAGATAATATCCATGTAATGGCGAAGATGATCAAGATCCCTGACCTTTATAACAGCCGAACTGCAGCCGTCATCTACAGGTTTTGCGATCAGCGGAAATCCGAATTTGCCTTCAACGCTCTGCAGCCACCTTTCCTTGTCATACAGGTAGTCTGCTTTTTCGATCACCCACTGATCAGTAACGGGAAAGTTGTGTGAACCGAGTAATTGTAATGTGTCAAATTTGTTGATCGTAACACTAGATACCTCAGCATTCGATCCGTTGTAGGGTATTTGTAGCTTTTCAAATTTGGCCTGTAGTTCACCGTCTTCGCCAGGGCGTCCGTGTAAGGCGATGAAAACCTGGTCAAAGTTGGATCCGAGATCCTCGAGTTCTAATTCTTTCGGTTCGAATTGGGCTCCACCAGCAAACAACTTGGTTAGGTCTTCAGCTTCTTTCCGTATCGAAGCGATCACCGGATGGACCTTGTGGTGATCTATTTTGCTCTTGATATCATCCGCGTTATCCTTGAGAAGGTAATTCAATGGAAGTCTGATGAATTTGTAGTTGGCCGGACCTCCATGAAGGAATACCGGTGTTGGTGAGTATTTTTTAGAACTTGACAGTTTTTCGAAAATATTTCGGCCACTTTCCACTGAGATATGTCTTTCGAATGAATAGCCACCGAGAATTATGGCGACCTTCAGCTTCTGGTCTTCATGACTCTCTTTACTTGTCAGATGCTCACTAATATATGTCATCCAGCGGTCATAGTCCCTCAACAAGGTATCTTCCGAACGTCTTTCGATAAGCGAAGTATAAATGATATAGGTTATGAACTGGGAAGGGTTGAGTCCAATTTCTGCGGCCTGATGGAAGAAAAATGATGACGGCAGCATCCCGCTGGTTGTGTTCGGGTCGTTCAGGATCACACGCTCGTCCTCAGTATAGAAACCGTCGATACGCGCATAGCAGCCGAAGCCGAGCAACTCGTACAAGTCTGTACATCGTTGCCTGATCGATTCTATGGCGGCCGACGGCAGATCGATAGGAGTTTCCTTGCGGCTGAGTCCGGGAAGGTATTTGGACCTGTAATCAAAGAGCTGACCTTTCTTGACAATCTCGGTGGGCGGGAGGGCCAATGGTCGACCGTCGAGATTGCGGATGACAATACAGGAGAACTCCCTGCCTTCTATAAAAGACTCGACGATGACGGTCTGTTCACTGTCAATGGCCTTCAGAATGCAGGTGGCTCTATCGTCCATATCGTCGAGGTGATCTATCACTTCCGATACGGTGAAGACTTTCTTCTCATTTAACAACAGCGGAAATCCAAGCCCGGTCTTTACATCCGACAATCGCTGTATCCACTTCTGTCGATCGGAATGAGACGACTTATGCCAATCGACGCCTGTGATCCTCTCGATGAAGAAGGCCTGATCTACGGCAGATTTTAGCCGTTCAGCATCTCCCGGATCCAGGATGGACACCCCGATGGAGGATCCCTGACGAGAAGGCCGGATGACCAATCTTTTTTTAAATTTTGAGGTAACTCTATTTAGTGCCTCATGAGAGTCATTTAGCCACTCTTTTCTTTGAATGACATCCATTTTCGGCATATCGAAGCCGGCTTCAGCCATGATGCGCTTTTGAGCATATTTGTCCATGCCAATGGCGCAGGCCATGATTCCGGACCCGGAAAAAGGTATGCCAAGATGCAGAAGTTGACTTTGAATAACGCCGTCCTCGCCATAACGTCCATGCAGGGCCAAAAAAGCGAAGTCTATAAGATCACTTAGTTCATCAGGATCGATCAATCGTCCAATTTGGCCAGCGGCTTCTTCCTTCAGATGTGGGAAGCTGTCAATATAATACTGCCCTTCCAATCCTTCTGGAAGGAGGTCAGAAGGAGGATAGAAATCTCGGATCGTACCTTTATAAATATATTTCCAATCCAGTAGTATGAACTGACCCAGCGAATCCACGAAAATAGGGACTGCTTCAAATAGATCCTTGTCAAGATTGTCATATACTGTTCGACCGCCAGCAAAGGCAACCTCCCGCTCCCTGGAAGGGCCTCCAAAAAAAATACCGATGCGCATAGAACTTGTATTCAAGCTACCTTCTACTTTTGACAAATGAAAATCGAGACAATATGGTCTGCATCTTCATCAATAGGGGTTAAAAATAGTCAAATATTATATCATGAAATTCGTGACTATATAATTACCTGTAATCCAATAAGATGAAACAGAGGGACCGAGAAATATTTCGACTAGCATGGCCTAACATCATTAGTAACGTTTCTGTACCTCTATTGAGTTCTGTGGATACGGCATTAATGGGTTACCTGAGTGCGGAGCACCTCGGGGCCGTAGGTCTCGGTTCCATGATCTTCAATTTCTTTTACTGGAACTTCGGTTTTCTCAGGATGGGTACTACAGGGATGACGGCGCAATCCTACGGTGCCCGTAATAAACCCGAGATCACTGCTGTATTCTTCAGGGCACTGATCGTATCTACACTTATCGCCATCTTGATCATCGTATTCCAAAATCCTATTGTAGATCTGGGTGTTGTGGCGATGAATGCCACTGATACCCAGGCGGACCTGGTCAAGGCATATGTGCTAACGAGGATATGGGCGGCTCCAGCAACATTAGGCCTGTATGTCCTCATGGGTTGGCTTCTTGGATTACAGAACGCGGTAATACCTATGTTGGTCACTATAGCTATCAATCTGATCAATATCGCACTGAGCTATTATCTTATCATAGTAATGGGGTACGGGATCAGAGGAGTGGCACTTGGTACGGTGATTGCCCAGTATTTCGGCTTGATCCTGGTACTTATCCTGATTGCGGTATATTTTAAAAAATACCTACCCAGATTACCTTTCAGTAGGATCGTGGAATGGTCGGCCTACAAGAAATTCTTTCTGATCAACCGTGATATTTTCATTCGGACCTTGTGTCTGACATTTGCCTTTGCTTTCTTTTACAGTCAATCTTCCAAATATGGAGAAATTTTACTCGGTGTCAATGTGGTGTTACTGCAATTCCTGAATTGGATGTCTTACGGAATTGATGGGTTTGCTTATGCCGCAGAGAGCCTGGTAGGTAAGTATAAGGGCGCACAAGACTTTAAAATATTGGATCAGACTATCCGTCGAGTCTTTTTATGGTCTTCTGTTATGGCTGTCGGATATGCTCTGCTCTATGGATTAGGTGGAGACCTTCTTTTCCGCATATTCACAGATGTAGATCAGGTGATCCAGGCGGCTGGTCCATATCTCTTGTGGATGGCGCTACTGCCAATCGTAGGATTTGCCAGTTATATTTGGGATGGTGTTTTCGTAGGGCTGACAGCTTCGAAGGCGATGAGAAACAGTATGCTGCTTTCTTTATTGGTATATCTCATTTGTTACTACACATTGGAGCCCCATTATGGTGTAAATGCCCTGTGGACATCCCTGGCTGCATTCTTGTTAGCCCGCGGTTTGTTTCAACACTATTTGTTTTACAGAAAAGGTTACGAGTTGGCATAAAAATGAGGTGCCCTGAAAAACAGGACACCTCATCTCAATATTTTCAAACGGCCTCTTACTGAACCGTTAACTTTTGGTAATAATGTCTGGAATTGTCATAAGCTCTGACAATATAAACGCCACTGACCGCATCTGTCAATTCAATGAACAGACTCGATGCTCCAGACTCTGCTGTGTATGACCTGATCACCTTTCCATTGAGATCAGTGACGTTCACACTCATTTTATTTGCCAATGGTGTATTGAACACAAGAGAACTGATCCCTGCCGTCGGATTTGGAAAGAGATCGAAAAGGTTTTCGAATCTCAGATTCCGCGTGCTGCTTGGATTGGCTTCATTTACGTCAATATCAAATATATGCGATCCTGTAAAGCCGCCTTCCCCGTCATTGACAGTGAATACGAAATGGTCTATTACATCTTCAGTTCCCGTGTGGGCATAAGATACCCGACCGGAATTTACATCTGCCTGAGTGAATGACATGCCTGCACTCAGGGGTGTTCCCGATAATTCGAGATCCCCTTCCTGCGGGACTGTAGTCAAAACATAGTTGATGTTTTCAGGTCCGCTTTCGTTATCCTCTGATCTTAATATTACAGATTCAATAGGGTTATTCTCTCCGGGTTTGGTCTTCAGGGTGTCGTTGATTATCAACACAGGGCCTTCTGCGGAGGCATTGGTGCATATTTCGAGGAACCATTCTCCCAATTCACTGGACAGGGCATTATTGGAAATATCCATATTGAGATTCCACGTGCCCAGGGCATTCTCGCCATTAAAATCGGAAAGCTTGCCCTCCGGACGGAAGACCTCTCCGGTGTTTGGTGGACAACGTATCCCACGAGTGGCATCATCATCAAAACCGCAATCCATCTCGGTGGTATTGATGCAATCCCGGTCTATCAGTACGACCTCCGTTCCTTCAGGCGATTGCAAACTTACAGTCGCATCAGAAAGAAAATCACAGAAAAAATCAATTTTGGATACATTCAGATCCACGATATCAGAGTCAATGTCGATCTCCAGTTCCGAGGATGTTACACCGCCTGTGGGTATCCTCCTGTCCTTGTCCGGCGCTTCATATTCATTGCATATTGCAGACTCTGTGGAGAATGCCGCGGCAACGATATAGTCTCCGTCTCCACATTCGTTTTTCGCACGAACTCTCCAGTAGTAGATCGTATTCTTTTCAAGTGGTGAGGTGAGATTCACGTTAGTATTGGTAATATCCATAAACTCTTCAACGATAGAGCCTGCACCAAATGCGGGGTTTGTAGCAAGCTGTACATCATACGAGTCCGCGTCCGGCACATCATTCCACACCAACTGAGTGTTCTGTCCCACTCCTGCAGAGCCATCAGAGGGCTCCATGGCTTCAAGGCTGGAAAAATCACTCCTGACAATAGTCAGTTCTATATTTCTCTTCAACGTGTCTCCATTATCACCGATGGCCTCGACAACGACAGTAGTAGACAGATTTTCCGTCACTTCAGTCAGGTCGATGATGAGTGTCGATGTTCCTGTGGCATCAATAGTGTTTGAGCTGAATGAATGAGTTGCTTCAGCGGGTAATCCGTCGACCACCTCCAAGGTTAAACTACCCTGGTAGCCACCGAGTGAAGAAGCTTCGATCTCAGCAGTAAATACATCTGGCAGGCAAATCTTCGCGCTATTAGGTGACAGTCCCAGTGAGTAGGTGGTATCCGTAGATGGAACGATATCAGAGTTTTGATTAGAGATATCGAAGAAGATATTGTCAGAGGCTACAACTGTCACCCGTACATTTTCCATTATGTCATCAGGTATCTTTACCCATTCACTACCATCGTTTTCCGTACTTGACTTCAAGATCCTGTAGTCTTCAAAATCATTGCTGACGTGGAGCAATATATCCACTTCCTGGCAGCTTACTGGTGCGACATCCGTATTAGCCACATCCCACGTGATCTGCTCGTATGCGTTAGCTGTGAGCTCTTCACCATTATCAGGATAGGTGACAACAAATGGTCCTGCCTGATCTGTTGCCTCAAAGGTTATGGTGTCCATGCCAAAGCCACCGACCTCTGCGTTATTATCCCTTGCCGTAACAACGAAGTTGAATTCCCGTCCATAATCTACAAGTACCTCACTACGGTCACCGCCGGTGAGATTGTTCCAGATCTTGTTGAATCTTGGAAATATTCTGTAATCTTCCTGGGTAGGAGGGTAGGACCTGAACGCCGGGCAGGAACCTTCTGGCTGACCATAATTACAAATTTTTGTGCCAGCATCATGTTGCTCTATACAATAGGTAAGATTATCACCTTCATTATCCGAACCTGTACTTTTAAGGAAGAATGGTGTAGATACGGGAATAGCAAAATTATCCTCCATATCGAATGATACATCGGGCCTGCTGTTACCGGTCATTATCTCATCACCGCATGAAATACTTCTGGAAAACCCAAACATCACTCGGACACTATTGGCGTGAAAGTATTCATCAGCGGCAGACTGTACATTTTGATTGCCGCAAAGGCCTGCATAGGACATTATCGTACTACCACTACCCGGTTCGTATCCCGTGGAAAGACTTTCGTTTTCCATATCGCAGTGATTGAAAGTGTGTTGACATGCGAATTGATGACCCAGTTCATGACAGAAAATTCTGACCACCGTAATTTCGAGGTTCCTGTTGGCCCAGCAAGTGGCCCCTGCTGCTTTATTGTTATCATCGCAGACAGAGGAGCGTCTTGCCACACCTCCAACGTCGGTACATCGCGGTGCGAAAATGTGCCCCACATCGTAATTATCTACACCGATGATTCGATTCACATGGCCGGTATTGATGTTGATCAGGTCACGTCCGCTCTTATTGGTGCCTCCTGAGTATGGGTCTGTATCAGGATCGTCAAATACTATTTCATCATTATTGTCCACGAGTACAAGGCGGATGGCTGCCTCAGATTCGAATACGACATTAGCCCTGTCCACGGAGGCTACAACCTTGGCCACCGCATTGGCCTTGCCGCCTTCCAATAACGTCCACTCTCCAGTGGTGGCAATAGCAGTTCTGAAAGTCCTTATACCGACAGGATCTCCAGCCGACCTCAATTCCAAACCGCCTTCTATATGATCCAGGTCAAGACCTTCCAAGGGATTTAATCCGTCATTCTTGGTTCCACATTCGAAAGCCGTTCCGAGTTGCCAGAGTTCAGTGTCGAAGTCACGGATATTATATACAGCGTGCATCTCTGTCTTATCCTCGACTATGGGATCAATATAGATATAACTATCGGTTGACCTGATC
Source organism: Saprospiraceae bacterium (assembly GCA_033722295.1). Classification (GTDB taxonomy): domain Bacteria; phylum Bacteroidota; class Bacteroidia; order Chitinophagales; family Saprospiraceae; genus JAWVZH01. The sequence continues at coordinate 27,402 of JAWVZH010000013.1, forward strand.
GCAGCCTTTATACCACGAGGAGTCACCGTAAGTCTCATACGATCTCCCTGATCACTACGTCCGGCGTAAGATCTGATATCCGGATACTTTTGTTGTAACCCCGACTGCATGCATGGAGAATACCAGACTTCAAATTTTTTCATCTTGCCGTCCGGCATGGGTATTATTATTCTATAGCCTTCATTCGTTGTGAATTCCTCTGGTGCCTCTTCCTTCATCTTCTTCATGAAGTCTGCAAGCGAGACCTTGAATGGCTGAAACCTCTGAGGAAGAATCGTAGCGTCAGGGGCGGCCATCAGGTGGGAAACCGCCTGCTTCTCAACAGGGTGAAATGGCTGATCTTGAGCAACCATCTCGTTTGATAAGATAGTTGTCAATACAGTCATGCATATCAATGAAAGTAAGGCTTTGTAATTGATAAGTGTCATACGTCTTTATTTTAAATAATATATATGTCCGGTCAGGACCAGGTCTAAAAATAAGCCGCTCGGCTATATGAGATAGCAATTTTTAACCAAAAAAGCTACATCGCAGAGCCATTTCCTGATTTCCAAGTACAGGCAGTGATCCCCGACATTCTTAAACTTCGCTTTTTCTCTAGCGAGCAGGCTTATCTCCTGGAGACAAGCACGCGCTCGGAAAAGTATACATCTGCATTGAAGGCTTTTACCAAATAAATACCATCTACCACGTCCGACAGGTCAAGCTTCAAAATTCGATCGCCTGGGGCGATTTCGGCACGCTCAAGCACGGAACCTTTTAGATCTGTGACCTCAATGAGGGTGGGCCCGTGGAGTGATCCATTCAAATAAATTGTGAATTGGCCATTGTTCGGATTCGGAAAGAGCTTGTAGAATGATTCCAATTTTCGGTCATTTACAGAGCTGGCAAAGTCATTATCCAGGGCAATCACGAATCGATGAGTGCCAGTCCATCCTCCCTCACCGTCATTCACAGTAAAGGAGAAATCATCAATGCCTTCTTCACCAGTCACATTCTCATAACTCACCTGTGCGTCGTTCAGATCGGACTGAGTAAATGTCATTCCTCTCTGCACAGGGTTATCATTGAGATATAGCACTCCCTCGGACGGTGTTTCTGTGATGATATACTCCAATTCGTTGGGTCCATTATTATTATCGTCAGCCTGCAATAGAGTCGAACTAATTGGATTCTTTTCAGAAGGCCTGGTTTTCATCGTATCGTTAGTTACGAGGACCGGAGCATCGAGGACGACATTGGCGCACAATTCCAACTCCCAGGAAAGGAGCTCGGCGCTGGCCGCATTTCGAGATATTTCAGCAACGAGATTCCATTTACCCTGGGCATCTTCACCATTGAAATCGGTCAGATTACCTACAGGCCGGTAAGCTTGTTTATTTATGGGCGGACATTTGATGCTTCTGGGTGCATCATCATCAAAAGAACAGTCGACGACCGTGGTATTACCACATTGGTTTTCGAATAAGACGACTTCAGTACCAGCCGGAGACATCAGAGATAGCTTGGCATCCTGCAGAAAATCACAAAAGAAATCGATGTGACTGACATTGATATCATTGACCGCTGCATTCTGGAAAATATTGAGGCCGAACTCTGTTCTTGTGTCCGGTTGCAGTCGTACACTTCTGTCCGGACCTTCATGCATAACACAGCTTGCGGCTTCCGTTGAAAATGCCGCCGGTCGAATAAAATCAGAAAGTTGACAGACATTTCCTGCTTGTACTCGCCAATAGAATATGTTATTCTTGTTGAGTAGTTGCTGTAGTTTCACAGAGTTTTCGGAGACACCGTACCACTCAGCGATGATCGAATTGTCATCAAAGCTCGGATTCGTTGCCAACTGGACATTGTAATAATCAGCGTCCGGGATATCGGGCCATTCTAATTCGGGGCTTTGCTCGACGCCCTGTAGACCGTCAGGTGGGTAGACGGCATCTAGAGAAGAATAGTCACTTTTGACAATGTCAAGATCAATCTGCCTGATCAAGGTATCACCCTCCGTGCTGATCGCTCTGACTTTTATCTCCAGGTCATCAGCAGATGTCAATTCAGACAGGTCTATTCTAAGCATGGTGTTTTGGGAAGCATCGATGACGGGATCGTCAAAGCTGTATGTAGCCTCATTGGGCAGTCCTTCGACAATGTCCAGCTCCAACTGACCATTATATCCCCCGAAGGCTGAAGAAAGAATTTCAGTAGTAAAGATGTCGGGTAGGCACACCCGTCCGGAGTTAGGTGTCAGTCCAAAGACGAAGCCTGGTGACGTGGCCTGTTCGAGACTGAACGATCTGTCTGATATGTCAAAGAAAATATTATCGGCAGCTCTTACCATGATCTTAAGTCCACCTCTTATTTCATCAGGTAATTTTATCCATTCCGAGCCATCGTTGGCAGTAGAAAATTTCAGTATTTCATGGTTCTCCCAGGAAGGACCGTAATAGATCAGAATATCCACATTCTCACAATTTACCGGCGGTAAGTGAGTATTGGCCACGTCCCACCTGACCTCCATATAGGTGCCAGTTATCTGATCTTCACCACTGTTGGGATATTGAACAAGAAAAGGACCTGCCTTATCCGTTGAGTTGAATGTCAGGGTGTCCATGCCGTAACCGCCAGCTTCCGGATTGTTATCCCTGACCGTAAGGACGAAGTTGATCTCGCGGCTATAATCGGGAAGAACCTCGGTTATCGACTGAGCGATCTGGTTGGTCCAGATAGTTGAAAATTTCGGGAATACACGATAATCTTCATCGTGGGGAGGAAAAGACCTGAACAAAGGACAGTCATCCACGGGGTCACCCAGGGGACATTGTTTGGCACTAAAATCGAGTTGTTCAAAACAATAAGTAAGCGGGTCTTCCTCCATGTCGATGCCTTCTCCTTCAAGAACGAATGGTGTAGATACCGGAATATAAAAGTCATTTTCATAGTTAAGAGCCGCCTCTGGTCGTGTATTACTGGTCTGGATCTCACTTCCGCACGAGATAAATCTGGAGAAGGTGAAAAGGCGCATCAGGGAATTGGCGTGATAGTATGTAATGTCCCTGGCGGCGCTCCCACCTGATACCACGTTGTTGGCCCCACACAAGCCTCCATATGACATGATGGTCGATCCACTTCCCGGCTCATAAGCCGTGGCACCTGACTCATTACCTCCGCAGTTATTGAATGTATGTGGTGCGGAGAACTGATGACCCATTTCATGGCACATGATCCTGACCACGGTATATTGCAGATTTCTATTATACCAGCATGTGGTACCTGAGCCCTTATTGCCTCCACAAACTGAAGCGAGACTTGCCACACCCCCTACATCCGAACAACGGTTGGTGAAAATATGACCGATATCATAATTCCCTGTTCCGATCCTTGTATTGAGTATGAGTGTGTTCATGCCGATGAGCTCTCGTCCGGATTTGGGCTCTGATCCGGGATAAGGATCTGTAGTAGGATCGGCATAGACGATATTATCGTTGTTACCTATAAGGATAAGTCTGAAGCCAACTTCATTTTCGAATATTTGATTGCCTCGGTCCACACATGCAATTACTTTAGCCACGGCGTTCGTTTTTCCTCCTTCTGCAACAGTCCATTCTCCGGTGGTGGCTATAGCGGTGCGGAAAGTTCTGAGATTAATCGGATCGCCGGCAGACCTCAATCCCAGGTTTTCACTTCGTTCTGCATCGATCTCAAAAGATTCCACAGGATTTTCAAAGAAATCATTGTTACCGCAATGAGGCAGAGCTTCATGGATGAGATCATGATCATAGTCTTTCACATAGTAGGCGGCGTGCGCAGTCGTTTGACCTTCGATAAATGGATCGATATAGACCTCACCGTTTGAAGTCAGGATCGAGGCTTTCAGTCCTAAATGGGATATCGTCATTCTCATCACTTCTGTCGGATCATCGACGTTAAAACCTTTGTAAGATCTTATGTCAGGATATTTGTCCTGCAAGGGAGTCTCCACGACGGGTGAGTAATAGACCTCGAACGTGGCAGAACGGTCTGGTAGGGGAAGTTCTAATAAAAAGCCAGGCTGTCCGGAAAACTCGGCGGGAGCCTCGGCCCTTAAAGAATTTGAAAGATCCTCGAATTGCAGATCAAAGGCTCTTCTGGTCTCCGGAAAAACCGTTGATTCGGCCGTATTCTCCATCGGGGACATATCCTTCTGGATAGGATGCCAAAAAGCCTGTTCTTGTCCGAACACGGAACTTAGAAATGAAAGAAGTAGGATAATTAAGGGTAGCTTATTCATAATATAATATAGTACATAGGATGACCAAAATGCGCTGCAAAATATAAAGATACACAGAGTCTTCTAGTGAAATTAACGACAAAAGGCCGCGAATGTTAGCCAAAGATGAACAAATGGCCAGTATCCTTTGGCAAACAGTTGATAATTCAGACAATGCACCTTAAAATTAAATAGGACTTATTCATCTTTTCCAATCAAGTGTTACCTATTGATTCATTCATAGGAGAAAGCTGCTTTCGAGTATTTGCGCAAGGCATTGGGGACAATAGTATTTTTTAATATTAAAATATACCTATATGTGAAACCACCTGAAATACAGTGATTAACATATATAGATATATATACATTATAAATATTTATAATGTAATAATCGATCGCCGACCCTCCTGAAGTTCTATTTTTTTTGGATAATGGAGAAGTGTAATTAGAGTGCTGGTTTTTATATTTGAAACGAATTTTTGAATTCACCCGAATAGCGTTTATAGACATGAGCATGATGAGAAAGAACCTGGTGTTCTTCTGGTTGATGATAACACCCCTG
>JAWVZH010000014.1:0-32085 GCA_033722295.1 Saprospiraceae bacterium
AGCGATACACTCATGTATAGTTAACCTCTCCTATTTCCTATTTCCTATTTCCTATTTCCTATTTCCTATTTCAAAGTCTAAAATTCCTTCCTCACCATTCCTATGTCATTTCCCATTATTACTCATCTTTGCTAAATGAAGTTAGTGGCAAAAACATTTGCCGGTGTTGAAGATCTGTTAATGGATGAGATCAAGGCGCTAGGTGGGAAAAAAGCAACCAAGGGCATTCGCGCTGTAGAGTTCGAGGGAGATCATCGATGCCTTTACCGTGTCTTATACGAAAGCCGTCTGGCGACCACCGTACTCCGATCACTTTGGCGATTCACAGCCGATGATGAACATGAAGCTTATCGAAAAGCCTATGCCTGTGACTGGTCCCGGTATTTTTCGGTTGATCAGACCTTTGCCATCTCCTCCACGGTGAGCTCTGATATATTCACGCATTCCCAGTATATCTCCTTGAAGATGAAGGATGCGATATGCGACCGATTCAGAAAAACGTTCGATCGCAGACCCAGCGTTGACACAAAGTCACCTGATGTACGTCTCAATCTCCATGTACAAAAAAACTCATTTCATATTTCTCTTGATGCCGCGGGTGATCCACTGTTCAAACGAGGTTATCGACGGGAAGGACACAGGGCACCACTTAATGAGATTCTGGGCAGCGCCATGGTTCAGCTTTCAGGTTGGCAACCGGAACAACCGTTTTTCGATGGCATGTGTGGGACAGGCACAATTCCCATTGAAGCGGCCATGCTGGCATGTAGTCTCCCTTCGCAATACTTGAGACGGGAGTTTACGGTGATGAACTGGCCGACATTTGAGCGATCTGCCTGGGACAAGGTAAAGAAGGAAGCGGATGACAAGATAGATATCCGTCCGCTTCACATCCTGGGTACAGACCAATCCAGGAATTCTGTCTTTACTGCTTTTCGCTCCGCCAGGATGTTGGACCTTTCGGAAGCAGTTGACTTTCAGAGAGTCGATTTTTTCAGATTAAAAGGCAAACCGGAAAGCGTGTTGATCATGAATCCGCCATATGGCGAACGGATGGGAGATGAAATAGAGGAATTATATGAAAAGATCGGAGACCGATTAAAAGCCGAATGGACGGGTAGTAGTGCCTGGCTTTTGACCAGCAATATGGACGCTCTCAAATCTGTTGGACTCCGCACTTCAAAGAGGATCAAATTATATAATGGCCCGCTGGAATGTCGGTTTGTGAAGTACGAGATGTATTGAATGGTGAAGAATAAGGATTACTCTTCTGATATTTAGCAAGTTCTACTGGATTCTCTTAAATAAAGAGTATCTACCTCTTGTAAAGAAGGCATGCTTTTGGACTATCAATTTCTCCCCATCAACCAAACCAGCACGGCGAGGATCGACAGCAACAATCCAAGTACGATGACGGCATTGACCGTTCGCTTCCTGGCCTGTTCTTTTTGCCACCAGGTGTTAGGCGTAATTCCGGAAATATAGAACATGATAACCCCGCTCAGGATCAGGCAGACGATATTGATACCGAACAGGATCACCTTATTGAAGGAAGCTCCGTAATATCCTCCACCGAGGAATAGACCCGCCGAGATCAGGGGTGGCAATAATGCCGCTGCCACCATAACCCCTACCAGTGCGACACCCTGCCTGCTCATGACGCTGAGAGCACCGGCGAAACCGCATGCCATAGCAAGAGCGATGTCTTGGTATGACACAACATAATCCCGGGGCACGTCGTGTATCTGGTCACTTCCTACACCCCACAAAACAGAAATGATCACAGCGATGGCTGTAGCGATAGCACCGACGTAGAGTCCGCGGTAGATCAATTTGGTACTACCCAATGTGATGCCGAATGAGATCAGCATATTGGGTCCAAGGAAAGGAGCGATGACCATGGCTCCAATGACAATGGCAACATTTTGCTGTAATATGCCAATCCCTGCAACAATGGAAGACATTATAATCATTATGAAGAAGTTGATGGAGAGATTGACCGGTGATTCGATCACATCGCGTAATTCCTCTCTACTTGTCTTGAAGAATCTGCCTATTTTCAGTTCCTCCTCCTCGTCCTTTTCTTCATCTTCAGGGATGACGGCATTCAGTTCATAGACCACAACTTTTTCTTCCTTGAGTCTTTTTTCGAGTTCTTCCAAGGTACTTGAGAGCTCCTCATCACTTACCACAAGCCTTACAGATGCCGCCCCGCCTTTACCACTATGAGCGATCTTGTGATAGCACTCCAGGTCATCTATATAGTTTTTCAGTTCTTCATTGACCGGACCAGAGGAAATGATCTCTACGAATTGCATGGGATAAAGTTGAGGAAATTATTGAAAATGACTAATAGAGAGGTGGGCAGGTGCTAATGGTAATGGACGGATCTGCAAAAAGTGACCCCCGGGGTTAAATTTTCCTTTTTTGACCTTTAACGGCATAGGTCTATATAAAATATTAATAACCAATTACTTACATATATAGGTAAATATATTTTGATATCAGTAGATATGTTGGAAATGTTAAAAAGTGTTAAAATGACCCCCGGGGTTACTTTAACATTTACGTCTTCAATATCCCCAAATGCAATATCCGCCCCCCTGACTGACCGATGGGACTTACTTGCTTACCAATCACTATTCCGCGCTCGGGAGCACGGCACTCGTCCAACTTATCGCCAAATATGTCATGTTGGATGGCAACGACTTCATCGCTTTCCACAACTTGCCTCACGTCGGAAAGTACGCGCACCATGCCGCCCTTCTGTGTATACAACCAGTAGCTGTTCTCACACAGCACAGGGTCTTCCTCCGGTGGCTCGATAGGACGGTCTGAATAACCCAGATAACTCAGGGCATTATGAATTCCGGTCAGGCTGGAACCTATCATGTTTTTTTGAAATACATTCGGGTTTCCTATCTCTACGGTAATGGATGGAATGCCAATTTCACTTGCAGCACCCCTCAAAGTGCCATCGGATGGTGGGTTATGGACGATGATCTCCGCATTCTGCAATCTGGCCAACTCGGCCGTTACCTTGTCCGTCATATCAGCCCTGATATAATATGAATTGATCCTCCCATTACTGGCTGTGTGTAGATCGATCAGGTAATCGAAATGCTGAACGATCTTATTGAAGAATCGGTAGGCATAAACTTCGCTGACATTCCCATTTTTATCACCAGGCATAATATGGTTCAGGTCCGTGCCATCTATAAATCTTCGCTGTCTCCGCAGGATAGAAACCACGTTAACTCCTGGCACACCGATGATGGTTCCCTTCTGTGTGGTAACATCCAATTCCTTTATTACTTTCTGTATGACAGGGATTCCATTAAGTTCATTACCATGTACAGCAGCAGTTACGCCAAGGACAGGACCTGGTTGAGAGCCGTGAGCAATGATCAGCGGGATCGCAATCGGCTCTCCTAAAGTGTCTGTGACGACATCCATCCATAACTTATGAATTCGACCTCTCTTGAGTCGATCCAGGTCCAATTCCTTTATATGTCTATGCGCCATTTTGCAGTATTAAGCCTTATTGTCCGAGGATATAAGCAAAGATCAATGGACATACAATCGTTGCATCTGATTCAATAATAAATTTTGGTGTGTCAACCTCCAGCTTACCCCATGTGATCTTCTCATTCGGAACAGCTCCTGAATAAGAGCCAAAACTGGTCGTGCTGTCACTGATCTGACAGAAATAACTCCAACAGGGGATATCATTCATTCCCATATCCTGGTGCATCATCGGAACCACACAAATAGGAAAATCGCCAGCTATTCCCCCTCCTATCTGGAAAAACCCCACTCCCTTTTCCGCGGCACTCTCCTTATACCACTCGGCCAATGTCATCATGTATTCGATACCGCCTTTTACTACTGATGCCGGAAACTTTTCCTCTAGGCAATGAGCCGCAAACATATTACCACAAGTGCTGTCTTCCCAACCCGGCACTATAATGGGTAGGTCGCGCTCGCAGGCTGCCACCAACCAGGAGTCTTGCGGATCGATCTGATAGTACTGCTCCAGAGTTCCCTCTCTGATCAATTGATATAAAAACTCATGAGGGAAAAAGCGCTCTTCTCTTTTGTGAGCCCTACTCCATACTTCTATCAGGTGAGACTCCAATCTTCGCATTGCCTCCTCTTCCGGGATACAGGTATCTGTTACACGATTAAAATGCTGATCTAACAGGGATTTTTCATCCTCCGCAGAGAGATCCCTGTAATTCGGTATTCTTTTATAGTGGTCATGAGCTACCAGATTAAAAACATCTTCCTCAAGATTCGCTCCTGTACAGGTGATGATATGGACCTTTTCCTGTCTTATCATTTCAGCAAGTGATAAGCCGAGTTCAGCAGTACTCATAGCACCGGCCAGGGTGATCATCATCTTGCCTCCTTCGTCGATCACCTGCTCATAAGCCTCCGCAGCATCTACAAGTGCGGCTGCATTGAAATGCCTGTAATGATGTTTTATAAAATTTGATACCGGGCCTTTTGTCATCTTATTGTAATTCTTCAGTACCTGCCAAAATATTTATACGTCAGCATTTTATAATAAAGCTTGGCGGCGAGAAAATCGGAAGCTCTGCTATTTTCATTCGGGCATAGCTCCACAATATCAAACCCAACAACATTCTTCCGGTTGAATACCATTCTGAGAAATTCCAACGTAGAATACCAATCCAGTCCTCCCGGTTCCGGGGTACCTGTATCAGGAAGAATAGAAGGATCAAGAGCATCCAGATCGAAAGAGATGTAAACAGGAGAGGTGATCAGCTTGAGGGCCTCATTTCTCCAATAGGTATTATCATAAATATCATGGGCAAAATAACACTGTTCCCTGTTGATATACTCCATTTCCGAACCATCCATTGACCTTATTCCTACCTGTACCAGATTCGCCTTTTGACTGGCACGGTACATGGCGCAGGCATGATTGAATGCCGAACCCTCATATTCCGGTCTCAGATCTGTATGGGCATCTATGTGAAGAACAGTCAGGTCCTTGTAGTGATCAAGAAAAGCATCGATAATGGGTATACTGATGCTGTGCTCACCACCGAAAAAGGTCGGAAACTTTCCATGAGAAAGAACATCCTCTGCAGTTTCGAGGACCATGTCGTACATATCCTCAGGTGTCTTTTCATTCAAGTCCAGAGGCGGACAAAGATGAATGCCTTTTCGAAAAACCTCACTGTCCGTTTCTATGTCGTACAACTCCATATGCTCGGAAGCCTCCAGGAAGGCCGCCGGACCACCCGCTGCACCCTTACCCCATGTGCTGGTTTTATCGTAAGCGATCGTTTGTAGAATAATGTTGGCATTATCCAATTTGTCATATTGACTTGTTATGCCTGCAAATGTTTTTTTCATCTCCACTTAGTTCAGATATCCCAAAATTCTTAACATATCATCGGCTGATTGCTCATCCCTGAAAAGCGTATCAAACCATTTCCCATTTTCATCGATATCGATCAATACGTGCTTTGGAGATGGTATTAGACAGTGCTTAATGCCTCCATATCCACTTAATGAGTCCTGGTAAGCTCCGGTATGAAAAAAACCAATGTATAAAGGTTCCTTCTCACCAGGTTCCACCTTTGGTAGGTGGACCAGATTGGCATGAGCTTCAAAATTGTAATAATCGGAATTGTCGCAACTCATACCTCCGATGTTCACCCGTGTAAATTCATTATACCATTTATTGATGGGTAGCAAGATGAATCGCTCATTCATGCCCCAACTGTCGGGCAGTGTATTCATAATGCTGTTGTCGATCATATACCACAACTCCGAATCGTTCTGTTGTTTTTGTTGGAGGACTCCGAAAATCGTAGCCCCGCTCTCCCCGATAGTATATTTGCCGAACTCAGTGAAAATATCCGGCGTTTCTACTCCCTCCTCTTCGCAAGCCAACTGGATCTGTTTTACGATCTCACTGATCATATAATTGTAATCATACTCAAAACCAAGTGAATTACGGATGGGTAAGCCACCCCCGATGTTCAACGCTTTCAGGGATGGTACGAGCTTTTTTACCTTGCAATAGATCCTTATGCATCTTTTGAACTCACCCCAGTAGTACATGCTATCCTTTATGCCGGTGTCGACAAAAAAGTGAAGCATTTTCAACTCAACTTCATCCTGGTCGATGATCTTTTCCTTTATAATTTCCATGAGCGCCTCTTCACTAAATCCCAATCGGGAGGTATAAAAATCAAAATGAGGCTCTTCATTGGTCGCAAGACGCAAACCTATTTTAAATGGCTCATCGTGCATGGCCTTGAACTGTTCCAGTTCTGCAGCATTGTCAATTACTGGAATAACATTTCGGAATCCCTGATTTGTGAGCTCCACGATCCTTCTGACATATCGTTCGGATTTGAACCCATTGCTTATGACGATCTTATCTTTTGAACACTTACCTGCTCGATAGAGCTTTTCTATAAGGTCGATGTCAAAAGCTGAGGAAGTCTCCAACTGCACATCATAATTAAGTACTTCTTCAAGGGCATAGCTGAAGTGACAACATTTTGTGCAATAACTGTAGTAGTATTTGCCCGCATACCCGTGACGTTTTATCGCACGGTGAAAAAGATTTCTCGCTCGCTTGATCTGATCGCCGATCTTTGGCAAATACGTAATTTTCAATGGTGTCCCATATTTTTTGATCAATTTCATGATCGGAATACCATGAAAACTCAAATGACCTTTGAGCAGATCGAATCCATCCTGTGGAAAGAAATAAGTCTGGTCAATAAGGTCAAGATATCTATTGGTCATCCTGGAAAATTAAAGCCCTGCAAAATAATTCAAAATGCCTTCCGAAACCATTTTACTGAAAGGTATTTTACTCTGTTTTTCGGAAGGATATATACCACCTATACTGAGTGTATTTAACTCGGAAAGCACTCTCTTGCCATCATCATTAAGAAGGGTATCCATACCATAAACCACGATACCTTTTTTCAAAAGAACAGGAGATATCTCACTGACCATCCTGACCTCCCAATCGGTCGGTTCCGTAAGTTCAGCTCTACCTCCCTGAGCCACATTGCATAACCAACTGCCCTCTGGCGGATATCTCAGAGTCGTCGTAATGATCTTTTTGTTGGCCACAACTATGCGTTTGTCGCCTTCCGTCACGCGTTTGAGGAATTTCATGGCAAGGATCGGAAACTCTATGTCGCTATTTCGGATATATTTCTCCAACGGCAAGGCTTCCTTACCCGGATTGACCAGACCATTTTCCACTTTGACCACACCTTGACCACCATAGCTCATTAGAGGTTTCAGAACTATAGGAAAGATCCTCGCAAATGCAAGGATATCTTCAATACTCCTGCACAATTGCATTGGTGGACAGAATGAAGTAAAATTGAAAAGGAAGGCCTTGTTGCTCGTTTCCAGAATTCCGGAGGGACGGTTTATGATCTTTTTCTCATCCGTACATTCAGCCAGATATTCCAGGAAACCCGGTTTGATAGGAAATGGGAAGCGGCAAAGTATAAGGTCAAAATCATCGATCTCGACTTCCTTCCAGTCACGTTTGAAAAGCACATCATCGTCACGATACTTAAAGTCACTTCCGATCGGGGCTGCCATAACCTTGGTAGACGACATATCAGAGAAAAAGGGAGCATTCCGGTCAAATCCTCGGGAAGCCACCAGCAGACTGGTCACCCTGTCATCCGCCAGCATAGACCTGCATAGGCTGTACAGGCTATTATGCTCAGTATGACGTGAATGATCCGTAAGACAAAGTACGCGATATCCCATCTACACCACTATTTCGTGTATCAATGCATCGTCATCGTTCAATGACTTGAAGAGGCGCTGACGGAATTTTCCTTTACTGTTGACGAGAGTCTTACACATATTATCTATAGATGTCATTGATAAAACAGTTTGTATGAAGGCTTCGATAAGGTCATCCACTCCAATACCCAGCTTGTTGAAGTCCCGTCGGTCCATTAACAACAACCTTTTACTATCGCTGTCCCAGGACCCGTCCTCATTGCGAATGCTGAGATTCGTTCCGAGCATATCCCAGGAAGAAACTTCATCGGTAGGTTTGTCCATCAATGGTTTTCTCGCCCGCCTCGCATAAACACAGAGCGGACGGATCCCTTCCCTGGTAGAACAGACCATCATCCTGAGATCCGCTACAAAACTCAGCCCCTTGGCGTTAGGCATAGTGCCAACATGGTACAATTTCCCTTTGGAACTCAGCGAGCTCCATTCGTAATTGCCGATCAAACTCTGTACGATAAACCGGTCATAATTGTGGGCATTCTCCATAAAATCCTTCAATTCGGCATCGTTCATAATGGTGTAGACTCCCTGCCCAGCATTGCTGTAAGGATTCTTGACCACGGCATGTCCCCCCAATCTCTTGATCCAGAGGGGCACCTCATGCAAACTGACATCCCATATAGTTTCTGGGATGTTGATGACAAGACCTGAGTCACGGAGCTGGGCGTTATACATATCATACGCCTTGGCCGCTACCATCTTGTTGCGTCCCCCAGCCAGACAGGCAAGAACAGGGTTAAAAATCCGCGTTTTCGTCAATACAGGAATGCGATTCCAGGGGCGTTGGGTCACATAGCGGAAAGCAGCTCTAACTTTTTCCCATTTACCATCGATGAGGATCTCGAGAATGCCATCATTGAATCGCGCATGCTGATCCCATTCGCCATCGTAAAATGGCACCAGAAAGACATCCTCATCAAGACAGTTGGCCAACACCTCGGCATATCCGGAGGTTTCCATATAATTCTTATCATACAAAACAGCCACAACCGCATTTTTCACCTTTCCGCGTTTCGATATCATGGGCAGGAAGGATTCCTCGATCAACCTTATGTAACTCCCCTCTTCCACATTATCCATCAGTAATGGCATGGACTTCTGACCGCTCGGACAGGAATTGTTCTCTATAACAACCATTTGCTTTTTACCCCCTTCAGTAGTCACATTAATGAGATCAGCACCACCCCATTTGAAATAAGAAGTCTGGTTCTTAAGTATTTGCGTCAACTTATTCTTGTTCACCTTGGGATGAAGGTGACAATACCGATTGATGATCAGATCCGTCGGGAGATGTAGAAAGTAATGTACAAGGGGATGGATCGTGGCATTCAGAGCTTTGGCATACCAATGACGCTCAGCTTCAAAGCTACCTGGGATAATGCGTTGTATTTGTTCAGACACGGTCTTCGTTTTGCTTTGGTGATATTACATCACCTCAATATTCTTAAATAGTAAAAAGTCGGAAAACAGGCAAGGGTAAAGCATATATTCCACATTTCCTGACCTGAAGAAATGACATAGTGTTGATTCAGAACTTAAATCTAAAGGAAAATAATTACTTCTGGCGAGTTTAACACCTGCCAGTGTAACCTTTTGACCTATCTCTCCACAGGCCCATCCCATTCCAGGATGCCCCGCATCAGATTATAAAGCTCATCGAAGCCCATATCCGCCATATGTGCACAGGCCGCAGCACTTCGAGCTCCACTTCTACAGTAAACATAATAGGCTTTATCAGGATCCAGATCGGAGATTCCGGTTACAAAGGCTGAAGGGTCGTGAATGTCCAGATGTACAGCTCCCGGAATAATGCCTCCCCTGAGCTCTTCCGGAGTCCTCACATCCAGAATAACAGCGTCTTCTCGCTCCAGACCTTTCTTGAAAGCTTCATTATCGATATTCTCAAAAGCTGTCATAAAGAGGACTTTTTCGATTACCCTCCGAAATCATCGAATGAGATATTCTCATCCGGCACTCCCAATTCGTCAAGCGCCTTAATGACCGAGGCATTCATAGCAGGTGGCCCACAAAAATAATATTCGATCTCTTCAGGCTCAGGGTGATCCTTGAGGTACTGTTCATAGCACACCGGCATGATATATCCTACAAATCCATCGCCTTCATCATCGATATCCTTTTTCTCATTCCAGTTATCCTCGGGAAGAGGATTATCCAACGAAACGTAGAACCTGAAATTCGGAAACTCCTTCTCGATCTGGCGAAACTCTTCTATGTAGAACAATTCCCGCCTGGTTCGCCCGCCATACCAGAATGATACCTTCCTGTCCGTTGTTTTCAGAGTATGGAACAAGTGAAAAAGGTGCGATCTCAGCGGCGCCATGCCAGCACCACCACCTATGTAGACCATTTCTTTGTTGGTGTCCTTTATAAAGAATTCTCCATAAGGACCAGAAATCGTGCATTTATCACCAGGCTTCAGACTAAAGGTATATGAGGAACAAACCCCAGGATTGACCGGCATCCAGTCATTCTTGGCTCTGTCCCACGGCGGTGTCGCAATACGTATGTTCAACTTGACAATATTTCCCTCGGCAGGATGGTTGGCCATCGAATAAGCTCTGAACTGCTCCTCATCATTGACCATCTTCAGATCCCAAAGTTTGAATTTATCCCATTCGGACTGGAACTTATCCGGAGAATCGTGATAATCAGGATGCGCTGTAATATCAATGTCCTTAAAATCTACATTACATACTGGCAAATCGATCTTAACATAACCTCCAGCCTTAAAATCAAGCGACTCTCCTTCCGGGAGCTTGACGACAAACTGTTTGATAAAAGAAGCCACGTTATAATTTTCGATAACCTCACATTCCCATTTCTTGATACCAAAGATCTCTTCAGGAACCCTGATCTCCATATCCTCCCTGACCTTCACCTGGCACGCCAGTCTTTTGTTCTCGGCCGCTTCCTTTCTGGTCAGGTGATTCAATTCCGTTGGCAACACATCACCACCACCGGAGTCCACATAACATTCACACATTGCACAGGTACCTCCACCTCCACAAGCAGAAGGCAAGAATATGCTTTGGTCTGAAAGCACGCCCAACAAAGTCGAACCAGGCTGAACCTGGAGCGGATTGTCTTCATCGCCATTAACAATGATATCGACCTTCCCCTGGGGCACCAACCTCCTACGTGCGAAGATCAGCATGAACGATAGTAGGAGAATGACACTACTGAAAACTAGTATAGCAAGTACTATGGACATCTTCTCAATATTTTACTGTGCTGCAAAAGCAGCAGGATCAATTCCTAATAAACTTAAAAATGCAAGACCCATCAATCCAGTCAGGATAAAGGCCATACCCAATCCACGCAATGGTGCCGGAACTGCAGAATATCGCATTTTCTCGCGAATGGCTGCGATAGCAACAACGGCCAAGAACCAGCCAACGCCACCGCCTAATCCAAATGCCAGTGATTCACTAAAGTTATACTCGCGAGAAACCATGAAAAGCGAACCACCAAGGATCGCACAGTTAACCGTAATGAGCGGCAGGAATATTCCCAGACTCGTATAAAGTGCCGGAGAAAATTTTTCTATGATCATCTCCACCAACTGTACCATGGACGCAATTACAGCGATGAAAAGAATGAACCTCAGAAATGTAAGATCCATTCCGAATAAACCGCTTTCACTCAATAAGTATTCATTTATAATCCAGTTGATTGGCATTGTGATACCCAATACGAAGATCACTGCCATACCCAGGCCAACAGCCGTTTTGATCGTCTTCGATACTGCCAGGTAAGAACACATACCAAGGAAATAGGCTAAAACCATGTTCTCTATAAATGCTGCCTTGATGAATATGTTGACTAATTCCATTTTTTATACTTTTTTATGATCACGAAATGTCTACCAACTTGGTGTTGCGTGACCTTTGTATCCAAATGATAATACCTATGACGAACATCGCCGCTGCCGGGAGCACCATGAGGTTGTTGTTGCTGTACCAACCGAGGAATGACAATTCCTGCGTATTGAGCATATATTCTGCCGTTGGGCCAATGATCTTCCACTCCAATGGACTTCCGGCAAAGAGTGAACCTTTTCCGAACAATTCACGGGCCAAGGCCACCATAATGAGTATCGCACCGTAACCCAGACCATTCCCCAAACCGTCCAGAAAAGAACGCCATGGTTTATTAGCCATGGCAAATGCCTCCAATCTCCCCATGATAATGCAATTGGTAATAATCAGACCGATAAATACCGACAGCTGTTTGTATACGGTATAATTCATCGCCTTCAGTGTCAATTCCACAACGGTCACGAGAAAAGCAATGATGACCAACTGGACGATCATTCTCACCTGCTTGGGTATATAGTTTCTCAAAAGTGAGGTGGAAAGGTTGGCAAATGACAGTACAAATATCACTGCTATAGACATAATGACCGATGGATATATCAATGTGGTCACCGCCAATGCAGAGCATATACCCAAAACCTGCACGGTGATCGGGTTATTGTCATCGAGGGGATCAGTTATGAGCTTTCTCTCTTTCTTCCCGAATATGGGTTCCTTTTCTTTAACTTCTTGCTTAATTGCAGTCTCCGCCATTATCCTTCAGATTTTACATTTTTGAAAAATGGTTGATAGTACTTGATACCACGGTAGAGCATTTCTGTCACCCCATCTGCCGTTACTGTCGCTCCAGAGATGCCATCCACTTCATACCTCTCGTTCTTGGCACCTCCTTTTCTCACATACACGGAAGTATATTCACCTTCTTCGTTGTATATCTTTTTGCCTTTGAACTGGGCAGCAAAACTGGGATTATCCTTGATCTCCGCACCAAGTCCCGGAGTTTCACCCTTATGATCGAAGGAGGCCCCAGCTACAGTTTCAAAGTCTTCCTTAAGGGCTATGTTACCCCAGATCTCATCCCAAAGTCCACTGCCTCGCACAGATACGATATAAAATTTGGTATCGTCATTTTTATAGATAAAAACTGGCAATATGCGGTCGGCTTCCGGTTTCTTCTTCTCCTTGGCCATATCGACATGTTCAGCTTTACCACCTTTATATCCACGTGCTTCTACTTCCTCAGGAGACACGATGTTGCCTTCCATATCGACCACTCTCTGCTCCACCCTGTTGTCAAAGATCTCAAGAATCCTTTCATCCGACATATCTTCTATCTCTGTATCGAACTCGGATTCAATCGCAGCAAGAATTGCCCTTTTATTAAAAATGGCTTCATTTCTCTTGTGGGTATCACTCAATGCAGTTGACATAGATGACAGAACAAGCGCCACCACTGCAGTGAGTATGAAAACGAAGATTATGATATACCTGTTACTATGCACGTTGTAATCGTTTTTTCATATTGCCACTCAGGATCATGTGATCGATGAGCGGTGAGAATGTATTCATTAACAATATGGCCAACATCCAGCCTTCAGGATATGCGGGATTAAGCACACGAATGATCATACCTAAAAAGCCGATCAAAAAGCCATATATCCACTTACCCCGGTTTGTGCTGGTTGCGGTCACCGGATCGGTGGCCATAAATGCCATGGCAAAAAAGAAACTTCCCATCCAAAACTGATAGTACCAAGGTACTTCCATGAATGGTGTCGCTCCCCAGACATTCAGCAACATCGCCATTACTGCACCTCCCAGTACCATGCTAACCATGATCCGCCAACTGGCCACCCGAGTGAAGATCAGAAATAGAGCTCCCGCAATGATAAGTGGCTTACACGTTTCACCGATGGATCCCGGGATCGTTCCCCACCACATTTGTGTGGTCGTGTAAACCTCGGTCACTCTGTCCCAACCACCCTGAAAAGCCAGACTCAATGGGGTGGCACCTGTGTATCCATCTGCAACAACTAGATCAGGGTTGAAAGTTTCCCAACCAAAGGCAGAAAATATCGGATTGAAGAAGTTGAGATGCCACCAGCCATACTCGACTGATGCCCCTACCTCAGTACTCGCCAATCCGGAGACCCAGACCTCATCGCCGCTTATAGTCGTAGGATACGCGAAGAAGACAAAAACTCTTGCCAACAACGCAATATTCCAAATATTCATTCCTGTACCTCCAAACGCCTCTTTGCCGATCAATACCGCAAAAGCAACAGATAAGGCCAGTATCCAGAGTGGCAGATCGGGTGGCATGATCAAGGGGATCAAAGCTCCCGACACCAAAAAACCTTCCTCGATGGAATGGCCCTTTTTGGAAGCAAAATAAAACTCAATACCGAGTCCCACAACGTGAGTAACAATGAAGATCGGCAGGAGTTGAATCAGGCCATAGGCCAGTTTTACATTAAACCCACTCAGGAATGAGGTGTACTCTCCAAGAGCAATGAAATGTTGATGACCAATATTATAACAACCGAAGATGTAGCATAACTGCAACGCCAAAACGACAAAGACCATCAATCTCTTCAAGTCCATATTATCTCTGATATGGACACCCCCTTTCGTCACGCTATTCGGCACGTATAAAAAGGTGAAAAATCCATCATACAGGGTGTGTAATAAAGGGCTTTTCTCCTTGTCCGGTTCTAATCCTTTTATAAATTTTAGTAAACCCATTTTCCTTTTTTATTAGCTCTGTTCCCTAACCATATCCAAACCATCACGGAGAATCTTCTGAAGCGGTTGTTTTGATGTACAAGCAAACTCGCACAATGCCACATCTTCCTCGCTCAGTTCGTGGATACCCAGTCCTTCCATTCTCTCAAAATCGTTGGTTATGATCGCCTTCATCAATGCCTGTAAATAGATATCCATAGGCAAGAGTTTTTCATACTGACCTGTCACTACAAAAGCCCTTTTCTCGCCATGCGTATTCGTGTCCGCCTCATATCTGAGATCTGAAAATAGTCGATTGGGATATGTACCTGAAACCGATGGTCTTAATGAATGGGGTATCAACCAACCGAACATCTCATAATAATCGCCTTCTTCCAATACCGTCAACTGATCATCAAAAGAACGCATAAAACCTTCCTTACCCATCTTCTTGCCGCTCAGTACGTCTCCTGATACGAATCTGTAATCATCCTTTTCGATATCACCTACAAGATCGCTTATGCGTGCGCCTGCCCTGGTTTTTACATATCCTGTTTCTGCAAGAGGAGCACCTGTCAGGGCGATGGTACGCTCATTATTGAATCTTCCCGTATTGAACAGGTGACCAAGTACCAGAATGTCCTGTACACCGAGACACCACACTACATCACCCACTTTTATTGGAGCGATATGATGGATCTGAACTCCGACATTTCCAGCAGGGTGTTTCCCATAGAACCACTTCTTCTCAACATCCCTCGCGTTGACAAATTCCTCAGCAGCCATCTCTTTGGCGTCAAGTCCCAGATAGACCTTGCCATCGGTCAATTGATTGAGGACATCCAATCCTTTCTGAAAGTCTTCTCCCCTCCCATCAACAATGAAATTGTTATCCGGAGCCAAAGGCCCCGTGTCAAAAGTGGAGACAAATATGTTCTTTGGAGTTACGTCAGGCTCAGGAACAACGTCAAATGGTCTTTGGCGCAATAGTGTCCAGGCTCCGCTTTTCTTCATGAATTCTATGACCTCCTTGCGATTCTCCAGCGAAGGAACCGTATGTTGTACAAATTTCTGATCGGAGTCGGCAAGAATGACCACCTCGGCAATAGAGCGCTTTTCTCCTCTGTTAAGTTCTATGAATTCACCACTGACCGGGCTGACATACAGGATTTCTGGGCGCTTCTTATCGTAGAATAAGGGCGTCCCTGCCTTCACTTCCTGCCCCTCCTCGACCATCATTTTCGGTATCGGTGAGATGCCTTCAAAGTCAGGCGGTTGAACAGCAAAAGTCTTCACTTCCCTTTGAAGCCACTTTTTCTCAGCTTTACCTTCCAAAAGAATATCATGTCCTTTCTTCAAGACAAAAACTTCATCGGCTTCCTTTGGCAAGTCCAATTTATTTCCCAATCTCCAATTCCATATTCCAAAACCTGATGAAGACACTCCCTGCTTCGTGGCTTCGACAGTAATCAGATTTGATGCCAGATTGGACATGACAGCCAGGAATAATAATACAGCCACAAGGCCTAGAAACCAACCCCATGAAGAAGGACTCAATCCGTCTTGAGCGGCAACTTCCTTTACCGCCAGGAGGCATAACAACAGGACTAATCTAAATTTCAAAACGCCTGATTTTTTGGATTACAACAAACCCTTTTTAAAAACTGCCGCAAAGATAGAAAGCTTTAAATAATCAAACTTCTATGAACATCGGAATTAGCTTTTTCTTCTAATCTATATAAAATCTAAATAAGAATGGAATCAAGGTCTGTAGCGTTTTGACCACTCGAAATAGCCATAGATGGCCACCAGTGTATAAATCATTGTTAGGACGACATAGAACCAGGCTCCCTGACTTCCATAAATGTACAGATAAGTAAGGTCTATAATTATCCAGTATATCCAATTGGACAGCACGCGCCGGACCATAAGCCAGGTAGCAAAAACGGCCATAACCGAGGTAGTCATATCAATATATGGGAGATTGGCCTCAGTCCATTTATTCAGAACCCAGCCCAATATGATCGACAGTAACAACAATAATAGGATATATCCAATATGCCACGAAAGAGATTTCCTGACAATGATGAGACGACCGCTTTTATCTGTTTTGCCCCATTCGAAAAGTGCATATCCCCCCATCAATACATAAAAGATCTGGAGCAAGCCATCAGCGAAAAGCCCGTATCTCGTAAAATCCTCAAAAGCAATGATTGCACAGCTCGCTATTCCGAAGTACCATGCGTAATAATTGGTCCTGCTGGCCAGTATAACATAGACAACACCGAATACCAGTGCCAGACTACCTAGAATACCGAGTTCAAGGAAATTTTCCATTAATGATCTCCAGGTACGACGTTTGCCTTGAACCTTGCTATCACCAGGATCGGGTCAGTATTGGCGATCACATCAACATCGATCAAGACCTGTCCATCCTTCGTTGATGAGTCGAAAACTACCGGAATTTCTCCCTTTTCACCTGGGGGGATCGGTTGCCGCGGCCAGTCTACCTCGGTGCATGTGCAGGCCGACACTATATCTATCTTAAGATCCGCACTTCCCGTATTCGTAAAGGTGAAGCTGTGTTCTCGCTTCTCACCCTTCTTGATAGTACCAAAATCATGAATCGGCTCATCAAAGGTAAGGACTGGCACGCCCTGTAGAGTTTGATCACCCATTTGTATGGTGATCTCATGAGCATAGTCAATGCTTTGGAACATCGGCGGAACAGGACTCTTGGCCAGCACAAGGTATAGCATGATGAATGCACCTATGAATGACAGGTCATATAGTCTATTCATTCTCATGAAAATGATAACTCTATCCTACTTTTTTCTATTGCTCTCGGGTTGAACCTTTTTCTTGATCTCGATCGAGGTTGGGCCTGCGATGATCTTGAATTCGGTTCTTCTGTTGTACTGATGTTCCAATTCAGAACATTGCACACCATTCTCACATTCATTCAGGATCTGTTCTTCACCATAACCAACAGCCTCGATGCGCTCTGGATCGATCCCTCTTTCCACAAGCCAGTTCTTGGCTGACTGTGCACGACGCTCAGATAATTGTTGATTGTAAAGATCGCTACCTCGGCTGTCGGTATGAGATGACAGCTCTATGACCATTTCAGGATATTCTCTGAGATATCCAAGCAGGTCAGTAAGGTCCTTTTCTGCTTCCGGAAGAATCTTATCATCGTCAAAGTCATAATAGATCCTATTGAGTCGGATCGGTTCGTTGATAGTAACAATGACCACATCAGGTTCTTTCTTCCTCAAGACGAACTCCTTGTTATAGGTGTAGTCATCTACCTTACCCACAGTGTTGATCTCTGCCTCTGCCGGATAATAACCGTCCTTTTTAACCACAATGCGATAGGCATTGTCCGGATCTAATTGGAAGGTCATCTGATTGGTTTCACCTGAGTTTTCCTCGGCTATTTGCTTGCCTCCCGATGACAGGTCATACATTTCACCCTCTGACTCCATTAGCTCATTACCTTCGTCATCGATCACGGTTGCAATGACATCGATAATGATATCTCTCTTTTTAACCGTCCAAATGTCATCACAGCAAGTTTTGCTGCCGACACTCCTCGTGGTAGTACCCGGCCGGTTGGATACGAGAAAGCCTTTACTGCCTTCTACATTGAGGGTATAATAAATATCGTCACAGGTTGAATTATAGGCCAATCCCATGTTCTCTGGCTCACTCCATGATGAGCCATCCCAGGTAGACGAATAAATGTCGTATCCTCCTATAGTCGGTAAACCGTCAGAACTAAAATAAAGTATCCCATCACGATAAAAGGGGGTGATCTCATCTCCGATCGTATTGATCTCTTCTCCCAAATTGGTAGGCAAGCTATAAGTGCTTCCCCCCTCATACGTAGAATAGTAGAGGTCATAACCACCTTTCCCTCCTTCCATATTAGAAGAAAAGAATAGTACTTCGTTGCCATAAAGTTCACCGACGACAGGATGTCTCACTATATATTCTCCATTAACGCCCTCCAATTCCTGAGCAGCTCCCCATCCTGAGCCCGTGCGCTCACTTAAATAGGCCTTGCTTTCTACAATTTCATGTCCGTCCAGAATGGTTCTGGTAAAGTACATTCTTGACCCATCAGGTGAAAGAGAGACATTGGTGGTATGAAATTCAGGACGATTTACATTTTCACCGAGAGCCACTGGGTCCTGCCAGTCTGCCCGGCGTCTTTCATTTTCTTCGGGTACCGCCATGTATATTTGGCTGTAATATCCCTCTGCTTTATCGTCAAGTACGATCACCTCATCAGACCTTATGGTGGAAAAGAACATCTTTCCATCCCGATCCAGATAAGGAGAAGCCTCCAGGAAGCGGCCATTGATGGGGCGGCCTGTATTTTCCACTGAAATGGAAACATCTTCCTCCATGGCTGAGGCCAATTGCATACCGATGATTTCCGTTCGTGCCTTTTCCTTGAGCTCTTCATTATCACTTCGTTCCAGGAAGTAATTGAACTCCTCCATAGCGTCTTCATATTCTCCTCGCATCTTCATAACTCTCGCATAGTCAAATCTCGAATCAAGGTATGTATCATTCCTGTCTCTTCTCAAAACCCTTCGATACCAGATCGATGCTCTCCTGTAGTCTTTCAGCAGATAATTGAGGTCGGCTATCTTTAAAGCGATCTCAGGTTGCCGTTGTTGCTCGAATGCTTTGTTGTAGTACTCTCTGGCGTTGTAATATTCATGCTTGGCCATTTGCTCCTCGGCAGTTTCCAGGTTTTTTTCAAAAGTGGAATTGTCGATGGGTTGTGCCTGTAGCCCACAGGATATGAGAAGAGTGAATACTGAAAAAAGTATTTTAGAAATATTCATTCGGATCATTCTTTAAAATCTTGGACAGAATAATGTCGGTTTCGGATCAGGTTTTTTATAAATCTTGGCAATATAACTCGCTGCAAATTCAACTGCTCCAGGTCTTGAGTTCGAACCACCTGCCAGACTCGTAAGGGCCAGGTCATATCCAAAGCCCGCTTTGAAATCTCCCCAATCAAGGCCAAACAGTATTTCCAGCGCATCAAGATCATTGATCCTGTAGCCCAGACCCATATTGAGGTCGATCATTTTTTCCTGATCAACCTGGAAGCCAACCATACCTTGTAAAGCGATCTGATTGGCCGTTCCCATACCTTTATATAATACGGACGGAGTCACGGTAAAAGTTTCCGTTATGTAATTTTTTACCCTGGCATGAAAGTCATATCGCAGGGGAAGTTCTGCCGTATTTTGCCTAAGGTTATAATCCGGTCCGGTAAGATGGAATCCGGCAACGCCGACC
This sequence comes from Saprospiraceae bacterium, assembly GCA_033722295.1. Lineage (GTDB taxonomy): Bacteria > Bacteroidota > Bacteroidia > Chitinophagales > Saprospiraceae > JAWVZH01. The sequence goes on from JAWVZH010000014.1 coordinate 19,716, forward strand.
TCAAGAAGTGACATCTCTCCGAGGGGAGTTCGCAGCATCAGTCCTGCATTGAGATCAAAAAAGTTCCTGTTATCGTTCTCTGAAGGCAATGTCTCATCATCAATAAGCTTCTTAGCACCCTCATTAACCAATCTTCGGGACATTGTCCCCCCCTGGACTCCTAAGGTCAGAATGGCATCACCCTCTTTATCGAGAGCAAAGTGATATGCTACGCTTCCCAGAAACGATCCAAAGGTCAGTTCCAGGTCGCCTGCCTCATCCTGGAAAATATTGGCCCCCACGCCAACCCAATCCTTGTCACGAAAACCCTTAATGATGGGAGCATCTATATATAGATTCGGAGTTTTGAAGGCAGTGAAATTATCCACATTAAAAAATTGTGATCTATAAAGCGCCCCGATCCTGAATGAACCGTAAAAAGCACCTGTGAGAGCGGGATTAAGTGTAACAGGCGCCAAATTGTACTGGGTAAAATGGATGTCCTGACCTCTACCGATGAAAAAGATAAAGATGAAGGGTATAAGTGTATAGATTCGTCTCATGATATCGATGTAATCAGTTAAATATAGACTTTGCGAAAGATATACTTTTTTTGATACTTACTATAACGGGTATATATCAGTATATGTTAAAGTGATTACCTGTAGACATATCGCACTATATTTGATAAAACCAGCTAAAACAGACCCATTAGAAAATATAGCTTCATAGTATTGGTTTCCATCTTGCTTTGTCAACATACTCTACCAGCTCAATGGCTAGTGCCGGCCGATACTTTAAACTCACAACGCTTATACACTGGCCTGGGAATAGCGGCTATAACGTACGGTACGTTCACTCTGGGTCTGAACTATGCGTGGTATGCAGATCATGATAGAAGTCGCTTCCACCTGTTCAATGACAGCGGTGAATGGATGGACATGGACAAATTCGGACATGCCTACAGCAGTTACTTTCAAAGTCAATTGGTATTTCACGGAGCTCGATGGACGGGATTGGATGAACGCAGAAGTCTCTGGACAGGCATTAGTACTTCTTTGTTATTCCAGTCGACCATCGAGGTGATGGACGGGTTTTCTGACAAGTGGGGATTCTCCATACCCGATATGGCGTTCAATTTAGGTGGCGTAGCACTGTTTGGACTCCAGCAACAATTCTGGCATGAACAGCGAATTATTTTAAAGATGTCCTCATTCCCCCGATCATATTCTGATGAAATAGTAAAGTCAGACCAAAACATGACGGAGTACCTGTCTGACAGAGCGACTGATCTTTATGGCCGGGGATTCAGTACCCGGCTATTGAAAGATTATAATGCCCAAACGGTCTGGTTGTCCGTCAATCCACGTTCCTTCATGAGTGAAGCCTCTTGGTTGCCTCCATGGCTCAATCTTGCGCTGGGAGTCGGTGCCGAGAATCTGTATGGTGGATTCGAGAATTCCTGGGCCAATGAACTGGGCACCTTCACTACCGATCGTCCCAGATATCGACAATACTTCTTATCAATGGATATAGATCTTACGCGGATAAAAACCAATGACCCTTTTCTAAAAAGCTTGCTGAGACTCCTCAATATTATCAAAGTACCGTTCCCCACTCTGGAATACAACCCGGAGGAAGGTCTGATCGGGCATTGGGTGCATTTTTAGTTTAAATGTTAAAGTAACCCCGGGGGTCGCTTTAACGTTTCCTTAACATTTAGCGAACTCTAACTGCGACTCACTCAACGCTATAATGCCCACTAAGCCTTTGATAATCTTATAGTTATAGAACAAAAAGGTTGTGATGGTCAAGATGGTGGAAAATCGACCCCGGGGGTCGATTTAACATTCTACCCCAATTTACCCCTCAAAAACTCCGCGGTCGCACTCTCTTTCTCACCTAATATTCCCTCCGGCGCGCCTTCGTATAACAATCGTCCGCCGTGCTTCCCACCGCCCGGTCCCAGATCAATCAGCCAATCGGCATTCTTGATTACATCAAGATTATGCTCTATCACGATGACCGAATGCCCATTTTCAATCAGTGCATTCATGGCATAAAGAAGTTTATTCACATCATGAAAATGTAATCCTGTTGTGGGTTCATCGAAAATGAACAGAACATGCCCTATACTCTGTCCGGCATTAAGAAAACTCGCCAGCTTGACACGTTGTGCCTCACCACCCGATAAAGTACTGCTCGATTGTCCAAGCTTGATATAACCGAGGCCCACATCATGGAGCGGTTTGATCTTATTATATATGTCCTTTTCGCCTTCGAAGAACTCGATGGCTTCTTCTATCGTCATATCCAGGACGTCAAAGATGTTCTTACCGTTATACTTGACATCGAGTACCTCTTTTTTAAAGCGCTTACCTTTACATTCATCACACAGGAGCTTGACATCAGCCAAAAATTGCATCTCAACTACAATCTCTCCTTCACCTTTGCATGTCTCACATCTACCTCCGTCGACGTTAAACGAAAAGTGCTTGGGATCATAGCCCCTTATTTTCGATAGCTGCTGTTTGGTAAACAGCTTCCTGATGGCATCATAAGCCTTGACATATGTTACTGGATTGGATCGTGAAGATTTTCCAATAGGGCTTTGACTTACATATTCCAACTGATCCACCGCATTGAGGTCTCCAGACAGCCCTTCATGAGCGCCGATCTGCTTCGTCGACGCTTCTCCCAGGTGTTTCAACATAGACCTGTAAAAGACATCACGCACCAATGTTGACTTCCCTGATCCAGAAACTCCAGTGACCACAACGAGCATATTCAAAGGAAATGTCACATCAAAGCTCTGTAAATTATGAGCTTCAGCCTTTTTAATAATGATCTTGTTTATCGGTGATCGGCGTATGTCAGAAACTTCAATTTCTTTACGACCTGTCAGATAATCAGCAGTAAGGGTATTGGAGGTTTTGATAAGCTGATCACTCGGTCCTGCAAAGACCAGCTCTCCTCCATGAGTGCCTGCCATCGGACCGATATCAATTATATAATCTGCCGATCTTATGATCTCCTCCTCATGCTCGACCACCACCACAGTATTTCCAAGATCTCTCAGGGCCTTGAGCACCTCCACGAGCCTGGTTGTATCTCTCGGGTGCAATCCGATACTGGGTTCGTCCAGTATGTAAAGTGAATTGGTCAAATTGCTTCCCAACAGCCTGGTAAGGTGGATACGTTGGGTCTCTCCACCACTGAGCGTATTAGACAGCCGGTTGATGGTCAAGTAATCCAAACCAACCTTTTGCATGGTGCCGAGTCGGGTTTTGAGCTCCACAAGTATGCGGTTGGCCACCTTCTCTTCATAATCGGTCAACTGCAATTGATTAATGATCTCCTCAAGCTCATCAATAGGCAGATCTATCCATTCAGTGATATCATAACCATTGATCTTCACATAGGTCGCTTCTTTTCTCAATCTTCCACCATCACACTCGGGACATGTCGTTCTTCCCCGATACCGTGCCAGCATCACCCGATTCTGGATCTTATAGGTTTTCTCTCTCAATTCCTCAAAAAAATCATCGATACCCCTGAAATGCTCATTACCAGTCCAGAGCAGTTTTTTTTCAGCCTTGCTAAGTGATTTGTAGGGTTGATGTACAGGAAAATCAAACTTGTGCGCCACATCCAAGAAAGCATCCAGCCACCGGCCATATTTCTCACCGGACCAGGCCGCAATGGCTCCTTCGTATACACTTAGACCCTCTCGTGGAATTACCTTCTTCTCGTCAATACCCATGATCCTGCCGTATCCTTCACACTTCGGACAGGCGCCGTATGAATTGTTATAGTTGAACAACTGATGGGTTGGCTCTACAAACTGGATCCCATCGGCTTCGAACTTGTTATTGAACGAAGTAGTATTTCCCTCAATATCAATGATGAGCTCTCCATCTCCTTCAAAAAACGCGGTTTGAACCGAATCGGCGATGCGCTTAATGTTCTCAGTATCCTCTTTTTTAACCACGAATCTGTCTACCAGGATCTCGAGTTCATTGTCGATGAGATAACTAACCTTATCTTCCAGGTGATCTGACTCCTTCTCTAAAAAATCTTCTATACGGACCAGTTCTCCTTTCCAGCGTACCCGAGTAAACCCCTTCTGAAGCAGCAGATCCATCTCTTTTTGAACTTGCCTGTCCGCATATTTGGAGGCCAGGCGTACAAAGAGATGAACCTTAGCACCTTCTTTTTTATCCATAATATAGTCCACCACATCCTGAACCTGATACCGCCTTACCTCTTCACCGGACACAGGTGAAAAAGTCCGACCTATCCTGGCGAACAGAAGACGTAGATAATCATAGATCTCCGTCATGGAACCGACCGTGGAGCGCGCGTTGGATCCACCTTTTGCCTGTTCGATAGCAATAGCGGGACTCAATCCCTTGATAAAGTCCACATCTGGTTTTTTCATCCTCACTAGAAATTGCCGGGCATAGGAAGAGAGACTTTCCACATATCGCCTCTGGCCCTCCGCATATAAAGTATCCATTACAAGTGAGGATTTCCCGGAGCCTGACAATCCGGTCACGACGACCAGTTTTTCCTTGGGGATCTCCACCTCAATATCCTTAAGATTATTGGAGCGAGCCCCTTTAACATGGATGGTTTCCTGCAACTTTTTAGTACTTGGCATGAATTTTTGGTCCAGTTGTTGTGTTACGATAACTGTAAAGGAATCAACGAAGGTAATGGTTTAGTTAAACTCCTGTTAAGAGAAAAAATTGGTTTGGAGTTTCCATATTCATTGATTTACTTTAGATTTGTAAGATATTCTTTCACGCAAAATCTTTGTCTATAGCATAAACATCTACCTAACTAAGTTTTAAAAACTAAAAAAGGGGATTGTTATGCGTAACGCACTTCAGCTTACAGACAAAGAGCTTATCACCAATTATTTAGACGGAGATGAAAAGGCTTTTGAGCTTTTGCTTAATCGTCATAAGGATAAGATCTATACGTCCATCTATCTTTTCGTCAAGGATGACAGTCTGGCTCAGGACATCTTTCAGGATGTTTTTATCAAGATCATTAAAACCCTGAGAAGGGGAAGGTACAATCATGAAGGCAAATTCCTGCAATGGGCCATGCGGATCGCCTACAATATGTGTGTGGATCATTTCCGCCGCTCAAAACGTAGGACCATGATCCAGCCAACGGATACCTTTGACATTTTTGACGTTCTGGAAAATCCTGATCCAAATAAGGAACAAAAGATGATCAAATCCCAGGTACATGACAAGGTGCGTGCGCTTGTGGACAGATTACCGGAAGAACAAAGAGAAGTGGTCATCTTACGGCATTACGCGGACATGAGCTTCAAGGAGATCGCGGCACTGACCAGGGTCAGTATTAATACAGCTTTGGGAAGAATGCGGTATGCATTGATCAATATGCGTAAGATGATCGAAGAACAAAATGTTGTGCTCCAGTAATCACTTTCGAATATCAATCCCCTTCAACAGTAAAAGGAGCTGAGGACAGTGAGCCGTACTGCGGTTGTCCAACAGCCGAAGATAAATCATTCCAAAAGTCGAGTGGCTGACCCAGAAGTGGGTCAGCCATTGACGTATCAGTGACACCATACTGCAATATTTATTACTCGCTTGATGAGCAATAATTGTTTATATTCTACACACTTATGATCATCAAGGAACTCACACTTTATTCCCATAGGCTTCAGCACCAAAAAGATTTCTACCTGGATATCCTGGGTTTCCTCCCGGTTGAGAATTCAACCAAAAAGTTTTCAATACAAGCCGGAAGAACATTACTCACTTTTAAAGCCGATAAAAAGCCTCACCATTATCACTATTGTTTTCTTGTACCTCGCAATAAATTGAGCCTAGGTCTGGAATGGCTTAGCCAGCGAACTGAGCTCATCGAAATAGAGAAAGGGCGATACCTGCAGGACTACCCGGCCTGGAATGCACAATCGATCTATTTTTGGGACAGGTCGGATAACGTCGCTGAATTCATTGCACATCACGAGCTGAGTAATGACAGTGACCAATTATTCGATCAATCATCTCTTCTGTGTGTCAATGAAATAGGCATGCCTACCAAAGATATACCAGCCCTGAACACTCAACTTGAAAAACATCTCAATACATCCTTCTGGAGTGGCAATTTCGAACGGTTTGGTACTAATGGAAATGCAGAGGGCATGTTCCTGCTTGTCAATTACGATATTAAAACAACATGGTTCCCGACCGATCTAGAAACCCGGCCTGAGCCCTTCAGCGCAACCATACTTCAGAATGGAATGGAACACACGATGAAATATCAGGAGAATGAAAAAGTAAGATTTAATTCAATATGAACCGATGATATAGCTCATGAAGGGATCCTCAGTCTCCACCCCGTAATCGTGCATTGGGTTTGATTCAGAATACTCTCTGACATTACCATGAGCTATCAATTGTTGCGCTGCACAGCAAAGATGCTTCTATTTAAGAAAAATATCACTTAACTTACTGTTGCCAATTGTAATGGGGAGTAAATAATGTTTCTGATATAACATGATCATTCGGACAATCATAGTTTTTCAGGGTGAGCGCAGATATTGGCCATAAATTGCGTAATGGTCCACTAATCAACTCTCATTTGAATGATCAATGGGGACAAAAATAATACCTCCCAAACTGAAGTTGTAGATACTGTCTATGGTAAATTCTACACCTGGCAGAATGATACTATAACTAATCAGTTAAAGAGGTATTCAGCTCACGCCCGCAATGAACTGGCCATGTTATTAAGTTTTATCAGGCCGGGAGATAACATCCTGGATATCGGCGCCCATATAGGTACCTACACCATTCCGATTGCGAAAAAAGTCGATCAAGGTACTGTTTTCGCTATTGAAGGTAGTCCGGAAAACTATGAACTCCTGCTCAGGAATATAAGCGAAAACGGTCTCAAGGAGACAATCGAGCCCGCTTGCCATATCCTAGGCAAGCAAGGAGAGCAATACTACATGACAAGGACAAAATCACACAATACAGGATCTACCCACTTCATTCCAGGAAAAGGAGAAAAAACTTTTAAGATATCTGGTTTTGATATTCTGGAATGGGTCACATCCAAAAAACAGGACCTGCTGATCAACCTCATCAAGATAGATATAGAGGGTGCTGAAATGACGGCCCTAAAGGCCTGTGATAAAATGATCCACAAAGAACGACCCATTCTTTATATTGAAATTCATAAAGAAGCACTGAAAAGATTCGACACTTCCTTTGAAGAAATCCATCACTTTCTTTCCTCATTTGGGTACCATTATTTTAAGAATATTGGACTCCGTAATTCGAACAATGATAGCTATTCATTGGCCAGATTGAAAAACCTGGAACAAGGTGGCAATTTTTTCGATCTGCTGGCTATTTTACCTGATAACCCACGTTATCCTTCGAGATATTTTGGTCCATCATTCCTGAAATTCTTTAACGCCTATAAAACTTTGAAAAAGATTATGGGCCTATGACCAGCTACTTGAATGCGATGCTCACATGACTTTTTTTATTTTTATAAAATCAATCAGAATAATTATGAAAGCATTATTAAGGATCGGCCTTACTGTATTTGTATTGTTCACAGTCCTGAGTATTGGCCTCCAGCAATTATTTAATTTTTTTGAAGCTGATATCACCTCTTCAGAACGGATCTTTATCTGGTCAATACTCCAGGGGCTCATGGCCGCTTTCCTTTTTATGATGTTTCAATTTTTCTCCATAAAGTCGATAGCAGGCAAGAATTGGAGAGAGGCAGATTTCGGAATGACACAAAGTGACATAGTTAACTCACGACTTGAACCTGACTTGATAGCTGACCTTCTCAGCTCGAACTTTAAAGTTGATAAAAGCCTCATGCGTATCAGCGATAACGACGTAGAGTTCAAAACTGGAATCTCCATCTCATCATATGGAGAAAAGGTCTCGGTAAAAGTGGTTTCAGAAAAAGGTGATACTCGGACATATCAGATCCGAAGCCAACCAAGAATGAGATTTACTATTCTAGATGTTGGAAAGAACTACAGTAATATCCGTAAGGTCCGCTCCCTGATCGCCAAGGCAGCATGAGCCACATAAAATATCCATATTGAACACAATCGAATAAAATTCATTATTCCCTTAGATCGATTATTTATTCTAAAAAGATCAACAACTCATGAGAAATTCAATTTATAATCCGAATATTATCCTATTCTTCCTGAGCGCCCTTCTGGCAGGACCTGTCCTGGGTCAGGCATACGAGAAATCTAAAGCCGACAGTCTCCGTGAATCGGGCGACCTCAAGCTGGCCATCGAGGAATACCACAAGCTTTATCTTGAGGATCCCGACAACAATACCAACACTTATAATTACGCCTGTGCTTTGGCACTGGATCAGCAGATCGACTCTGCCTTTCATTACGTAAGAATCGCAACAGCGGAAGACACCAGTGTTCAGGCATTGAATGATCCTGACTTTTACTTCCTCATTGATGACGAAAGATGGTCTGAGCTGGAAGATGAACTCGTAGAACGGGTCGAAGCCAAATATGGTGAGTATCCGGACCTTCCACTTTCCAAAGAATTATGGAAAATGAAGATCAAGGACCAGGCGTTTTACTACCATATTCGTATCGCCAATGAAAAAGTAGGCCGGGAATCTCCCCTGGTCTCCGCCATCTGGGAACTCAAACGCAAATTAAACGACAACAACCTAAAACGAATTGAAGAGATCATCGAAACTCATGGTTGGCCTAAAAGTTCGGTAGTAAAAGGCAGTGCGGCAAATGCTGTGTTTCTGGTTATTCAACATGCCGATATCGAAACACAAAAGAAATATCTCCCCCTTATGAAGGAGGCTGCCAACAACGGAGAGGCCAGTTGGAGTGCTCTGGCCTTATTGATCGACAGGGTCAATCTCAGAGAAGGTAGGCAACAGATCTATGGATCCCAGATCTACATGAATGAAGACGGCAGCTACTACGTCAAGGATCTAAAAGAGCCGGAATATGTCAATCAACGACGTAAAGAAGTCGGCCTGGGGCCGATCCAGGAATATGTCCAAAGATGGGGTATAGAATGGGATATTGAGCAAAAGGAAAAATGACGAAAAACAATCGTTCAATGCCCATTTTCATTCTTTAATTTTCTAACGCTTCCTCGAAAAGAATTCGTAGTCATATATTGAACGATCTACACAATGCCTGATCGGAAATCAAAAGTGTCAGAATTGGAATGCTGATCATTAATTGGTAAATTAATAATAGTCCAAATCAATGATCTGTCATGACAAAAAAGAGACATCAAAGCTTAGCGCTCGGAGGAATCGCAGGACCAGTGATTTTTACAATCGTTATAATTATTGGTGCAGCTTTGCGATCGGACTATAATCATTTACACAACTTCATAAGTGAACTTGGAGCAACGGGAACCAGCAATGCCTGGCTGATGAATTATGTCGGGTTTCTAGCGTCTGGTATATTGATAACTCTTTTTGGCATTGCACTGATATCATCACTCCCAAAAAAAGCGATGACAATGACAGGGTCTATTCTGATCTTGTTATTTGGTGTGGGAATGTTTTTCGACAGCTTTTTTTCCTGCGATCCGGGATGTCCACCCAACGGATCTCAAGAGGCGCTTATGCATGACGGTATTTCATTCTTTATGTTCCTTTTCGCCATAATCGGAACGATCCTGTTGGGACTATCATTCCGCAAACTTCCTTTGTGGAAGGGATTCTCCACCTATTCCATAGTTACAGGAATAGTTGCACTGATCTTTTTGATCTTGATGATATATTCAATGGATTCAAGAGTGCTCACAGGATTGTGGCAGCGCCTTCATTTATTAACTGTATTTCTGTGGATGGTTCTTATAGGGCTGCACATTTATAATTTACCCGACAGTGCCTGATCAACATTAAAAATCTGACTCCAGAATGACACGATGTCATCAGCTCGGTGCATTGGATATAGAGCACTGAAACAAACAAGATCCTATGCGACTCGTCGGTTTCATTCCTATGGCCCTTTGCTGCCTGACTGTGATCACAGGCTAAAGGGACGGCAATTTTGAGATCTGTGAGCTCTTTCTAGGCTCATTTTCCGGCTATAAGCCCCGGTAAGAACTGTGATGTTTCCCTCAGGTGGATTCCAGCTGATCCTCACCAGCGGGGGCAGATCATCCTGATATGTGATCTGTATCACTGTACCTGTCCTGGTTTTCTCTGTAATTTAGGATCATGTCGACGCTCAATAAGATCGTAAAATTTATTATGGTATGTATTATCTGTGTTGGCGTCATTTATATGATTGTATTATTGATCCAAAAATTTCTTTAATAAAAATCAAAAAGCAATGAAAAAGAATATGGGTTCAGCTGACAGGATTATAAGGCTGCTTCTTGCTGTCTTCTTTGCAATTCTCTACTTCACCGGTACTGTTACCGGAACCTGGGCTATAGTCCTTCTGGTTCTTGCGGTTATATTCGTCTTGACCAGCGCAATCGGTTTTTGCCCACTCTATGCACCGTTCCGGATCAGCACTTGCTCCAACAAGGCATGAGTCGCAATCGATAGAATTACAACCGAATGCCGGTTCACCTTATCTCGTAGACCCTTACGCATGTTTGGTCGATAATATTCGAGTCATTCCCTCGTGAGAAGTATCTTGTATGACAAATTGAAAGAGGCCTGTATGAAAAACATGGAATCCGATATTATTATCGACGCTCCTGCTCAAAAGGTTTGGAATATTCTAATGGATTTTGAAAGCCATCCTGAATGGAATCCTTTTATCAGGTCGATCTCTGGAGAACCGAAGGAAGGTGAGAACATCACCGTTCGTCTGAAACCGCCGGATGGCAAGGAAATGACCTTCAGACCAGTCATTCTGAAGAACGAACGTGAAAAAGAATTTCGCTGGAAAGGAAAACTATTCATCAAAGGTCTGTTTGACGGAGAACACTATTTCAAACTGGAGAAGATCGATAATTCAACAACAAAGTTCATCCATGGTGAAAATTTCAGTGGAATCCTGGTTGGTCTATTGAGCGGCGCTCTAAAAAACACTTTAGCAGGTTTCCAAGACATGAATGAGGCATTGAAAGCCAGGTGTGAGGCCGCCTGATGAGTAAGGCTAAAACGCACGTCTTTCGACCACCAGCACCTCATACCACACACATGCGCAATATTTGTGTTGAATGCTGAGGATCGAACCATTCCGTTTCCGCATAACGAACTTTGAGATAAGTCAGGATTGTTTATATTCCCCGTACAAGTTTAAATCAAAGTCACAGCACAGGTTGCCTCGATGGATTATGATCTATTAAAATTATTAGGTATTTCACTTGGATTGGGGTTACTGGTGGGCCTTCAGCGAGAATATGATGAACATCAGATCGCGGGTATTCGCACTTTTGCTCTCGTAACACTATTCGGAAGCATTATGGGACTGCTTTCTCAGTATTTTTCCTCAGCATTGATCGTGGCTGCAGGTGCCATTGCTATTGGATTCATCCTGGTGATCGCTAATTACCGGAAATCGCAGTCAAACAAATCGGACCTCGGCCAGACGACAGAAGTAGCGATCATGTTGATGTATGGCGTCGGGGCCTATCTGATCATAGGCAAATCTAATATTGCCATTGCCATTGGAGCGGTCACCGCAGTTTTACTTCAACTGAAATCCGTACTGGGGGGATTTGTCAAACGCCTGGAACCAAAGGATATCACAGGCATTATGGAATTTGCCGCTATTTCCCTTATCATTTTACCTATTCTGCCAGATAGGACCTTTGGGCCCTACGACGTCATAAACCCCAGAGAAGCCTGGCTCATGGTCGTCTTGATCGTTGGGCTCGGGTTGATAGGCTATTTCATTTACAAATTATTGGGAAAAAATGCCGGTACTATAGCCAATGGTATTTTGGGAGGCATGATATCCAGTACTGCGGCCACAGTGACATTCGCCCGCAGAGCATCATCGGTCCCAAAAGGCACCCGTCTGGCCGCATTCATCATCCTGACCGCTTCGACAGTGGCAGTAGCCAGAGTTATCATCGAAGTGGCCGTCGTCACACCGGATAACTTACACGTTATCGCTCCGCCCTTGATCGTTGAGTTCATCTTTATGTCTGTGTTGAGTGCCGGGCTTTACTATTACAATCAGGACAAGGAAACAAAAGAACTGCCGGAGCCCGATAATCCAGCACAATTGAAGAGTGCATTAATATTTGGAACTCTTTATGTCGTCATCATTTTTGCCGTGGCTGCAGCAAAAGACTACTTCGGTCAAAGTGGTCTGTATGCAATATCCATAATCAGTGGCTTCACAGATGTCGATGCCATTACCCTTTCACTGTCCAACTCACTC